>JBAQAB010000263.1:0-17578 GCA_049285535.1 Xanthobacteraceae bacterium
CGACCTCCGGATGTCCGGCATGGCCGATGAGAATGAGCCGGCGCCCCTGGCCGACATAGCGCTTGCCCTGATTGTGCACCTTGGTGACCAGCGGGCAGGTGGCGTTCAATACCGGCAGATTGCGCGAAGCGGCTTCTTCCTCGACGCTTTTGGCGACGCCATGGGCGCTGAAGATGGTGACCGCATTGGCGGGAACTTCGGAGAGGTCCTCGACAAAGCGGGCGCCCTTGGCCTTGAGGCTTTCCACCACATGCTTGTTGTGCACGATTTCGTGACGCACGTAGACCGGCGGGCCGAATTTCTGCAGCGCCCGTTCGACGATCTCGATGGCACGCACCACTCCGGCGCAGAAGCCGCGGGGTTGAGCGAGTATCACTTTCATCAAGACCTCCCGGTCAATCGCCGGTACATCACGGTTAATGTCTACGCTGCGGCCTTGCGTCGCAATAACGGCTGCCGCGGTTACTCAGTTGCTTGGTCAGTTACTTGGCCGCGAATGCGCTGCAATCAAGCCCGGATTTCCTTGCTTAAGCTTGGTTTCGCTGCAGCGGCCGAGGAATGACCCCATAAACCGGCTCATTGAGCGGAAATGGCGCCTCTTGTCCAGCGGGCCGCTGCACTGGCCCGGTCCAGCGCCTTTGAACCGGGGTTCGCTTGTCACCGTCCAAAGGCAACGCGGTTTCGTGCAACCGGTTCAGGTTTTCACGCGTTGTGGGCTGAATTGACGCAAAAATCGAGATTTCCCCATGGCAGCTAGGCCAGGGCGGCAAAACACGGCAAATGGGCTAGGAAAATATCCAGGATTTCACTTTTCGAGCCATTCAGGGCATCTAGGCTTCTCAGCCGCGGTTCATCGGTCACCATTTCGCCTTTCTCTTGACGCCTCACACCCGTTCGCCGATTTACCCTTCCCGTTGATCATCCCATTCCACTGACCAGCCCATGAAAACGATCACCGCCTTCGTAGTCCGCGCAATCGGTCTTTGCGTGCAATACGCTTGGCCGGTGATCGCCGCGGCGATTCTGCTCACCGTCGTTTCGTCGTGGTACGCCGCCACGCATTTTGCGATGACGACGGACGTCAACCAGCTCATTTCGCCGAACATTCCGTGGCGGCAGCGCGAGGCTGCCTTGGAAAAGGCGTTCCCGCAATTCGAAACCATCGTCGCGGTGATCGATGCGCCGACGCCGGAGCTGGTCGACGAAGCCACCAATGCGCTGGTGACGCGGCTGTCGCAGCAGAAGGCCCTGATTCAATCCATCGAGCAGCTAAAGGGCGGCAGCTTCTTTGCGCAGAACGGTTTCTTGTTCGAGAAAACGTCGGATCTCGCGCCGCAATTGAAGGCGCTTACGCAGGCGCAACGCCTGATCCAGGTGCTGGCCGGCGACCCGTCACTGCGCGGCGTCATTCAGGCTTTGCAATTCGGCCTGCTCGGCGTTCAGGGCGGCCAGCTCACGCTCGACAATATGACTTGGCCGCTGACGCTCGCATCGAACACGCTCGACAAGGTCAATGCCGGACAGCCGGCGAGTTTCTCATGGCATGAGCTGGTGCAAGGCCGCGCGTCGACGCCCGATGAGCTACTGCGCTTCCTGCAGATCCGCGCTTCGCTCGACTATTCCGAGCTCGAACCGGGCAAGCATGCCACCGATGCGATCCGGCAGGCGGCCAAAGACCTCGATTTTTCATCCAAATATCAGGCCCGCCTGCGCCTGACCGGCCCGGTGCCGATGGCGGACGAGGAATTCGCCACCATCAAAGAGAATGCGGCGCTTAACGCCACAGTGACCATCGCCGTCGTGCTCGTCATCTTGTGGCTGGCGCTGCGCTGGGTGCGCATCATTTTCGCGGTATTCGCCTGCCTCGCGGTCGGACTTTCCATCACCGCCGCAGCCGGCCTGCTGATGGTCGGCACGCTCAATCTGATATCGGTCTATTTCGCCGTGCTGTTCGTCGGCCTTGGCGTCGACTTCGGTCTGCAATTTTCCGTCCGCTATCGGGCGGAACGGCACGAGGTCGACAATGTGCGCGAGGCGCTGTTGCAAGCCGGCCGGCGCGCCGGCGCGCCACTGACGCTCGCCGCTTTTGCCACAGCCGCCGGCTTTCTGTCGTTTCTGCCGACGGTCTACAAGGGCGTTTCCGAATTGGGCCTCATCGCCGGCGTCGGCATGCTGATCGCGTTTGCCACCAGCATTACGCTGCTGCCGGCTTTGCTGAGCGTGCTCAAGCCGCCGAGCGAACCGGCGCAGCTCGGCTACAAGGTGCTGGCTCCGGTCGATCGTTTTTTGGCGCGGCATCGCATACCGATCCTGATCATCACGCTTGCCGTCGTCGCGGCGGGATTGCCGCTGTTGTTTTGGCTGCGCTTCGATTTCAATCCGATCAATCTGCGCAGCCCCAAGACCGAGGCAGTCGCCACCTATCTTGCGCTCAAGAGCGATCCGGAGGCCGGTGCCAACGATATTCAGGTGCTGGAGCCGTCATTGACGGTGGCGGATCAAGTCGCGGCGAAGCTGCGCGCGCTGCCGGAAGTGGCGCGCGTTACGACTTTGTCGAACTTCATTCCGAGCGACCAGCAGCAAAACCTGCCGCTGATCCAGGATGCGGCGAAGACGCTCGATCCGGTGCTCAACCCGACGGCCTCGACTCCGCCGCCGACCGACGCGCAGAACGTCAGCATGATGGGCTCCACCATCGATTTCCTCAACCGGCTGGCCGGCACCGGCACTGGCTCAGGCGCAGTGGCGGCGCGGCGCCTCGCGACCGCGCTGTCGGCGCTCGCCAAGGCCGACCCGCCGGTGCGCCAGCGCGCCGAAACGGTGTTCGTGCAGCCGCTGCATACCGCGCTCGACGATCTGCGCGATCTGTTCAAGGCGCACGAGGTAACGCTCGATAATCTGCCGCCGGACCTCAAGCGTCAGTGGGTGACTTTGGACGGGCAGGCGCGCGTCGATGTCGCCCCAGCCGGCGATTCCAACAACAATACGGTGTTGCAGAATTTCGCGAACGCCGTGCAGACCGTGGCGCCGAACGCGACCGAGGGACCGATCTCGATTCTCGAAGCGCGCCGCGCGGTGGTAGGCGCCTTCCTCGAGGCCGGCGCCTGCGCGCTGATATCGATCGCCATTTTGCTGTGGATCACATTGCGCCGATTGAGCGACGTGCTGCTGACGCTGGTGCCGCTGCTTTTGGCGGGCGTCGTCACGCTGGAAATTTGCGTGCTGGTCGACCTGCCGCTGAACTTCGCCAACATCATCGCTTTGCCGCTGTTGCTCGGCGTCGGCGTGGCGTTCAAGATCTACTACATCATGGCATGGCGCGAAGGGCAGACCAATCTGCTGCAATCGGTGCTCACCCGCGCGGTGACGTTTTCTGCCTGCACCACGGCGACCGCCTTCGGCAGCCTGTGGTTTTCCAGCCATCCCGGAACGTCGAGCATGGGCAAATTGCTGGCGATCTCGCTGTTGACGACGATGGCCGCCGCGGCGGTGTTCCAGCCGGTGCTGATGGGCAAGCCGCGCGAACAGCAGCCGGAAGCTTAGATAAGATCAACGCCCCGCGGCGTTTTGCGGCGCCATGAGCTGCGAGTGATGCGCCGGCGGGTGTTTCGGCGTCACCAGATTACGATTGACCGCCGGATTGGGATTAACCGACGGATGAAGCATGCTGTAAGCCGAATCTGGCAGCCGCGACCAATATTGATTCTGGCCCAACAGCTCGATGCCGATATAGCCGCGTACCACGAGCGTTTGGCCGTCCGGCGTCACCTTCATGGTGGCATGATAGATCTTGCCGTCGCGCGGATCGAGAATGGTGCCGCCGCCGAATTTGTCGGCGTCTTCCTGCTTCATGCCGCGAATGATTTCGAGCCCGAGCCAGCGCTGATCGTGGCGATCGTCCTTGCACTGATCGCATACGACGTTGGGATCTTCGCCGGGCTTGAGAAACATCCTGGCGATAATGCCGTCGTAGACGCCGTCGTGATCGGTAATCAGAAACCAGCCGGTGGGTTGCTTGCTGTCGCTGTCGACGGCTTGCCAGAGTCCCGCGGGATTGGGTGCGGCAGGGCTCGTATCGGCGGGCGCCAGCGGATCCGCGCTCGCCGCAAAAGTTGCAGCGATGAGCGGCAACAGCGCCACCGCGACCATGACAAGTCTTACGCGCATCGTTCGACCTCCTGGCAGGCCCCCGCCGCTGTCCGACATAACGGCCCACTCCCGCATCGATTGCGGAAGCTCAATTATGCTCATCGTCGACCCCGCGCAATGGTCGCGCAGATGACCCGTGCGGCGAATTTGACAAGGACCGATATGGCGGCGGAAACTTGACTTGGAACCGAACGAAAGACCGGCGGTAAAGTAGTATCGGCAGCAAGGCGCGGCATGAAGATCAAAACGATCGAGCCCATTGCAGTCAGTCTGCCGATGAAGAAGCCGGTGCAGATGGCCGGCGAGACCGTGACGCGCGCGGACAACGTTCTCGTCCGCATCGAATCCGATGATGGCGCGGTCGGCTGGGGCGAAGCGGCTTCGGCGCCGACCATGACCGGCGAAACTGTCGCCAGCATGACGGCGGCGGTGGCGCTTTTGACGCCGGGCCTGCTCAAGCGTCCTGCCGACGATCTCGCCGGCGCTTCGGCGGCGATGGCGGCGCGGCTCTATGGCAATAGCGGCGCCAAAGCCGCCATCGAGATTGCGCTGCATGACCTCGTCGGCCGCGCCACCAACCGGCCGGTCTATGCGCTCCTCGGCGGGAGGCAGCGCAGCCGCATGCCGGTGCTCGCCGTGATCGGCTCGGAGGATGTCGCGGCGGATTTGCGCGACGCGAAAGAGCGTTGGGCCGCAGGTTACCGCGCCTTCAAGATCAAGGTGGGACTGCGCATGGCGTCCGCCGACGCCGAGCGTACACGCGCCGTTTGCTTGACGCTCAAGGGCATGGGCGAACCATGTCTTGTCTCCGCCGACGCCAATCAGGGTTTTGGCGTCGACGATGCGCTGGTTTACGTGCGCGCGCTCGGCGATTGCGGTCTCGATTTCTTCGAGCAGCCGGTCGAAGCGCACGATCTCGACGGCATGGCGCGCGTCGCCGCGGCGAGCCGCGTGCCGATCGGCGCCGACGAGGGCCTTCATTCCGCCGACGACATCGTACGTCATCATGAGCGCAAAGCCGCACGCGGCGGCAGCCTTAAAGCGATCAAGCTCGGCGGCCTGCGCGCACTGTTCGATGCAAGCCGGCTGTGCGACCGGCTCGGCATGAAAATCAATATTTCCTGCAAGACCGGCGAATCGAGCGTCGCCTCGGCGGCGGCCGCGCATGTCGCCGCCGCTGCGCCGGCGCTCGACTGGGGACTGACCGTGACCAATCCCGGACTGGCGGAGGACGTTGCGGTCGAGCCGCTCGCGGTGGTGCGTGGACATGTCGACGTCCCGGAACGCCCTGGCCTCGGCATCGAGGTCGACGAGCGCCGGGTGCGGCGCTGGCAACAGGAGTTTTCCGCCAGGAAGGTGGCTTAGCCCAATCGCACCGGCCGAAACGTCAAGCGCCCTTCGCGTCCTCCTCCGCCTCGTCTTCCTCTTCGTCGATCACGCGTGTGTCGTCGGTTTCGATGAGACTACCGGGATGGGCCTCGCCCGAGCGATCCGCGTCGCGGTCGCGGGCCTCGTCGATCTGACCTGCGATGAAGGCCGCAAGATCGTCGAAGGCCTGGTCGATCTCGGATTTGGGGATGCCGTTACTCTGGGCGTCTTTCACGCATTGATCGGCCAGGCTTTTTGCCTGCGCCTCTAGGCCAGACGCAGTTCCGCCGGCGGCGGCAAAATCTTTCGCTTCGATCTTCTCCGAAACCCACGTCTCGACGAATTCGAGGGCGCGCACACTCATGATAGTCTCCTGCTTCCCGTCGGCGACGAGAGTAGCATAACGCCATGGAAAAGCGCGCACAGGCGAAGGAACTCGGCATCGCCGTCGTCGGCTCGGGCCGCATCGGCACGTTGCGGGCGCGGCTCGCCGCCAAACACCCGGCGGTGCGCTTTCTTGCGGTCTCCGACAAGGACCCGGCGCAGGCGCAAAAGCTCGCCGAGCTCGCCGGCGCCGACTTTTACTCGGCCGACAACGCTGAAGTGATCGCGCACCCGCAAGTGAACGCGGTGTTCGTCTCGACCCCCGAAGGCGAGCATGCGGCGCCGGTATGCAAAGCGCTCGAGCTCGGCAAGCCGGTGCTGGTCGAGAAGCCGCTGGCACTGTCGCTCAACGACGCCGAGGCGATTTTCAAGACGCTGCAAGCGACCTCCGGCACGCTGCGCGTCGGCTACAGCCGGCGCTTCAAAGAATGCTTCCTGCGCGCCAAGGAGCAGATGCGGCTCGGCCGGCTCGGCAAAGTGAGCGGCGGCTTGGCGCGCGTTTATAATTCGCGGGCACAGACCTTCGCCATCCTCAAGCGCGATCCGCACGCGACGCCGGTGCTCGACGTGCTGACCTATTACGTCGACCTGATGTGCTGGTTCCTCGAGGGTAACCGGCCGGTCGATGTGGTAGCGCGTGGCCAGTCAGGCATTTTCCGCGACGCGGGCTACAGCGCCCAGGACGTGACTTGGGCGATCGTCACCTTCGCCGACGGTGCGGTGATCAATTTCGGCATCGGCTACGCGCTGCCGGCGAATTATCCGACGCAAGGGCAATCCGATCGCGTCGAGCTCCTCGGTACCGACGGCACCATGATCATCGACGACGACCACATGGAACACCTGATCTTCTCGGAGAAAGGTATCCCGCACCCTTATGTGCCGGGCCATTCCGTGGAGATGGCGTTTCTCGGCAGCAACACCGCAGGCGATTGGGCCATGGGCGACTTCTGGGGCCCGCTCGGCAACGAGACGCGCGCCTGGCTCGATTTTCTTGCCACCGGCCGGCCCAGCATCCACTGCACGCCCGAGCAGGCGATGCTCAATCTGAAAACGACCTACGCCATCGAGCGGGCCGCCGCGACTGGGCAGACGGTGCGGCTCGATTAGCTGTTTTCGAGCGGCAATCTTTTCTGAATTGCCGGGGATAATCATGAAACTGCCACGCCGAAACGTTCTCCGTCTGGCTGCCGCCGGAGCGGCGATTGCCGCTATGCCGCGGATCGCAACAGCGGACGCCTATCCAGCGCGTCCCGTGCGCCTGATCGTCGGAGGTACGCCGGGCAGCGCGCCCGACGTGATCGCGCGGCTGATGGCGCAGTGGCTGTCACAGCTGCTCGGCCAAACCGTATTCGTCGAGAATAAAAACGGCGCCAGCGATAATCTCGCGACCCAAGCCGTGGTGGACGCGACACCGGATGGTTATACCTTGCTGTCGGTGTCGGCCAGCAATGCGATCAACGCCACACTGTTCGCAAATCTAAAATTTGATTTCATCCGCGACATCGCGCCGATCTCCGGCGTCGTTACTTTTCCGATGGTCATCACCGTGAATGCGTCTTTTCCAGCGAAAGACTTTCCTGAGTTATTGGCATACGCAAAGGCGAATCCCGGAAAAATCAACATCGGAACTCCGCCGCTCGGTTCGCCGCAGCACGTCGCCGGCGAGCTGCTCAAGATGATGACCGGCGCGGACATCGTCTTTGTTGCTTACCGCGGCGGTCCGGCGGCGATCAGCGACGCGCTCAGCGGACAGATCCAGGGCGCCATCGGCACCGTCTTGTTGACGCTTCCGCAAATCAAGTCCGGAGGCTTGCGCGCCGTGGCGGTGACCAGCACGGCGCGCTCCGTATTGTTGCCCGAAATCCCGACGGTGGGTCAATTCGTACCGGGTTTTGAGGCCGGGCAATGGGTCGGCATCGGCGCGCCGAAGAACACCCCTGTTGAGATTGTCGAACGGCTCAACCGGGAGATCAATGCCGGATTGGCCGACGCCACGCTCATGGCGAGGATTACCGATCTTGGTGGTGTGCCGCTGCCGGGCTCGTCCGCCGATTTCGGCAAGTTTGTCGCCGCCGAAACCAAGAAGTGGGGTGACGTCATCAAGTTAGCGAAAATCAAGCCGGATTAAGGATCAGCCTTGGAGCTGGGCAATGGATTCCGGTGCGTCGGGCGCTGCGCCCAATTGTGGCAGCCCCAATGTCACGAATCGCACCGAGCATGTTGTCTTAATTCCGGCTCAAATAGGCCGGAGGCTGGGCCTGTCGGTGGCGTTCAGGGGGGTGTGCGATGACGGTCCGCGTTCGGATTGCGACTTGCCATATTTCGCCTGTGCCCGTCGATTCACACAACTCTTTGAGTTTGCGAACCAACGCCGCGTGATGCGCGGTTAGCCGGCGCCGAGTAGTATGTTGCGTATTACGGTTTCACGTGTCCGCATTTTTTTCGTCGTGCTGGGTTGCGCGATTTTGAGCGCATCGCTGTTCGACTGGGCGCAAAATTTGCGCGCGGCCGAGGCCGGATATGCGTGGGTGAAGTCGGATTCGCCGAACGCGCCTGCCGTCGAGACCGCGGAAATATGGCAAGTGGCGGCAAGCTGCGTGCGCCCGTTCTTCGTCAATGCGGCTCTGCAATCGAAAATCGCACTCAACAATCATTACGCCTTGGCGCCCGAAGCGGTTCGCGCATGGCACTCTCGTCCGATGAGCGAAGGCCCTCAACCGCCCGCCAATCAAAGTGGCGGCCTCTATCGCCTCGTCAACGAGCGAGACAGCCGCGGGCAAGATTCTGCGCAGATGGAACGCGGCGCGATGCTGCATGTGCGCTATGCCGAATGGTATGCCGACCTGTTCAAGCTTGAGGTCCAAGCCCACGAGTGGGAGCGGCGATTGGCCGATATTGCCGATCAGAGCGTGACGGTCAGCGAAGCCACGCGCAAGAGTTTCGGAGCCTATTCCGGCCGCGGCATCGAGCAGGCCGGCGACCGAGGCGATTTCGATCATTACCTGCTGGTTCTATTGGGGCTCGGCGGCTTCGCTGACGACCAAGAGCAGGTGATCAGAGCAGATTGCGTCAAATTCATTCCGGTGAAAAAGATCTTCAAGAGCGCGAACTACTTTGGCGAGATGTGGCGCTGGCCGGTCGATCACGCGGCGGCGTTCTCCTTCGGCCTTGAGCTCATGCTGATCGGCATTCTCTTTATTCCGATCGATCTCTGGATCGCCACCGGTGACGCGCGGGCGGTAAGGCGACATATCGCCGAAGAGGTCACCCGCTTTGCTTCAACCGTTTTCTCTTACGCGTGTAAATTCGTCTCTCGCTTGTTGGCGATTCTTTACACCGTTCTTCGCGCGATCGTCCTGGGTGCGCGCGCGATCTTCACCGCAAATATCAAGTCCGGAAGAGTCGGCCAAATACCCTTTGTGACGAAACTCGCCGAGATCCGTTTGCCGCAACGTCTCGCGTATATCGCGGACGGCAACATGCTCGGCAAGACGATCGAATGGCTCAAGCGCACCGAGCGCGACGAGCCGGCGCCATTGAGGCTTAGCCATTTATTTGTTGAAAACGATTGACGGGCGTGAAAATTGAATTTCTTCGCTGCTACGGATGAACGCCGTTGCGGGTTTTCTGCGAGGCTGTTGGGACCGGCCGCGCGGCGCGGTAAGGTGCATCGCTAATCCGCCCGGCCCGGCTCATTGCCAAGACCAACAGGATGGACAATGCCAGACGAATTTTCCGGTAAGGTCGCAGTCATCACCGGCGGCAGTCGCGGCATTGGCCGCGAGATCGCCGTCGAGTTCGCCCGCGCGGGAGCCCAGACGGTCATCGTGTCGTCCTCGGCGGAGCACCTCGCCGCCGCGAGCAAGATCATTACCGCGGCCGGCGGCCCGGCGCCCGTTGCCGTTGCCGTTGACCTGCGCCAGCTTGACGGCTGTAAGCGGGTCTTTGACGCGGTGAAGGACAAATTCAACCGCTGCGACATTTTGGTGTGCTCGGCGGGCGCGACCCGCGCCGGCAATTTCGTCGACTTACCGGACGATGCCTGGCTCGACGGCTATGCATTGAAATTGTTCGGCTGTGTGCGCATGTGCCGGCTGTTCTGGCCGATGCTCAAGGCGGCGCAGGGCTTCGTCGTCAATATCGGCGGCGGCGCGGCGCGCTCGCCGGGCGCCGATTTTTCGATCGGCGCTTCGGTCAATGCAGCGATGGGCAATTTCTCCAAGGCGCTGTCGCAGCTCGGCAAGCGTGACGGCGTCAACGTCAATGTCATCCATCCCGGCGCGACGGAGACCGAGCGCTTTTATCAGCTGATCGAGCAGCGCTCGAAAGCGTCCGGAAAATCCGTCGAACAGCTCAAGCAGGAGGCCACCGCCAAAGACGGCCTGCGCCGGCTGGGTAAGGCCGAAGACGTCGCGGCGCTCACTTTGTTCCTGTGCTCGGAGCAGGCGCGTCACATCCAGGGCACCGCCATCGCGGTCGATGGCGGCGCAACCGTGGGCTATTATTGACGATGTCGCGGCGCGGCGGACATAGCAATGACCCAATTTTAGATTGCTGTCTTCGTCATCTGCTTTTTCTTTGTCACCGGTCTGTGGCATAGTATGCGCCAGACCGGGGGGACCGCCGCTTCGTTTCGAACTGATGGCAATAGAAATCGACCCGCTCAAGCTGTCTTCCCCGCGCATCTTCCTGTTCCGGATGCTGGTGTTCGTCGCGCTGTTCGCGGTGATCGTCTTTTTGCTGCACAAGCAGATCGAGATCGCCTTCATGTCCAATCCGGCGCTCAACGCCCTGATCATCCTGGTGCTGGTCATCGGCGTCGTGCTGGCGTTTCGGCAGGTGCTGCGGCTTTATCCGGAAATCGGCTGGGTGAACCATTTCCGCCGCGCCGATCCCGGTCTTGCGGTCAAGCGGCCGCCGGTGCTGCTGGCGCCGATGGCGGGGATCCTGGGGAGCCGCGTCGGCCGGATGACGATTTCGGCGCAGATGATGCGCGGCATTCTCGATTCAATCGCCACCCGTCTCGACGAGGCGCGCGACATTTCGCGTTACATGACAGGTTTACTGGTGTTCCTCGGGCTGCTCGGCACGTTCTGGGGCCTGATCCAGACGGTGGGCTCGGTCGGCGGTGTCATCCAGGGGCTAAAGCCGACCGGCGACGCCGCTTCGATGTTCAACTCCTTGCGCGAGGGTCTCGCGGCGCCGCTCAGCGGCATGGGCATATCGTTCTCGTCGTCCCTGTTCGGCCTTGCCGGATCGCTGGTACTTGGATTTCTCGATCTGCAGTCGAGTCAGGCACAGAACCGCTTCTATACCGAACTCGAAGATTGGCTCTCCACCACGGTGTACGACCAGGCCGCCGAGCCGGTCGCCCCCACTGCCGGGATCGGCGAAATACGCAGCGCCATCGAGCGCCTGCGCTCGGCCGTCAATGAAGCCGGTGGCAATAAGGCCGCCACCGCGGTGATGTCCGATCTCGCCGAGGCCATCCAAGGGCTGGTCAACCAAATGCGCGCCGAGCAGCAGACCATCCGCGATTGGGTCGAAGGCCAGGCCGAACAGCAAGGCGAGATCAAGCGGCTGTTGGAGTTGATCGTGCGCGAGGACGTCAACTCGTGAGCGCCGTGGCGAAAGTCGGAGAGTAGGGCGCATGGCGCTGGCACGGACGCGCCGCGGCGAAAGCGGCATGAATTACTGGCCCGGCTTCGTCGACGCGTTGTCGACGTTGATTCTGAGCATCATTTTTCTGCTCAGCGTCTTCGTCGTGGTTCAGTTTTATCTGCAGCAGGAAGTGCAGGGCAAGAACGCGGCGCTGGAACGCCTCAATGCGCAGATCACCGGGCTTTCCGAGCAGTTGTCGATGGCCAAGACCGACAAGGCCGACCTTGAAACTCAGCTTGCCGGCCTGCAGGCGTCGCTCGCCGGCGCGCAGAGCGATCGTGACAAATATCAGGGTCTCTATCGCGGCGCGGCCGCCGATGCGGCGGCGGCGAAGGACAAGGTCACGGAGCTGTCCGGCCAGCTCTCCGGCGCGCAGAGCGACCGCGACAAATACCAGACGCTCTATCAAGGCGCCGCCGCGGATGCGACGGCGGCGCAAAGCAAGACCACCGCGCTGTCCGGCGAGCTTGCAGGCGAAAAAGATATCTCGGCGAAGGCGCTGGCCCAGGTCGAAACGCTCAATACGCAGCTCGCGGCGCTGCGCCAGCAGCTCGCGGCGCTCAACACCGCGCTGGATGCTTCCGAGCAAAAGGACACGCAATCGCAGCAGCGCATCACCGATCTCGGCCAGCGACTCAACGTCGCGCTGGCCAAAGACGTGCAGGAGCTTTCAAGCTACCGTTCGGATTTCTTCGGCAAGCTGCGCACGATTCTCGGCAACCGCCCCGACATGCGCATCGTCGGCGATCGCTTCGTCCTGCAATCGGAAGTCTTCTTCGACACCAGCCGGGCCGACCTCAAGCCGGAAGGCCGTGCCGAGCTCGACAAAGTGGCGGGTGCAATCGTCGAACTGGAAGGCCAGATTCCCCCCGACATTGGCTGGGTGCTGCGGGTCGACGGCCACACCGATGTACGGCCGATCAGCGGCGGGCAGTTCAAGTCGAACTGGGATTTGTCGGCGGCGCGCGCGATTGCGGTGGTGCAATATCTGATCGAAAAGGGCGTCCAGCCGGACCGGCTGGTCGCGGCCGCCTTCGGCCAATACCAGCCGATCGACACCGGCACCACCGAGGATGCTTACCGCCGTAATCGCCGCATCGAATTCAAGCTGACCGAGCGATGATTTCCAGCCCCAGTAGCAGATTGCGTCATCCGCAAGGCTCGCCTGCGTTGCGGCCGATTGACGGGCGCGCCAGCGGCGGCGCTATTGGGATAGTGCGCGTGCCGCAGTAAATTCCCCGGCGCGTTGCGTAAACCGGGCGAGGACCGATGGACGACAAAACAAGGCCGGACCAAACCGGCTACCGCTTTATCGGCAAGCCGATGCCGCGCAAGGAGGACGCGCGGCTCATTACCGGCCACGGCCGTTTCACCGACGATTTCAGTCTCGAAGGCCAAGCCTACGCGGCGGTGGTGCGATCGCCATATCCGCACGCGCGCATCGTCACAATCGAAGCGGCGCGGGCCAAGGCAATGCCGGGCGTGCTTGGCGTATTCACCGGCGCCGATTGCGCCGCGGACAACCTCAAGCCAATTCCGCACGATCCTCTGCCGAAGACCAAGTTCGACATGAAACTTGCGGCGGCCGGCGGCGGCGCGGTGTTCATCGGTCCGCATCTGCTGCTGCCGGCGGACAAAGCGCGGCATGTCGGCGAGGCCGTCGCCATGGTCGTAGCCGAAACCAAAGCGCAGGCGATGGACGCGGCGGAAGCGGTGGAGGTGACCTACGAGGAACTGCCGTTCGTGCTGCATTCGGAAGACGCGATGCGGCCCAATGCACCGGCGATCTGGGATGAAGTGCCGAACAATGTGCCTGTCGATACGCCGTTCGGCGATGCCGCGGCGACCGATCGTGCCTTTGCGCAAGCCGCGCATGTCGTGAAGCGGAAATTTCACGTCGGCCGCGTCACCGGCGTGCCGATGGAGCCGCGCGCCGCGCTCGGCGCCTACGATGCCGCCACCGGGCGCTACACGCTCTATGCCGGTTCCGGCGGCGCGGTGCGGCAGAAAAGCGAGCTTGCCACGGTGCTCGGCGTTCCACCCGACCGGCTGCACGTTCTCGCCTACGACATCGGCGGCAATTTCGGCACCCGCAACCGCGTCTTCGTCGAGTTCGGTCTGGTGCTATGGGCGTCGCAAAAGCTCGGCCGTCCGGTGAAATTCACCGCCACGCGATCGGAAGCGTTCTTGAGCGATTACCAGGGCCGCGACCTCGTCACCGAGGTGGAGCTGGCGCTCGACGCCGGCGGCCGCTTCCTCGCCATGCGCGCGACCAATATCAGCAATGTCGGCGCGCGCTGCGTGTCGCTGTCACCGTTGAGCAAGGGCGCTGGGCTCATTCCCGGCTCCTACGCCATACCGGCGGCAAGCTTGCGCGCGGTTGGCGTCTACACCAACACCATGCCGACCAATGCGTATCGCAGCTCCGGCCGGCCGGAAGTGACCTACGCCATCGAGCGGCTGGTCGACGCCGCCGCCGCCGAACTCGGCATCGATCGCATCAAGCTGCGGCGCAAGAACCTCATTCGGCCGGACGCGATGCCGTACCGCAATGCGGTCGGCATGCTTTACGATTCCGGCCGCTACGAAGAGAACATGGATTGGGCGATGGAGGTCGCCGACTGGAAAGGTTTTGCCGCCCGCCGCCGCGCCGCGAAGAAACGCGGCAAGCTGCTGGGCCTCGGGCTTGCCAATTACGTCGAATCCTCGATCGGCGCGCCGCGCGAGCAGGCGCGCATCAAGGTGCAGCCTGAGGGCAGGGTCGATGTCATTATCGGCACCCAGCCGGCGGGGCAAGGGCATGAGACAAGCTTTTCCCAGGTCGTCTCCGACCTTCTTCATGTGCCGGCCGAAAGCGTGCGCATCATCATGGGCGACACCGATGTGGTGCGCGCCGGCGGCGGCACCCATTCCGGCCGCTCCATGCGCCACGCCGCCACAGTGTTCTCCAAAGCGGCGGTTGCGCTGATTGACAAAGGCAAACAGATCGCCGCCATCGTGATGGGCTCGGCGCCGGAAAGCGTCTCGTTTGACGACGGCCGGTTCTCCTCGCGCGACACCAACCGCACCTTCGATTTTCTCGAACTGGCGCGCGAGGCGGCGCAGCATCAATTGCCCGAGGCGCTCAAGGACGGCATCGCGGTGGTCACCGACAACGAGATGCACGAGCCGGTGTTTCCCAACGGCACCGCGATCTGCGAGGCCGAGATCGATCCCGACACCGGCGCCATGACGATTACCCGCTATGTGTCGATCGACGACGTCGGCCGCTGCATCAATCCGCTGATCGTGCACGGCCAGACCCACGGCGCGATCGCGCAGGGCGTCGGCCAGGCGATGTCGGAGCAGGTTTATCTCGATGCCGATTCCGGCCAGCCGCTGACCGGCTCGCTGATGGACTACGCCATGCCGCATGCCGACACACTGCCGTCATTCGACACCGGCATCGCCGAGGTGCTGTCGCCGACCAATCCGCTCGGCATCAAGGCCGGCGGCGAGGGCGGCACCACGGCGGCGCCCGCCGCCGTTGTCTCCGCCGTGCTCGATGCCTTGCGGGAATTCGGCGTGCGCGATCTGGTCATGCCGGTCACGCCCTACGCGATCTGGACCGCGATCCAGCAAGCCAAGGCCGTTCGGAGCTAGCACCGTCACGTCCTTGACGAAGCGCGCGCGGCGAATGACTGTACCGCCGAACAACGGTAGGGTTTTGAGGGAGAGACGAACCAATGGCGAACAAGATGATCATCAGCTGCGCGATCACCGGCTCGATCCATACGCCGACCATGTCGGACGCGCTGCCGATCACGCCCGATCAGATCGCCACCCAAGCGATCGACGCCGCCAAGGCCGGCGCCGCGATTCTGCATCTGCATGCGCGCGACCCCAAGGACGGCCGGCCGTCGTCCGAGGCGTCCGTGTTCATGCAGTTCCTGCCCCGCATCAAGCAGGCGACCGACGCGGTGGTGAACATCACCACCGGCGGCGCGGTGACCATGACCGTCGACCAGCGCATCTCGGCGGCCAATACGCTGTCACCGGAAATGTGCTCGATGAATATGGGCTCGATGAATTTCGCGCTCTATCCGATGGCGAAGCGCTACAAGACCTGGAAATACGACTGGGAGGAGAGCTATCTGCTCAACTCAGACGCCTACATCTTTCCCAATACCTTCCGCGACATCGAGAAGGTCTACAAGACGCTCGGCGAAGGCCACGGCGTGAAGTTCGAGCACGAATGTTACGACACCGGGCACCTCTACAATCTGGCGCATCTGGTCGACCGCGGCATGTTCAAGCCGCCGATCTTCCTGCAGCTTATTTTCGGCATCCTCGGCGGCATCGGCCCCGATCTCGACAATTTGTTCTTCATGAAGCGCACCGCGGACAAGCTGTTTGGCAAGGACTATCTGTGGTCGGTGTTGGCCGGCGGCCGCCATCAGATGAATTTCTGCACCGCCGCCGCGATGATCGGCGGCAATGTGCGCGTCGGGCTCGAGGACTCGCTCTATATCGGCCCGGGCAAGCTCGCCAAGAGCAACGCCGAGCAGGTGACCAAGATCCGCCGCATCGTGGAAGATCTAGGTCATGAGATAGCCACGCCCACCGAGGCGCGGGCGATGCTCGGGCTCAAGGGCGGCGACCGCGTGAAGTTTTAGAAGAGCCGCGTTTCCCGGGCGCAGCGCAGCATGAAGCAAAGCGGAATGATGCGCTGGCGACCCGGGATCGTCACGAACTCGGAGTTCGATACGATCCCGGAACAGCGGCGCACCACTTCGTGCTGCGCCGCATCCGGGAAACTGCACAGGGCAGCTCCGCATGAACGCCATCGATCTGAAAGGCCGCGTGGCGATCGTCACCGGCTCGGCGCGCGGCATCGGTTATGCGACGGCGCAGAAGTGTCTTGCCTCGGGTGCGGCGGTGGCGTTGTGGGATATCGATGCGTGCGGCCGCGCTGGGCAAAGCCGTCGCGTCGCTCAAGCAAAGCGATCGCGTCCATGCCGCCGTCGTCGACGTCACCGATGAAGCCTCCATCGCTGCCGCCGTCGGCGCGCTGATCCGCGACGTCGGCAGGATCGACATTCTCGTCAACAATGCCGGCATCACTGGCGGCAATGCGCCGCTGTGGCAGCTCGCGCCCGAGGTGTGGCGGCGCGTGGTCGAGGTCAATCTGGTCGCTCCGTATCTGGTCTGCCGCGCGGTGGTGCCGCATATGATCGGCGCCGGCTACGGCCGCATCGTCAATGTCGCTTCGATTCCGGGCAAGGACGGCAATCCGAACGCCTCGCACTATTCGGCGTCGAAAGCGGGACTGATCGCGCTGACGAAGTCGCTCGGCAAGGAACTGGCGACGGCGGGCGTGCTGGTGAACGCCGTCGCGCCGGCTGCGGCGAAGACCGAGCTGTTCGGCCAGATGAAGCAGGAGCATATCGACTACATGCTGTCGAAAATTCCGATGAACCGCTTCGTCACCGTCGACGAGATTGCGGCCATGGTGGCATGGCTTGCCTCGGAGGAGTGCTCGTTTTCGACCGGCGCGGTGTTCGATATTTCCGGCGGTCGGGCGGTGTATTAAAATAGAAGGCTGGCCTGCCAGTCGTAGCTCGCCGGGGCCTGCCCGGCTCCGCGTGAAGCTTCGGCGTGTCAGTCTTCACTCGCTTCGCGAGCGAAGACTGGTGGGCGGTAGAGGGATCGAACCTCTGACCCCTTCCATGTCAAGGAAGTGCTCTTCCGCTGAGCTAACCGCCCGAAACACCAAGGTAAAACATGATGTTATCGGGAACCCGATCACCACGTCACCGGATCATGCGCGGCACGGATTTAGCGTCGCGCCGCCCGCGGGGTCAAGCCCGCGGGCGTGCGCCGATTGTTGGCGATTACAAGGCTTCAAACGTGCCGAAGCTCAGGCCTTGGTGGCGTCGGCGACGCATTTCTTGGTGAAGCTCGTGGCCGCGGCGCCCTTCAGCTTGGCTGCTTTGGCCGCACCTTTGCAGCATTTTGTCGCCGAACTGGTGAG
>JBAQAB010000264.1:0-7326 GCA_049285535.1 Xanthobacteraceae bacterium
CCGCCTTGGCATGCGGAAAGCTCAAGCTCCCGGTGAGCGCGGCGAGCGCCCAGCCACGCTCCGGATCCGGCGTGGTCCGGAAATAATCCGTCATCAGCCGCAGCTTGTTGTTGCGGCCGGGTTCGTAGGCGAGACGGTCGAGTAGCTCGGCGAAGCGGTTCATGCGTCTCCGCCGTCATCGCCGCTGCCGCCTTCATCCTCATCGCCATAGCCGACGATGTCGAGCGGCCGCCCTTTCAGTCCACGCCTGCCGCACCAATGCACCAGCGCGTCCTCCTGGCCGTGCGTCACCCAGATTTCGCCGGCGCCGGTCGCGGCGATGGTCGCGGTCAGCCCGTCCCAGTCGGCGTGATCGGAAATGACCAGCGGCAGTTCGACGCCGTATTGCCGGGCGCGGGCGCGCACGCGCATCCAGCCGGAAGCAAATGCGGTGAGCGGCTCGGGGAAGCGCCGCGTCCACACGTCTTTCAGCGCCGACGGCGGACAGAGCGTGATGGTGCCGGCAAGGTCGGTCTTGCCGGCGCCGCGCACGGGTCGCAACTCACCGAGCGCGATGCCTCGGCTCGCATAATAATATGTGATGCTCTCCATCGCGCCGTGCAGGTAGATCGGTGCGTGGTAGCCGGCTTGGCGTAAGAGCGCGATCACGCGCTGCGCCTTGCCGAGCGAATAGGCGCCGACGAGATGCGCCCGCTCCGGAAACAGCGCGACCGAATGCAGAAGCTTGGCGATTTCGCCGTCGGCATCGCCGTGACGGAACACCGGCAGCGCGAAGGTCGCCTCGGTGATGAAGACGTCGCAGGGCACGAGCTCGAATGGCGTGCACGTCGGATCGCTGGCGTTCTTGTAGTCACCGGAGGCAACCACGCGAAGCCCGTCCGCCGCGACCGCGATCTGCGCGGAGCCGAGCACATGGCCGGCGGGGTGGAACGTGACGGTCACGCCGTCGAGCGTGACGCTCTCG
This sequence comes from Xanthobacteraceae bacterium, assembly GCA_049285535.1. Classification (GTDB taxonomy): domain Bacteria; phylum Pseudomonadota; class Alphaproteobacteria; order Rhizobiales; family Xanthobacteraceae; genus BOG-931. The sequence goes on from JBAQAB010000264.1 coordinate 965, forward strand.
CCATAGGCGATGGCCTGGGTCGTGCCGGCGAAGTTCTCGCCGTAGCGCAACCGCATCAGATCGAGCGTCTCTTGTGTCGCCAGCACGGCGCCATGGCCGGCACGGGCGTGGTCGGAATGCGCGTGCGTGATCAGCGCGCGCTCGACCGGCCGCGTCGGGTCGATATGAAAGCCGCCGCGCTTGCAGCATACGCCGGCCGGCGTCGGCACCAGGATGTCTTCGGGGCGCATGGTCATAAGATAAACTCGGAATGTCATTCCGGAAGCCGCGGAGCGGCTGTCCGGAATCCACAATCACTGTTCTTGCAATATCCTCGCAGTCGGTGGTTATGGATTCCGGGCTCCTCGCTTTGCTCAGCCCCGGAATGACAATGCATGACCGATACCGGCCCGCTCTTCGTATCCTCGGGCGACCTCCTCGCCGACCGGCGCTACAAGGCGGCAATCGACTTGGCGTCGCGTGGCGATTTCCCCGCTGCCGCCGATATCCTGGCGCAGACGATCGAGCTGACGCCGAACTTCGCCACCGCCTGGTTCGCGCTTGGAGCCATCCGCGATCGGCTCGGCGACCGCGCCGGCGCCGTCACCGCTTTCGAGCGGACGCGCGACGCGGATCCGCAGGATTATCACGGCGCGCGGCTGCAGCTCGCGCGCCTTGGTGCCGGCGACGTAGCTCCGGCCATGACCGAGACCTATGTGCGCCGGTTGTTCGACCAATATGCCGGCCGCTACGACACCGCGCTCATCGAGCATCTGCAATATCGCGGGCCGGCGCTGCTGCGCGACGCGGTCGAAGCCGCGATGCGCGCTGCCAAGCGACCGATGCACTTTCGCGGCATGCTCGACCTCGGCTGCGGCACCGGGCTCGCCGGCGCTGCCTTTCGCCCCTTTGTCGATCGGCTGGTCGGCGTCGATCTGTCGCCCGCGATGATCGCGCAGACCGAGAGCAAGACATTGTACGATCGCCTGGCCACCGCCGATCTCGCTCGTTTTCTCGCCGCGGAAAGCGCCACGGCCGAAAAATATGACCTCGTCATCGCGGCCGATGTTTTCGTTTACGTCAACGATCTCGCGCCGATCCTCGGCGCGGTGGCGCGCGTCATGGCGCCGGCCGGCATTTTGGCCTTCACGGTGGAAACCCATCCCGGTGATGGCGTGAAGCTGTTACCGACGCTGCGCTTTGCTTATGGAGCGGAGTACCTGCGAGCAACCATCGCGGAGGCAGGTCTGACGCTGCTCACTCTCACTGCGGCCGCAATTCGCACCGAGAAGGGCGTTCCGGTCGACGGGCTGGTGGCGGTGGCGATCCGTCAGGCGTAGCTCTTGATGCTGTCCGCCACCGAGTCGGCGACGTGCTCCTTGGTGATGATGCCTTTGACGTCGGCCTCGGTCGGCACGCCCTTGCCGCCGACCACGACCGCCATGGCGCCGCCGCGCCGCCACATCCGCTTGATCACCTCGAAGGCAATGTCATCTTCCCGGGCGATGGTGAAATCGCGCTGCGCCACGTCGCCGAGCGTGACGCCGGTATAGGCATCCTCGAGGCCGCGCCGCAGCGCGGTGTTGACGCGCAACACGCCGAAGATGCGGTTGTTGCGGATTACGACGACGTGCTTCATCGCGCCTTGATGCTCCGGCTGGCGCAGGAACGCATCGAAGTCGGTCTCCGCCGGCAGGATTAAAACGTCGGTGTCCATGACCTCCTTGGCGTGCCGCACCAAGAGCATGTTGGCGTGCAGCGCCTTCGGAATCAGATGGCCGCGGCCGACGAGCTTGATGGTGTAGATGTTTTCTTTCGACAGCACGCGCCGCACGCCGATGGCGAGCGCCACCGCGAGGATCATCGGCATGACCAGCGCGTAATCGCGGGTCATCTCGAAGATCATGGTGACCGCGGTCATCGCCGCGCCGGTGCCGCCGGCCACCATCGCCGCCATGCCGACGATGGCGAAATTGGCGATACCGGCCTCCGGCAGCGGGTGAATCAGGTTGACCAACAGGCCGAAGGCGCCGCCGAGCGTTGCGCCCATATAGAGCGATGGCGAGAAGATGCCGCCCGAGGCGCCGGAGCCGAGGCTGATCGAGGTCGCCGCAAGCTTGGCGACGTAAAGGAGCGGCAGGATGGCGAGCGGCGCCAACTGGTTCGTCAGCAAGGCCTGAATCGTGGCGTAGCCCACACCCTCGACGTAATAGTGCCCGTAGAAATGAAACAGCACATAGATCAGCACGCCAACGAACAGCATGCCGATGGCGTGACGCAGATACGGGTTTTCGATCAACTCGAACGCGTCCTCGGCAGCCGAGAGGCCGCGCACGAAGCCCGCCGCGGCGACGCCCATGACCGCGCCCAGGAGCGCATAAAGGCCGAGCGCGATCATCGACGACGGCGCATGCCCGAGCGCCGGCAAGATGGGAACGGCAAACGCCGGCTGCGGACCGAGGAACCAATTGCCGACAAAGGTGGCGGTGCCGGTGGCGAGCGCTACCGGAAGAAAGGTGCGCACGCTCACTTCCGGCATCATCAGCTCGATCGCGAACATGACGCCGCCGATCGGGGTGTTGAAGGTCGCCGCAATGCCGGCCCCGGCTCCGGCGCCGACCAGCGTGATGCGCTGCCAGGGATCGAGCCTTAGAATTTGACCGATGCTCGATCCGAGTGAGGCGCCGATCTGGATAATCGGCCCTTCACGGCCGACGGCCGCGCCGCTGCCGATGGAAAACGCCGACGCGATCGATTTGACGACAGCAACGATCGGCCGGATGACGCCTTCTTTGTAGTAGATGGCGTCCATGACTTCGGGGACGCCGTGGCCGCGCGCTTCCGGGGCGAAATTCGTGACCAGCGCGGTGACCACCATGCCGCCGATGATCGGCGCCAGGATGATGAAAGGACCCCACGGACCGGCCGCCGTAAATATATTGGCGTCGTAGTGGACGGAAAAAGTTCCGAGAAAAAACAGGTTATGAATCGCGGCAATCAGGCCGCGAAAGAATATAGCGCCGAACCCGGTGATGAGCCCGGTGATCAGCGCGAGACATGAGAGGAAGACGAGTCCGCGTTGCTGTTCCGGCGCGGGATCGGTCGTAGGCAGGGACATGATGGCGGCTCTTTAGCGTGCATAGTCCGGCACGTCTACCGCGCTGTCGCGCTCGACCGGCAGGCGCTTGCGTGGCTAAGTTGGAACGTGGCTTTGCTTGAGAAAATCACACTTCTTCCTGACCAATTCGCGCGCTGGTTCGCTGGCCGCGGCTGGATGCCGCGCCCGCATCAGTTGGAACTTCTGGCCAAGGCGCAAGCCGGCCGCTCGGTCCTGCTGATCGCGCCGACCGGCGGCGGCAAGACCCTGGCTGGTTTTCTGCCGAGCCTGGTGGAGTTAAGCGGCCTCAACGCGCCTTCCACCGCGGCTCGCCGCGCCGAAGGAGGGAAGAGGCTTATCTCCATAGGTCGCGACATACGCCGCGCCGGCGGGCTGCACACGCTCTACATTTCGCCGCTCAAGGCGCTGGCAGTCGATATTGCGCGAAACCTCGAAGCGCCCGTTGCGGAAATGGGGCTGCCGATCCGCATCGAGACCCGCACCGGCGACACGCCGACCTCCAAGCGCCAGCGTCAGCGTCGCGATCCTCCCGACATTCTGCTGACGACGCCGGAACAGCTGGCGCTGCTGCTCGCATCCGCCGATGCGCCTTATCTGTTCGGCTCGCTCGAGCGGGTCATTCTCGACGAGCTGCACGCGCTGGTGACGTCAAAGCGCGGCGATCTGCTCTCGCTCGATCTGGCCCGGCTGTTCCGGGTCGCCCCTGAGCTGACCAGCATCGGACTGTCGGCGACCGTCGCCGAGCCCGACGATCTTTGCCGTTTCATGGTACCGCAGCGCGACGGCGTAGCGCGCGCCGATCTTATTCTTGCCGAGGGCGGTGCGGCGCCGGATGTCTCGATGCTCGACAGCAATGAGCGGCTGCCCTGGGCCGGCCATTCCGCGCGATACGCGCTCGGCGAGCTTTATGCGCTGATCACGGCGCACCGCACCACGCTGGTTTTCGTCAACACCCGCAGCCAGGCCGAGGGCATTTTTCAGGACCTCTGGCATCTCAACGAGGACAATCTCCCCATTGCGCTGCATCACGGCTCGCTCGACGTGGCGCAACGCCGCAAGGTCGAAGACGCGATGACAAACGGGCGTTTGCGCGCCGTGGTGTGCACCTCCTCGCTCGATCTCGGCGTCGACTGGGGCGACGTCGATCTCGTCGTCAATGTCGGCGCGCCGAAGGGCGCGTCCCGGCTGTTGCAGCGCATCGGCCGCGCCAATCACCGCATGGACGAACCCTCGAAGGGCGTGCTCATCCCGGCCAACCGCTTCGAGGTGCTCGAATGCCGCGCGGCGCTTGATGCTATCGCGGTGAATGCGCAGGACACGCCGGCGCCGCGCGTCGGCGCGCTCGACGTGCTGGCCCAGCATGTTCTGGGCTGCGCCTGCGGTGAGCCGTTCCTGAGCGACGATCTCTACGCCGAGGTGACCCTCGCCGCGCCTTACGTAACACTGAGCCGGGCGGACTTCGACGCCGTAGTCGATTTCGTCGCCACCGGCGGCTATGCGCTCAAGGCCTATGAGCGCTTCGCCCGGATCAGGCAGGGCAAGGACGGCCGCTGGCGCATCGCCAATCCCAATGTGGCGCAGCGCTACCGGCTCAATGTCGGCACCATCGTCGAAGCCGACATGCTCAAAGTGCGGCTGGTTCGCTCGCGCGCTTCGCGGATCATTCCGCGCGGCGGCCGGCTCCTGGGCCAGGTCGAGGAGTATTTTGTCGAGACCATGGTGCCCGGCGACACCTTCGTGTTCGCCGGCGAAATCCTCAAATACGAGGCGATTGTCGAAGACGAGGTCTATGTGTCGCGCGCGACGTCGGAGGATCCCAAGGTGCCGGCCTATGAGGGCGGCAAATTCCCGCTCTCGACCTATCTGGCCGATCGCGTGCGCGCCATCATTTCCGATCCGCGCACCTGGCGCGCCTTGCCGGCGCAAGTATGCGAGTGGCTCGAGATCCAACAATGGCGCTCGCAAATGCCGGGTCGCCGCGAGCTCTTAGTAGAAACCTTCCCGCGCGCCAACAAGCATTACCTGGTCTGCTATCCGTTCGAAGGCCGGCTCGCCCACCAGACGCTCGGCATGCTGTTGACGCGCCGGCTCGAGCGCGCTCGGCTAAAGCCGCTGGGTTTTGTCGCCAACGAATATGCGCTTGCGGTCTGGGGCATCGGCGATATCGCGGCGCGCATTGCCGGCGGCGAGTTCTCGCTCGCCGCTTTATTCGACGAGGACATGCTCGGCGACGATCTCGAAGCCTGGCTCGCCGAATCGGCGCTGATGAAGCGCACGTTTCGCACTTGCGCGATCATCGCCGGCCTGATCGAGCGGCGTTTCCCCGGCCAGGAAAAATCGCGCCGGCAGCTCACCATCTCGACCGACCTCGTCTACGATGTGCTGCGCAGCCATCAGCCCGATCATGTGCTATTACGCGCCGCGCGGGCCGATGCCGCCACTGGCCTGCTCGACGTGCGCCGGCTCGGCGAAATGCTCTCGCGCATCAAGGGCCGAATCGTCCATAAGGCGCTGGATCACGTCTCGCCGCTGGCGGTGCCGGTCATGCTGGAGATCGGCCGCGAGGCGGTTTACGGCGAGGCGGCCGATACGCTTCTCGCCGAGACCGAGGCCGAACTGGTGAAGGAGGCGATGCAGTGAAGGGTGGATCACCGCGATCGCGGCCATCGCATCCCTCCCCCCTTGTGGGGGAGGGATGGGGAAGGGGGTCGAGAAGTGACGCGCGAACGTCGACGCAGGCGCTTTACCTCGCGACCCCCACCCCTGTCCCCTCCCCACAGGGGGGAAGGGAACAGCGGGCGGCGCATGCGGAGATTATTGTCGCCGGTGTGACGCTGGTCGTCGATCCGGCGGGCGCGCTGTTTTGGCCAGATGAAAAATTGCTCGCGGTCGCCGATTTGCATCTGGAAAAAGGCTCGGCCTTCGCCGCGCGCGGCGTGCTGCTGCCGCCTTACGATACGGCAACGGCCTTGGCCCGGCTCGCCGGGCTCATCGAGCGTTACGCACCGCGTCTTGTCATCGCACTCGGCGACAGCTTTCACGACGGCGATGGGCCGGCGCGAATGCACGATGTCAGCCGCGCCGCGCTCAAAGCGCTGCAGCGGGGCCGCGATTGGCTCTGGATCGCCGGCAACCACGATCCCGATCCGGCTGGTGATATCGGCGGGCGGTTCGCCGATGTTTTGGCGTTCGGCGCGCTGACGTTTCGTCACCAGCCATTGCCGCAACCGAGCGACGGCGAAATCGCCGGGCATCTGCATCCGGT
>JBAQAB010000265.1:0-3959 GCA_049285535.1 Xanthobacteraceae bacterium
GATCGTCCGCCTTCGCGGACGATGACGGTATGCCCGATGCCGTCTCGTCATTGCGAGGAGCGAAGCGACGAAGCAATCCAGCCTTCAGCGCCGCCTGGATTGCGTCGTTCCGCTCGCAATGACGGAAAAATTCGTAGCTCGGTTTGAGCACCCGCGAAATCCGGAGTGGGCGTCTAGGCTTATCCGGATTTCGTTTCGCTCAATCCGAACTACAGTTGTTTAGATGTTTTTCTTTGTCGTACAAACCAACCAGGTACGAGTTGCCGTTCGCCAAATTCGTTATAGAACTCGACGCTATCGTCGGTTTAGCTTGTGATTGTCTCTCCACTAGCCAACTTTCTAGCAAAACCGTCGTATTGGAGCGTGGCGTCAATTTCGCTCCATCTGGGCTCTCCAACGACGGCCTCCGGCGAGAGCCAGTCAGCGCAACCACCTGCTACGTAGCGTGTAGCTCGCTTTTTTATGACGTAGTTGACGGTCGCAACTTGTGGGGCGGAAAGCTCCCTCGTCCGATGCACATCAAGATAAGTGAGAAGTGTCTGATCATATGCTCGCGCGTTGCGACGCTGTTGGCGGGCGCGGCTACGCTTCGGGTCGTTGGCGTGCTCAAAATGCGAGATGAGCAGACAATGGTTACTGTCTAGCGGGAAAATGACCCGGGTACCTCGTTCAAAAATATGGGGGTCATAGGGGAATTGGCACATCTGAGAATTTGGATAATGGTCACAGTTGTAGAGCGTAACTGGATCGTCAGAGTAGATAAACTTGTGACCCGAGTTATTGGCACTCACTATTTCCCAGAAGCCTTCAGCGAGCATTGTGCAGAAGAAGCGACGCCACTGCTGCATTAAAATCATCAGCGTGTTCTGATCCGCAATAAAGCCGCTTTTGGCGGCAATGGTCTTTAACAGCCGTAGCCCCTTCGGCGTGCGAATCTTTTGCGCGTCGAGATAGTCGATCAAGCCGATTAGGTGTTTATTTGGATCACCATGGCGACGGTCAATTGAGTTGTGAAAATCGAATTGTTTGGTAATAGGCCAGTCTTTAAACATAGCGACGGCGTCAGCACCGCGATCGTCGATTGATCCAAATAATTTGCGTTCAATCTCGTCGTTTAGAATGCCGAAATATTGGGTTGTGTACAGGTCCGCTAATCGAAGAAACTTATACGGTCCCCGTCGCGAGACGTGCCGCCGCTTGACGGTCTTTACCGTGCCGTCAGGCAGGCGAATTGCATAATCGGGCGCCTTATCGAAGACAAAAAGCTCACCCTCACCAGAAGCCAAGAAACCTTGCTGGTACCACACGGGAACAAAGTGATTGTTCCTGGTGAGGGAGTGCATCGTTTGTCTAGCTGCAGCCCGTCGTGCCCCCGCACGTATCGCACTTCAAACACGTGCCGTTGCGCACCAGCGTGAAATTCCCGCACTCGCCGCAGGCCTCGCCTTCGTAGCCCTTGGCTCTCGCCTCGGCGCGTTTCTCCGCCGCGGCGTGCTTGGCGTGGCTGCGGGCGTCGACGCGGTTGACCTGTTCGAGCTGTTGCGCGGGCGAGAGTTTTTGCTCGGGCTCGGCTTTCAGCGCGACGGCACCGGAGATTTCGCCGCGCGGGGCGGAGGAGGACAGGGCGGTGACGTTGCTCGCCCCACCCCGGCCGCCTTCGGCGGACGACCCTCCCCCTGCAGGGGAGGGTGAAGTGGCGTCCGCTCCGCCATGATCCGCACCACCTTGCATCACTTTGAGCTTGTCGCTGCGCGAGCGGGTCAGGCCCTTCGACACGAAGCGCGCGTCGGGAGCGGGCTTGCCTTCCTCGACGCCCTTGCCCAACGCATCAAAGCCTTCGCCGCTCGGATCGACATGGGCGAGATCGAAGCGCGACAGGTAGCTGACCGCGAGCTCCCGGAACACGTAGTCGAGGATCGAGGTGGCGTATTTGATCGAGTCGTTGCCCTGCACCGGGCCGGACGGCTCGAAGCGGGTGAAGGTGAAGGCATCGACATATTCGTCGAGCGGCACGCCGTATTGCAGGCCGAGCGACACCGCGATGGCGAAGTTGTTGAGGAGCGAGCGGAGCGCCGCGCCCTCCTTGTGCATGTCGATGAAGATCTCGCCGAGCTTGCCGTCGTCATATTCACCGGTGCGCAGATAAATCTTGTGCCCGCCGACCACGGCTTTCTGGGTGTAGCCCTTGCGCCGATCGGGCATGCGCTCGCGCTCGCGCATCACCACGATGCGCTCGACGACCTTCTCGACGATCTTTTCGGCGAGCCCGGCGGCGCGCGCCGCGGCGGGCTTGTCGAGGAAGGCCTCGATGACGTCTTCGTCCTCGTCCTCGTCGGCGATGAGCTGGCTCTGCAGCGGCTGCGACAGTTTCGAGCCGTCGCGATAGAGCGCGTTGGCTTTCAGCCCAAGCTTCCAGGACAGGATGTAGGCCGCCTTGCAGTCCTCGACGGTGGCCTCATTCGGCATGTTGATGGTCTTGCTGATGGCGCCGGAGATGAACGGCTGCGCTGCCGCCAGCATGCGGATGTGGCTGTCGACCGAGAGGAAGCGCTTGCCGGTGCGGCCGCACGGATTGGCGCAGTCGAACACGGCATAATGCTCGGGCTTCAGGTGCGGCGCGCCTTCGACCGTCATGGCGCCGCAGACGTGGATATTGGCCGCCTCGATCTCGCGCTTGGAAAAGCCGAGATGGGCGAGGAGGTCAAAACTCGGCGCGGCGAGATCGGCCGCGTCGACGCCGAGCGCGTCGCGCAGGAAGTCGGCGCCGAGCGTCCATTTGTTGAAGGCGAATTTGATGTCGAAAGCCGTCGGCAGCGCCTTTTCCACTTTCTCGATCGCTTCGGGAGTGAAGCCCTTGGCCTTCAGCGTGCCGTGATTGATCGCCGGCGCCTGGCCCATGGAGCCGTGGCCGACGGCGTAAGCGATGATCTCGGCGATGTCGCTCTCGCGATAGCCGAGCACGCGCAAGGCTTCCGGCACGGCGCGGTTGATGATCTTGAAGTAGCCGCCGCCGGCGAGCTTCTTGAACTTCACCAGCGCGAAATCGGGCTCGATGCCGGTGGTGTCGCAGTCCATGACGAGGCCGATGGTGCCGGTCGGCGCCACCACGGTCGCCTGCGCATTGCGGTAGCCATGCTTTTCGCCGAGCTCGAGCGCGCGATCCCAGGCGCGCTTGGCATGTTCGGCAAGTTTCTGGTCCGGATTGACCTTGTGGTCGAGCGGCACCGGCGGGTTGGTCATCGCCTCATAGCCGGTGCGGTCGCCGTGAGCGGCGCGGCGATGATTGCGCATGACGCGCAGCATCGGCTCGCGGTTCTCGGCAAAGCGCGGGAACGCGCCGAGCTCGGCCGCCATTTCCGCCGACGTCGCATAGGCGATGCCGGTCATGATCGCGGACAGCGAGGCGCAGAGCGCGCGGCCGGCCTCGGAGTCATAGGGAATGCCCGACGACATCAGAAGCCCGCCGACATTGGCATAGCCGAGGCCGAGCGTGCGGAAGTCGTAGGAGCGTTGCGCGATTTCCTTCGACGGGAATTGCGCCATCAGCACCGAGATTTCCAGCACGATGGTCCACAGCCGCACCGCGTGCTCGTAGCCTTCGACGTCGTAAAGCTCGCTCTTGAGCTTTTCGCCGTTGGCGACGCTGGCGAGCGCCGGGGTGTGGAACTGCAGGAGGTTCAGCGAGGCGAGATTGCACGCGGTGTCGTCGAGGAACATGTATTCCGAGCACGGATTCGAGGCGATGATCGGCCCCGACGCGGCGCAAGTGTGCCAGTCGTTGATGGTGGTGTGGAATTGCAGGCCGGGATCGGCGCTGGCCCAGGCGGCGTAGCCGATCTTCTCCCACAGATCGCGCGCCTTCACCGTCTTGGCGATCTTGCCCTTCTTGGTGCGCCAGAACAGATCCCAATCGCGATCGGCCTCGACCGCTTTGAGGAATTCGTCGGTGATGCGCACCG
>JBAQAB010000266.1:0-6576 GCA_049285535.1 Xanthobacteraceae bacterium
GCCCTAACCTGGCACAAAAGACGGGCGGGATCGAGCCCAGGACCGAGCGTATGGCCGCAACTTGGGAATTCTGGATCGATCGCGGCGGCACCTTTACCGACGTGATCGGCAGGCGGCCGGACGGCGCGCTCGTCACCCACAAGCTGCTTTCGGAAAATCCGGAAGCCTACCGGGACGCGGCTGTGCATGGCATCCGCCATCTGCTGGGGCTCGAGCATGGCGCGCCGATCCCGAGCAAGCAAATCTCCGCCGTCAAAATGGGCACGACGGTCGCCACCAATGCGCTCTTGGAACGCAAGGGCGAGCGGACGCTGCTTTTGATCACCAAGGGCTTCCGCGACGCGCTGCGCATCGGCTACCAGGCGCGGCCGAAAATCTTCGCCAAGCACATCATCAAGCCGGACATGCTCTACGAGCGCGTCGTCGAGGTCGACGAGCGGGTGCGCGCCGACGGGACCGTAGAGCGCGAGGTCGATCTCGACGCCGTGCGCGTTGCACTGGAGCGCGCGCGCGCTGACGGCATCCGCGCTGTCGCCATCGTGCTGATGCATGCCTATCGCTACAGCGATCATGAGAAGCGCGTGGTGGCGCTGGCGCGCGAGCTCGGTTTTCCGCAAATCTCCGCCAGCCATGAAGTCTCGCCGCTGATCAAGCTCGTCGGCCGCGGCGATACTACGGTGGTCGACAGCTACCTGTCGCCAATCTTACGCAACTACGTGGCCCAGGTGGCGGGCGACTTGGACAGCAAGGACGCCGCCATCCGTCTGATGTTCATGATGTCGTCCGGCGGGCTGACCGCAGCCGAATTGTTTCGCGGCAAAGACGCGATTCTCTCCGGGCCAGCGGCCGGCGTGGTCGGCATGGCCGAGACCGGACGCTCGGCCGGCTTTTCGCGCCTGATCGGCTTCGACATGGGCGGCACCTCGACGGACGTGTCGCATTACGCCGGGGAATACGGGCGCGCCTTCGAGACCGAGGTCGCCGGCGTGCGCATGCGCGCGCCGATGATGCTGATTCACACGGTGGCGGCCGGCGGCGGCTCGATCTTGCATTTCGACGGCGCGCGGTTCCGCGTCGGGCCGGATTCCGCCGGCGCCAATCCCGGTCCGAAATGCTACCGCCGAGGCGGCCCGCTGGCGGTGACCGACGCCAACGTCATGGTTGGCAAGCTCATCCCGGATTTCTTTCCCAAGATTTTCGGAACCGCGCAAAACCTGCCGCTCGATGCCGATGCGGTGCGCGGGGCATTTGCGACCATGGCCAAGGAGATCGCCGACGGGCGGGGCGCCGAACAGGTCGCCGACGGATTCATCAAGATCGCGGTCGATAACATGGCAAACGCGATCAAGAAGATTTCGGTTCAGCGCGGCTACGATGTGACGCGCTATGCGCTTAATTGCTTCGGCGGCGCCGGCGGCCAGCACGCTTGCCTGGTCGCCGACGCGCTCGGCATGGAGAGCGTGCTGATCCATCCGCTGTCGTCCCTGCTCTCCGCCTACGGCATGGGCCTTGCCGACATCCGCAGCGTGCGCCAGCAGGCGATAGAAGAGCCATTCAGCGACAAGGCGCGCGCGACGCTGCAAGACGTATCGCGACGCTTGGCGCGCACAGTCACCGAAGAGGTTGTCGCTCAGGGCGTTGCGGCGAAAGGCATCAAGCTGCAAGTGCGCGCCCACATCCGCTACGCCGGAACGGACACGCCGCTCGTCGTCGACGCCGGTAGCGGGAAAAACGTCAATTCGCTTCAGAAGATGAAATCGGCCTTTGAAAAGGCGCATAAAGCGCAATTCGGATTCATCGACTGCAAAAAATCCCTCGTCATCGAGGCAGTCTCCGTCGAGGCCGTTGGCGGCGGCGCGACTTTCAAAGAAAGGCCAAGCAAGGCCAAGCGCACCAAGCTGCCTGCGCCGGCACGGCGGACGCGCTTCTTCTCCGGCGGCAAATGGCACCGTGCCCTGGTCTATACGCGTGACCAACTTATTTCCGGAAGTAAGGTCAAAGGTCCAGCCATCATCGTCGAGCCGCATCAGACCGTCGTCATCGAGCACGGATGGCAAGCCGAACTCACGGCGAAGAACCATCTGGTGCTGCGGCGGATACAGAAGCTTAAGCGGACGCGCGCCATCGGCACCCACGCCGACCCGGTGATGCTCGAAGTGTTCAACAATTTGTTCATGTCGATCGCCGAGCAAATGGGCGTGGCGCTGCAGAACACCGCCTATTCGGTGAACATCAAGGAGCGGCTCGATTTCTCCTGCGCGGTGTTCGACGGCAACGGCTCGCTGGTCGCCAACGCGCCGCACATGCCGGTGCATCTCGGCTCAATGGACCGCGCCGTCGAGACCGTTATTCGTGAAAATAAGGGCAAGGTCCGGCCGGGCGACGTCTACGCCATCAACGCGCCCTACAACGGCGGCACGCATCTGCCGGATATCACCGTGTGCACGCCGGCGTTCGACGGCAAGAAGATCTTGTTCTGGGTCGCCTCGCGCGGCCATCACGCCGACATCGGCGGCATTTCGCCGGGCTCGATGTCGCCGAACGCCACCACGATCGAGCAGGAAGGCGTCTATATCGACAACTTCAAATTGGTCGACCGCGGCCGCTTTCGTGAAAAAGAAACCTACGCGCTTCTTGAAGGCGCGAAATACCCCGCACGCAATCCGTTGCAGAACGTCAACGACATCAAGGCGCAGATTGCCGCCAACGAGATGGGCGTACACGAGCTGCGCAAGATGGTGCGTTATTTCACGCTGCCGGTCGTGCGCGCCTATATGCGGCACGTGCAGGACAATGCGGCCGAAAGCGTGTGCCGCGTCATCGACCGGCTGCACGACAGCGCCTTCACTATCGAAACCGACCAGGGCAACACGATCAAGGTCCGCATCACCGTCGACAAGAAGAAGCGTGAAGCGACGGTCGATTTCACCGGCACCAGCGCGCAGCAGCCGTCGAACTTCAATGCTCCGGAGCCGGTGACCCGCGCCGCGGTGCTCTACGTGTTCCGCGTCATGGTCGACGACGATATTCCGATGAATGCCGGCTGCCTCCGCCCGATCCGCATCGTCATTCCGAAAAAGTCGATGCTGTCGCCGGAATTCCCCGCCGCCGTAGTCGCCGGCAACGTCGAGACCTCGCAAGAGGTCACCAATTGCCTGTTCGGCGCGCTTGGCGCCATGGCGGCGGCGCAAGGCACCATGAACAACGTCAACTTCGGCAACGCGCGCTATCAGTATTACGAGACGATCTGTTCCGGCTCGCCGGCCGGACCGGGCTTTCCCGGCACCGACGCCGTGCACACCCACATGACCAATACGCGGCTGACCGATCCGGAAATTCTGGAATTCCGTTATCCGGTGCTGCTGGAAGACTTCCACATTCGCAAAGGCTCGGGCGGACGCGGCCAATGGAACGCCGGCGACGGCATCCGCCGCACCATCCGTTTCTTGGAAAAAATGGAATGCACGATACTGTCCGGCCATCGCCGCGTGCCGCCGTTCGGGCTCGCCGGCGGCGGCGATGGTCAGGTCGGCGAGAATTGGGCGCGCCGCAAGGACGGCGGCATGGAGAAACTGCAAGGCTGCGACGCCACCGTGATCGACGCCGGCGAGGCGATCGTCATTCAGACACCGACTGCCGGCGGTTATGGCAAGCCAGCGGGCAATTAGCGCGGGCGCGCCCGTGCCAATGTCGGCGCGCGGATGCGGCGCGCATAGGCCTCGATGATTTCGAACGCGCCGAACGCGACCAATCCGAATCCGGCGACAGCCAGCATCCAGCGGCCGTAGCTCTGGCCTTGCAGGGCTTGCAGGGATTGCAGGACGCCGGAAACACCGACCACCCCGCTGGAATTGTAGTCGTAGGCGGCCACGCCGAGGAAGACGCCGATCATGAGAAACACGAAGGCACGTGTCATCATGCCGAGCGATCCGACCGCGACCACCCAGACGAGCGGCATCCGCTTCTTATCGAATTCGTGTCGATAGGGCGCGCGCAGAACCTGAACCGCAAGCCCAATCGCAATGCTGACCAGGATTACCGCGAGCGCAGCAATCGCATCGCGGCCGAACGGCTTGCTCATGAGCCAATGCGTCCAACTGCGCGCGGCTTGATCCTCGGTCGTCGTCCGCGGCGCGAAAGTGCTGCGCGCGGTCGCCGTTGCGAGCGCAAGATAAAACGTGCCGGCGCCCCCAAACGACGCCCGGCGCATCAGGCCATAGGGACCATTGCCGAGCGCATCGGCATCGAGGACGGACTGCAAGAAGCGCCAGCTCGCGAAACAGCCAAGACCCGCGGCCACGGCCCAGAGCGCAAAGCCGCCGAACGGCCGGTCGAAGACCGTCTGCAGCGCATCGCGCACGCCTTCCGGCCGCTCGGACGAGCCACCGGCCGCGAGCAACGCCAAGCCGCCGATGATCAGGAAGATTACGCCGCGCGTGACGTACCCGATCCGCGCCACCCACGAGACCGCCTCGGTATCGGAAACCGTGTCTGAAATCTTGTTGGCAATTGTGGATTTGGCCTTGGACCTCACGCTATGACAAATAGCGGGGTGGCCGTAAGTTCCATGCTAGGCCAGGGGCGATCACGGCCGCTTTCGCGAAATCGAATATTTCATATCCGCCGAGCTGCCTTGCCAATAAAACGTGTAATCGGCAACAACGCTGCCACCCCCGGGCAGGGGCAACACCGCATTGCAGACGACTTGGTCTTTGCTCGTCGAAACGGTTTTGATCGGCTCGTACTGCGTCGGCTCCAGCTGCAACTGTTTGAGGACATCGGCCAGCGAATGTTTGGCGCGTCCCGAAGCGCATTCCGGGAGAACGAGGCGATCGCGCACGCCTCGATAAATCAGCACCCCGGCCACGGCGGCTGCCGGGATGCCGATCAGCCGCATCGCCATGCGATAGGGCCGCGGCCGCGGCGGCGGCGATGCGGAGCCGGACCAGCGACGGGCGCGAATTGGCTTAGGCTGCTTCGGCGGAGAGTTCTCGGTCATCGGATCCGAGATTTTACAACGCTTTGACGATTTCTTCCGTCATTTTCTTGGCGTCGCCGAGCAGCATCATGGTGTTGTCGCGGTAGAACAACGGGTTATCGATACCGGCATAACCCGAGGCGAGCGAGCGCTTGTTGAACATCACGGTGCCGGCCTTCCACACCTGCAGCACCGGCATGCCGTAGATCGGCGACTTCGGATCGTCCTCGGCGGCTGGATTGGTGACATCGTTGGCGCCGATGACATAGGCGACGTCGGCCTGGGCGAATTCCGAATTGATGTTTTCCAGCTCGAACACGTCGTCGTAGGGCACATTGGCTTCGGCGAGCAGCACATTCATATGGCCCGGCATGCGGCCGGCCACCGGATGGATGGCGTATTTGACCTCGACGCCCTCGTGCTTGAGCTTGTCGCCCATCTCGCGCAGCGCATGCTGCGCCTGCGCCACCGCCATGCCGTAGCCGGGCACGATGATGACCTTGCCGGCATTCTTCAAAATGAACGCCGCGTCCTCGGCTGAGCCGATCTTGACCGGGCGGTCACCGGCCGCGGCCGCCGGGCCTGCCACTTCGCCGCCGAACCCGCCCAGGATCACCGATATGAACGAGCGGTTCATGCCCTTGCACATGATGTAGGACAGGATCGCGCCCGAAGAGCCGACCAGCGCGCCGGTGATGATCAGCGCGGTATTCTCCAGCGTGAAGCCAATGCCGGCCGCGGCCCAGCCCGAATAGGAATTGAGCATCGAGATCACGACCGGCATGTCGGCGCCGCCGATCGGGATGATGATGAGCACGCCGAGCAGAAACGACACGGCGGCGATCAGCCAGAAGGTGAGATGCTGCTGCGCCTCGAAGAACCAGACGATCAGGGCAACCAGTGCGATCGCCAGCGCGATATTGATGACGTGGCGTCCGGGCAGCGTAATCGGCGCGCCGCTCATGCGGCCAGAAAGTTTGAGGAACGCGACCACCGACCCGGTGAATGTAACGGCGCCGATGGCGACGCCGAGCGACATTTCGATCAGACTCTGACCGTGGATGGCGCCTTCGGTGCCGATGCCGAAGGCAGAGGGCGCGTAGAGCGCGCCGGCGGCGACCAGCACAGCGGCCATGCCGACCAGCGAATGGAAGGCAGCGACCAGCTCCGGCATCGACGTCATCGGCACGCGCCGCGCGATCACCGCGCCGGTGCCGCCACCAATCGCCATGCCCAACACGACCAGTCCCCAAGCCGTGAAATCCGCCGGCGGATGGGCCGCCAGCGTGGTGACGATCGCGATCGCCATGCCGATCATGCCCAACAGATTGCCGCGCCGGCTGGTCTCCGGATTCGACAGTCCGCGCAGCGCCAGGATGAACAGGGCGCCGGCGACGAGATAGCAAAGCGCGGCGAGGTCGGCGCTCATCGATTGGTTCCTTCTCGGCCGTCATGCCCGGCCATAGCCGTTCGAAGAACGGCATCGCTTCGCTCTCCTGCGTGCCTGGTATCCACGTCTTTGCAGCCGTGCCGTAGAAAAAACGTGGATGGCTGGGTCAAGTCCGGCCATGACGACGACATTTTGCGAAGAGCAGATG
>JBAQAB010000267.1:0-2449 GCA_049285535.1 Xanthobacteraceae bacterium
CCTGATTCATAGCATGACGGCAATGCTTAAGCCTTGCTCGCCGGATGGCCGGGACCCTGATAAGGCAGTCGCTGCCCTGCCCCTTTCCTGAAAACCCATGACACCCGGTCTTCCTCCCGCGCTCGGCGCCATGGTCTGCTTCGGCTTCGGCGTCAGCGACATCATCTACAAGCGCGGCGCCGCGGCCGGCATCAAAGCCGGCGATTTCCTCATGCTGCAAGCCTGGATTTTCTGTCCAGGCGTGACGCTCTTTGCCTGGCTTAGCGGCAATCTCGATCTCCATCTCTCCGCGCTGTGGGGCGCGCTCGCCGGCGCGTTTTTGTTCGTCGCGCTCTATAATTTCACTCAAAGCCTGCACGGCGGCGCGGTCTCGACCAATGCGCCGATCTTCCGGCTCAATTTCACCATCACTGCGGCGCTGGCGATCGTGATCCTGCACGAGCCGCTGACCGCCGCGAAGGCAATCGCGCTCGCCTGCGCGCTCGTCGCGGTGTGGCTGTTATTGGCCGAGGCCGGCAGCGAGCGCGGCCAATTCAACTTCGCCTCGCTCGGCCGCGTGCTGCTGGCGACCGTGATGATGGCGCTGACCAATCTGTTCTACAAAATCGGCCTGCAGCAGGGCGCGGTGCCCGAAACCATGGTGGCGGCGCAGGCCTGGACCTTCTGCTCGCTGGCGACGTTGTCCGGCTTTCTGCGCGAAGGCCGCATCTGGATCCCGCCGCGCGGCTGGAGTTGGGCCGCGGCCGCCGCACTCGGCCTGTTCGGCGCCTTCGTGCTGCTGATGCACGCGCTGGCGCTGGGACCGGCGAGCGTGCTGGTACCGGTGGCGCAGATGAGCTTCGTCATCACCGCGCTGTTCGGTATCGCGGTGTTCCGCGAGCGCGTCGATTTACGAAAATGCGTGGGCCTTGCCATCGCCGCCGTGGCGCTGGTGCTGTTTGCTGTCGGTTGAGGCAAACTACGCGCTCATGCGGCTGACCAGCGCGTCGGAAATCTCGAAATTGGCATAGACATTCTGGACATCGTCATTGTCGTTCAAGTTCTCAATTAACTTGAGCACCTTCTCGCCCTGCTCGTCGTCGACCGCCACCGTGTTCTGCGGCCGCCAGGTCAGCGCCGCCTTGCGCGGCTCGCCGAACTTGGCTTCGAGCGCCTTGGCGACCGAGCCGAAATGATCCTGCGCGGCGTAAATCTCATGGGTCTCGGCGGTGGAGACCACGTCGTCGGCGCCGGCCTCCAGCGCCGCTTCGAACATCGCTTCCGCGCTCACCGCCTTGGCGTCGTATTCGATGACGCCGACGTGGTCGAACATGAACGACACCGCGCCGGTCTCGGCGAGATTGCCGCCCGACTTGGTGAACCTCGCGCGCACCTCGCCGGCGGCGCGATTGCGGTTGTCGGTCAAGACCTCGACGATCACCGCGACTCCGCCCGGCCCATAGCCCTCGTAGCGGATCTGCTCGTAGGTCTCGGCGTCGCCGCCCAGCGCCTTCTTGATGGCGCGCTCGATATTGTCCTTCGGCATGTTCTCGGCGCGCGCCGCCATCATTGCCGCGCGCAGCCGCGGATTCATCGCGGGATCGGCCACGCCGAGCTTGGCGGAGACCGTGATTTCGCGGGCGAGCTTGCCGAACAGCTTCGATTTCGCCGCATCCTGCCGCCCCTTGCGGTGCATGATGTTCTTGAACTGTGAATGTCCGGCCATATCGCGTTTTCCGTGCTCGTCTTTCCGTTGTTCTCCGACACCGTCACTGCGAGCGCAGCGAAGCAATCCAGTCCGCCGCCACAAAGGCTGGATTGCTTCGTCGCAAGGCTCCTCGCAATGACGCGCCTTAATAAGATCGTCCGCCGTGAAAATAAAGGTCGACCGGGAGCGTCAAGTCCAAAACGCTGGCACCGCCTGTTCCAGCGAACCGCCAAGCCGCACCGCGCCGACGCGGACGGCAAGCCCGGTCGCCGGATCGGTCTCCACCGCTAAGGCGCAGAGCGTCGCCGGCCCGGCCGCCGGCTCGAAGCGGGCCGCCGAGATGCGCCGCAGGAAGCGCTGCAGTGGCTCATCCTTGGCCATGCCGATCACCGAATCGAAATCGCCGGTCATGCCGGCATCGGTCATAAACGCGGTGCCGCCGGGAAGGACGCGCTGATCCGCGGTCGGCACGTGCGTATGGGTGCCGACGACAAGGCTGGCGCGGCCGTCGCAGAAAAATCCCATCGCCTGCTTTTCGCTGGTCGCCTCGCCGTGGAAGTCGACGACGATGGCGTCGGCGGCTTTGGGCAGCACACAGGCGGTAAGCTCGCGATCGAGCGCCGCGAACGGATCGTCGAGCGGGTCCATGTAGATGCGGCCCATGGCGTTGATAACGAGCGCGCGTCCGCCGTTCTTGGCCTCGATCATGGCGGCGCCGCGGCCCGGCGTGCCGGTCGGATAATTGAGCGGACGGATCAGCCG
>JBAQAB010000268.1:0-15739 GCA_049285535.1 Xanthobacteraceae bacterium
ATGCAGGCGAGGCCCGGCGGGTTATAGGTCGCCATCAGCCATTGCGCCATCGCGTAATAGGACTGGCCGATGCCGCCGACACGGCCGTTGCACCAAGGTTGCTTCACGATCCAGTCGATCAGCTCGATATAGTCCTGCTGCTCGTTGAGCCCCATGAACTCGAACTCGCCTTCGGAGCGGCCCGAGCCACGCACATCGGCGTGGACATAGGCGTAGCCGTGGCCGACATACCATTCGATCGGTCCGGTCTCGCGCCAAAGGAACAGCGGATAGGCCGGCACGTCGTCCATTTCGTATTGATAGGGCGAGGCCGCGAACAACGCCGGAAAGCGGCTGGGGGCATCCGGGCGATAGACGCAGAGCGAGATGCGAACGCCGTCGCGCATCTGCACCGTGATTCCTTGTTCGATCTTCATCGGATAATTCGCCACACATTTCCTCCCTGTGGACACTACGCGTTGCTGCGTAACGCCAAGTCATCTGCGCGCTTTAGTCGCTTGCTCGTCGGCGGCGTGGTGCGGCATTCTCTACCGCAACGACAATAAGTTATCGCTGAGGAACTCCCATGCGCCACTCCATTCTCGCACTGCTTGCAGTCACTCTGCTGCCTCTGCCTGCGGTAGCGCAGAACTATCCGACGCGGCCTATCAAGGCGATCGCGTCGCAGGGCCCGGGCGGCTTGAGCGATCTGTTCATGCGCGGCCTTGCCGATCAGCTCGGTGCGGCGCTCGGCACCTCGATCGTGGTCGAAGACCGCGCCGGCGCGGAAGGCACGATTGGCGCCCAGGCCTGCGCGGCGGCGCCGCCGGACGGTTACACCATCTGCATCCTTCCAGGCGAGACCGTCACCATCAACCCCATCATCCAGCCGAATTCGGATTTCGACCCCGCGAAAAGCCTGCAGCCGATCACCAGGGCCTATTACTTGACGCAGGTGTTTGCGGTCGACGCCTCGCTGAATGTCAAATCGTTTGCTGATTTGGCGAAGCTCGCCAAATCCAGGCCCAACGCGTTCAACTATATGGCGCCTTCATTGTCGAAGGTCGCGTTCATGCAAGAGTTCAACAAGACGAACGGCACCGACATCGTGCGCGTGCCGTTCAAGGGCGGCGGCGACGCCGTCAACAGCATGCTCACCGGCACCACGCAGATCGCGATTTTCGGCATCGGCAACCTGGTTTCGTTCATCCGCGCCGGAAAAATCGTCGGCCTTGCCATCGACGGAGATACGCGCTCGCCGCTGGCGCCCGACATTCCGACCTTCAAGGAGGTCGGCTACACCAAGAACATTGCAGCGACCTTCTTCGGCATTTTCGCGCCGGCCGGCACGCCGATGCCGATCGTCGACAAGCTATACAAGGCGATCGCCACGATCGGCGCCAAGCCGGATTTTCAGCAGAAGTTTCTGTTCAGCCGCGGTCTGGCGCCGGTATTCAGCCCGCCCGACCAATTTGCCAAAGAACTCGTCGGCGATCGCGCCGAAGGTCTCGCCGCGGTGAAAGAGTCGGGCCTTTATCCCAACGTGAAGTAGGGCGGCGGCCGGGCGCGGCTGCGTTTTTTGTCGCCGCGATGTCGCGCGGCGGCAATAAAATCTTTGGAACTTTGTCGTATTTGAAGAAGTTGCGGGAAATACGGAGCCGCACGGGTCTTGATCGTGTTGGCCTTGGCTCACAGTTCCGATGCTGGGAGTTAGAGGCGATGGAGAACGTGGCGGCCAAATTTGGCACGTGGATTGCATCGGCGCACATCATGACCGATGAAAGCTATGTCTCGCTTCTGCTCTGGACCATCTGCGTACTGATGTTCGCATGTGGTGTCATGGCGATTACGGAGCACCCTGACTGGTTCGGGGCCTGAGAAGTCGGCGGCTGGCGCAGATGAGGCTGAGACCCGGCCCGACCAAGTCCGGCTTTGCCGCGGCGAGACTGCCTGCGAGCGTTGCACCTTCCTTGCCGGCTGCGTGAGCCTTCAGACCGCGCCATTAACAGGCGCGGCTTACAACGGCTGCTCCATTGCATTTCTTCCGATATGACGGTCGCCGCGATGCCGTTCGTTTACAACAGCGGATAAACGGCAGTATTTCTAAGTTGCCGAAAAAGATTGATCGCAGCGGACTTGGGTGCGAATGCCCGAGCGGTGCAGGGGAGGGCATTATGAAGAAAATTGCAGCCGCTTTAGTGGCAGGCGCCACGGTGTCGTTCCTGTTTTGCACCCACGCCGAAGCCACGGGAAAGGTTGTCGGCGTTTCCTGGGCAAACTTCCAGGAAGAGCGCTGGAAGACCGACGAAGCCGCGATGAAGGCCGCGATTGCGGCGGCCGGCGACAAGTATATCTCCGCCGACGCGCAATCGTCCGCGCAAAAGCAATTGGCTGACGTCGAAAGTCTCATCGCGCGGAACGCTGACGTTCTGATCGTTTTGGCCCAAGACGCCTCGGCCATCGCCCCAGCGGTCCAAAAAGCGGTCGACGAAGGCATTCCGGTGATCGGCTACGATCGCCTCATCGAAAATCCAAATGCGTTTTACATCACGTTCGATAACAAGGAAGTCGGACGGCTGCAGGCGCGCGCGGTGTTCGCAGTAAAGCCCTCGGGCAATTACGCCTTCATCAAAGGCTCGTCCGCCGATCCGAACGCGGATTTTTTGTTCGCCGGCCAGATGGAAGTGCTCAAGGACCCCATCGCCGCCGGCAAGATCAGGAATGTCGGCGAATCTTATACCGATGGATGGCTTCCGGCCAACGCCCAGAGGAACATGGAGCAGATCCTCACCAAGAATAACAACAAGGTCGACGCGGTGGTTGCCGCCAACGACGGCACCGCCGGCGGCGCCATCGCCGCGCTCGCGGCGCAAGGCATGGCCGGCGCCGTGCCGGTTTCCGGCCAGGACGGCGATCACGCCGCGCTCAACCGCATTGCGCTTGGCACCCAGACCGTCTCGGTGTGGAAGGACGCGCGCGAGCTCGGCAGGAAGGCGGCCGAGATTGCCTTGCTGTTGGCGGACGGCAAGAAGATGACCGAGATTCCAGGTGTGGTGAAATTCGCCGGCGGTCCGCGGAAAGTCGAGATGAACGCGTTGTTCCTCACCCCGATCCCGATCGTGAAAGATAACCTCAACCTTGTCATCGACGCGTGGTGGATCAAGCGGGAAGAAGTCTGCCAGGGCGTCAAGCCCGGCACGGTCAAGGTCTGCGGTTGATTGCGCTCTCGACCATGATGCGATCGAGGCTCGTGCAATTTCTCAAAGCCACGGAACTCGACATCCGGATGCTCGGCATGATCGGCGCGCTGCTGCTGATCTGGGTTGCGTTTGATGTGCTTTCCGGCGGTCTGTTCCTCACGCCGCGCAACCTGTGGAATCTCTCGGTGCAGTCATCGTCGGTCGCCATCATGGCGACCGGCATGGTGCTCGTCATCGTGACGCGGAATATCGATTTGTCCATCGGCTCGATGCTCGGCTTTATCGGGATGGTCATGGGCGTCACCCAGGCCAATTTGTTGCCGAGACTGCTCGGTTTCGAATATCCGGAGACCTGGATTTTGACGCTGGCGGTCGGGCTCGTGCTCGGTTTGTTTCTTGGCGGCATTCAAGGCTTCCTGATCGCGTATCTCGGCATTCCGTCCTTTATCGCGACGCTCGGTGGCTTGCTCGTGTGGCGCGGCGCGGCCTGGTGGGTGACGAGCGGTCAGACCGTTGCGCCACTGGACGCTAACTTCACGCTCATGGGTGGCGGCCCGGAAGGCTCGATTGGCGCCTTCTGGAGCTGGATTGTCGGCTTGGCTGCTTGTGCGGCAGTGATTGCGTTGCTGGCGCTGGTCCGCGCCCGCCGCCAAAGCTTTCATTTTCCGGTTCGACCGATGGCGGCAGAAATCTTCCTCGGCGGCGCCGTCTGCGTTCTCATCCTTGCCGCAGTCGGCATCGCCAATGCTTATCCTTGGCCGATCGGCAGCGTACGCCGCTATGCGGAAGCGAACCATATTGTTCTCCCCGACGGCGGCCTTTTTATCTCCCATGGGATCGCGATACCCGTGCTGATCGCGATCGGCGTCGGGGTAGCGATGAGTTTCCTGGCGAGGCGAACGCGCTTTGGCCGTTATGTCTACGCCATCGGCGGCAATCCGGAGGCGGCCGAACTCGCCGGGATCGACACGCGCCGGGTGATCGCCAAGGTCTTCATGTTGATGGGGCTGCTCACCGCCATCGCCGGGGCCGTTTCGATCGCGCGGCTTGACGCGGCCACGAGCTCGGAAGGCACGCTTGCCGAGCTTTTGGTTATTGCGGCCGCGGTCATTGGCGGCACGTCGCTGGCGGGTGGCGTCGGTACCGTGGCCGGAGCGATGCTCGGCGCCGTGCTCATGCAGTCGTTGCAGTCGGGCATGGTGCTGCTCGGCGTCGATACGCCGCTGCAGAGTATCGTGGTCGGCGTCGTTTTGGTCGCCGCGGTATGGCTCGACACTGTCTATCGGCGCCGGAGCGCTTCATGACAGGAAAGCGCGCTATGGAGGCTGCGCGCATCCCGCTCGTCGAGATGCGCGACATTTCGCTCTCTTTCGGCGGTCTTCGCGCCGTCGATGGGGCCTCGATCGATCTTTACGCGGGCGAAGTCATGGCTCTCGTCGGTCATAACGGCGCCGGCAAATCGACGCTGATCAAGATTCTCTCCGGCGCCCTGACGCGCGATTCCGGAACGATCATCATTCGCGGCGAGGCGGCAACAATCGCCAATCCGCGCGACGCCAGGACTTACGGCATCGAGACGATCTACCAGTCGTTGGCGCTGGCCGACAATGTCGACGCCGCAGCCAATTTGTTTCTCGGCCGCGAATTGCGAACGGCCTGGGGGACGTTGGACGACGTCGCCATGGAGGCGGAGGCGCGCCATGTCGTCGGCCGCCTCAACCCGCACTTCCAACGCTTCAAGGATCCCGTAAGAGCGCTCTCCGGGGGGCAACGCCAATCGGTGGCGATCGCCCGAGCGATCCTGTTCAAGGCGCAAATTCTGGTCATGGACGAACCGACGGCGGCACTCGGGCCGCAGGAAACCGCGCAGGTCGGCGAACTCGTCCGCAAGCTCAAAGCCGACGGCATCGGCATCTTCCTGATCAGCCATGACATCCATGACGTTTTTGATCTGGCTGATCGAATCTGTGTGATGAAGAACGGACGCATTGTCGGCACGGCACGGATCGCCGATGTCACCAAGGATGATGTCCTCGGCATGATCATCCTCGGCAAATGCCCTCAAGGGGCAATTCCGGGGCTCGGCGCGACGGCGCAATTTGGTCAGGCCGGGCCGTAGCCATCACTGCGGCGTGCGGGCACGCCCGAACATGAAGCTGTAACCGGCGTAGTTGGTCGGTTTGTTGCCGCCCGATGCTGCGGTAGCAGCGTATTGATGGCATTCGATGCAGCCGACATTGGATTGCTGCAGGAATGTCTCCAGCACGGCATTGACCAGGGTCGGGTCGTTGGGGGTGCCATCGGGCAGTGGCTGCGTCACCGGCGCCTTCAGGCTTGACAGCGGCACCGGCACTTTCGGCCACTGCACGTTGACCAGATTGTAGTATTGCCACGGCGACTTCGGATCATATTGCTTCAGCAAAGTATGCATGTAGGCGTTGAGACGGTCGGCGGTGGCATCGTTGGGCGTAATCTGCACGACCTGGCCGGGATCGGCATCCTTGACGTTATAGGGGCAAGGCGTCGTGATATCGGCCGGCCCTGTGCACTTGGGATTGAAGAAGTTGAAGGTGCCGGTCTTCACCGGCGCTTGCACTGGAGCATTGTCGACTTGCGCGAACGTCGCCCATCCGCCCTGGTCGCCCCTGGAAATGAAGGCGTGAAACCCGACGAGACCGACGGTCACCGGCGCTAGCGAGCCTTGGATCAGCACCTGTGTGGTGTGAAAGCGGCCGGATTTCTTCTCGGCAGGGCTGAGAATCTTCCAGGCGGCCTTTACCTCAACCGAGCTGCCGTCGCCCACGGTATTGCCGGGCAGTGCGATGACATTGGTCTGCGCGAACGAGGACTGCTTGTTGGCGTCGTAAAGCTGGTTCTGCACAATGTAATTATACTGCGCCTCGTTCATCGCGACCTCGTAATAGACCGGATTGCCGCTGAGATCGTAGAGCGTGCCCCCGCCGGCCTGCGCAATTTCGTCGAGAATGTTCGCCGGCGTCGTGGCGCCGCTGCGCAGGATATTGGCGAGCACCGCGCGCGAGACTTTCGACGTCATCGTCAAGTGGCGCACCACGCCGCTCGAGACTTGTTGCGCCAGCGAAGCGCGCAGCGTCGCCATCAGTTGCGCCTGATTCCACGGGCCCGGATTCTGGGCATTGGGCAGAAACACCCGTGTCGGCGGTCCGGTAGGTCTCCCAAACCGTCGGGCCGGCATCGCCAAGTCGTGCTGGACTTGGCTTCGGAGCGCCGCGCTGGCCCGGTTGGGCCGGCCACATGAAATAGATGAAATCCTGCCAAGCCATGCAGTCGAATTCGCCGTTGTTGAGGCCGGCATTGGTGCGAAAGGTCGCTTGGATTTTGGGCACTGAGTTCGGATTTGGGATGTCGCCGCAAGAATACGGGGGCGGCTGTTGCGCGTGTGCCGATCCGGCGCCGACGACGGCCAAGCCGCCCAACACCGCCAAAAGCTGAGGACGCAATCCTCGCTTGAGCCCCAAACGAAATCTCGGCATGGCTTTTCACTCCCCAGACGTGTGAAATGAGTAGCCAGTCTAATCGAGAACAACTTTCCGGTGTAGCAAATTTTGTGCCGCGGCTTCGCTGAATTTGCAAAACGGCCGCAAGACAGGCGCGGGTGCGATTTTCCGGCAATCAAAGATCAGGCGAGACGCTCCCGAAGCGTGGCGGACAGGCGTTCTGCGCCAAGGACGATCACGAATATGATGATCAGCAGCAGTGACACTTCCTGATATTGAAATAGATTCATTGCAGTGAGCAGCTCAAATCCAATGCCTCCGGCGCCGACGAAGCCCAGCACCAGCGAGGAGCGTATATTCTCGTCCAGACGATAGAGGCTGATGCCCAAGAGCGCCGGCAGGATCGACGGAATAATGCCATGGCTGAAGACTTGGATGCGCCGAGCGCCGGTCAGTTGCAACGCATGGATCGGCGCCATGTCCATTTGCTCGATCGTTTCCGCGAATAGCCGGCCGAGCATACCCACCGAGTGGACGCCGAGCGCCAAGCCGCCCGGAAACGGCCCCAGGCCAACCGCTGTGACGAATAACAGCGCCCAAACGAGGTCGGGCACGGCGCGCGTGAATCCGATAATGGCTCTCGCTGCGTAATAGGCGTAACGCGAGGGGGTCATATTTGCGGCGGCAAGCAGCGCGAGGGGGACCGCAATAATGATGCCGACAAAGGTGCCGAACAGTGCGATGTCGACAGTTTGCAGGGTCGGCCAGACTGCCGCCGGCAGTTTGGAGAAATCCGGCGGCATGGCACGCCGGATGAGGTCGGCCATGCCGTGGACCCCGGTAATGAGATCCTGCGGGCGGGCTTCGACGACAATAAGCGTCTGAATCGCGATGGCGATTCCCACCAGGATCAAGACGAAACGGGTCGCAATGGTAAAAGCGCGGCCCCAGCCTGCAGTGGCGAGCGAGGCGTTGAGGCCAGGATGCGCAACGAGGCTCATGCCGCCTCAGGGAGGTAAAGTCGGTGGACGGTCTCGCGAGACACTTCGCTTCGCGGCAGATCGAAAGCCAGGCGTCCGGCACGGATGCCGATCACCCGATCCGCGTAGGTGTAAGCCAGTTCGACTTGGTGCAGCACGCAAAGGACGGCGATCCGTTCCGACGCCGCCAGCCGCCGCAGCAAGCGCATGATTTCCTCCGCCGCCTCTGGATCGAGGCTCGCCACCGGCTCATCGGCCAATATGACGCGGGGCCGTTGCGCGAGGGCGCGAGCGATGGCGACGCGCTGCGCCTGACCGCCGGACAAAGTACCGGCCCGCTGCTCGGCTAAATCCGCAAGGCCGACCTCGGTAAGATGGCCGCGTGCCGATTCCAGTTCGGAGGTTGGCATGCCCGCGAGTACGGTCCGTAACGTCGGATGCCGGCCCAGCGCCCCGCTTGCCACGTTAGCCAGCACGGTGCTGCGGCCAACCAGACTGGCGTGCTGCCAGATCATTGCAAGCTCAAGGCGCGCCCGCCGCAGCTTTTCGCCCTCCAATGCGCAGAGATTGGTTTCACCAAGCCAAATCTCGCCGGCAGTGGGCTTCACCGTTCGCGTGACGCACCGCAGCAGCGTCGTTTTCCCGCTGCCATTGCCGCCAAGAACCACGACAAGCTCGCCCGCCTCGACTGTCAATGAAAAGTCGGTCAGCGCGAGCTTGCCGTTCGGATACCGCTGCGAAAGGCCGCGAACACGGAGCATCAGTCTGATACTCCCAAAGCCTCAGCTCAGCTTCGCGAGATCGATATTCAACGTCTTCACGAGATCGCGGATGCCGTCATAGGCTTGATCGGTTTGCGGCACGAGCTGGGTAATCCCGGCGCCGACCATAATCTTGCGGTCGGCCGGATCGAGGCTCGTCAGATCGAGGTGCTGCAGCACACTCGTAAGCTTCTTCTTGAACGCCTCGGGCAGGTCGCCGCGCACCGCGATTGGGTCGGTCGGGATGGCGTCAGATTTCCACAAGAAAACCAGATCGCCGTCCTTGTAATGACCGCGCTGCTTCGCCGACTCGAGTTGTTCGCTGTTCAGTTCTCCGGCATCGACCTTGTGATTGTAGATTGCTTCGAACGACGCGGTGTGGCTTCCGCCGTAGATTGCCTTCACGTCCTTGTCCGGATCGAGCCCCGCCTTGCGCAGGCCATAGGCTGGGAACAGGTGGCCTGACGTGGACGCCGGATCGGAAAACGCAAACGAACGTCCGCGGATGTCTGCGACGGTTTTGATACCTGATGACGGGTAGGTCACGATGCTGGCCCAGTATGTATCGGGTTTGCCATCCGCGGTGCCGAACGCAGCGACTGCCTCGGCCTTCGCCACCTGGTGCGCCAGCACGTAGCCAAGGGGTCCGAACTCGCCAATTTCAAGCTTGTCGCTGCGCATCGCCTCTATCTCGGCGTTGTAACCGGTAGCGACATAGACTTCGACCTTGCAACCGACCTGATCGCCAATCAGCTTGCCAACCTTCTCGTAGATCGGCACCAGCCGAGCGGCAGTGTCATACGGCTCAACTCCGAAGCGCACCGTGCCGCCGTTCGGGCAGGAATCATCGGCGATTGCCGGCTGTGGAGAAGTCGCAACCGCAGCCGCGATTGCCAGTGAGGCAGCCGACCCAACGATAGCGGCGGCGCTGGTAGCCCAGCGAGATTTCCCGGTCATTTAAAGCTCCCGTTTTTGCTATAACCCGCGAACGTGCAGACACCCGTGCGTTCAAGGCGCCAATGCACCGCGCTTAATTTAGGAACGAACACGCGCTCTCCGGAACGGGACGCAACACAGGAGCGGCGCGTTCTCTCGCGCCCACCTGAAGGATGCATTCGCAATGGAGAGGTCCGCGCGGAACCTCCAGAACTCACAACACCCGAAGGCGAGGTGACGCTAGTGCGTGGTTATGACAGCGCGATGAATGACGTTGCGCGAGGGTCGATGCAATCGATCTCATTCTAGCGTCTGGGGAAATTTCTTATATTCATCTTAAGGTCGTAAAAGCGGGTCACATTCTTGTCGAGTTTTATTGAGGCCCACCCGACCGGAGTCCGAACTATGAGCGCGGTTATTGCGAATTCCCGTTCTGCCGAGGAAGTGGTCATCGAAGTCAATGGACGAACCTATGCCGCGCCAAAGCATCCGACCGTGATTATCGTCGTCGATGGATTCGATCCGGCCTATCTCGAACATGGTCTTGCCAACGGCACGTTGCCGACGATGAAGTCGTTCGAGAAGCAAGGGTTTGTCGGATTTGCCGATTGCTCGATACCGAGCACGACCAACACCAATAACACGTCCATTGTAACCGGCGTGCCGCCCGCCGTGCATGGCATCAACGGCAATTATTATCTCGACTCCGAAACTGGCAAAGAAATCATGATTACCGATGCAGGCCGCCTGCGCTGCGGCACCATTCTCGGTGCGCTGAGCCGGGCCGGAGTGCGGACCGCCGTGGTCACGGCCAAGGACAAGCTGCTCAAGGTGTTGGCCTATAAAATGTCGGGCGTCGCTTTTTCCTCCGAATATGCCGGCAAGGCCAATCTCGCTGAAAACGAGATCGAGGATGTCGAGAAACTTGTCGGTCGGCCGCAGCCCGATCAATATTCGGCCGACCTGTCGCTGTTCGCATTGGATGCGGGGGTGGCAGTGATGTCGTCTTCCAGACCGGATATTATGTACCTATCGACGTCGGATTACGTGCAGCATAAGCACGCGCCTGGAGAGCCCGAGGCGGACGCCTATCATCACGCGGTCGATGCCGTCGTCGCCAAACTTGTTGCGCTTGGCGCCACCGTCGCGATCACGGCCGACCACGGAATGAACGACAAGTCTAAGGCCGACGGCTCGCCGAATGTCGTTTATCTCGAGGACGAGCTGAATTCACGCTTTGGCTCCGGCGCGGTACGGGTCATTTGCCCGATCGCCGATCCGTTCGTTCGCCATCACGGTGCGCTTGGGTCATTCGTGCGGGTGCATCTGCGGAAGCCGATCGATATCACGGCTATGATGGCGTGGGTCCGAACGCTGCCCGGCATCGAACTCGTTCTGGACAAGCAGCAAGCGTGCGAACGGTTCGATCTTCCGCTCGATAGGGAGGGAGACTTTGCAGCTTTTGGCGATCGCAATACGGTCATTGGCGCACGGCGTGAGGATCACGATTTGAGTCAACTGGCGGGACACCGGCTGCGTTCGCACGGCGGGCTTCACGAACAGAAGGTGCCATTCCTGCTGTCACGGCCGCTCAACGCGCGTTATCGCGCTCGTGCGCAGACGGGACCGCTGCACAATTACGATATTTTCGATTTCGCGCTCAACGGGGTCGAATAATGCGCACAGGCAAGGCTGCCGTTTACGAAGCGCCAAATACACCTTTTATCCTGAAGAAATTTCCGGTTCGTCCCGCCAAGCGCGGCGAAGTTCTGGTCCGAGTCACGATGTCGACGATCTGCCGCTCGGATATTCATTCCTACGAGGGTCGCCGGCCAAATCCATGCCCGGGAATTCTTGGGCATGAAATCATCGGCGTTATCGAAGAAATCGGCGAAGGCGTCGACAAAGACATGCGCGGCGACGCGCTCTATGTCGGCGACCGCATCACCTGGAGCGAATATTTCTTCGATGGGCAGTGTTATTACCGCGACGTCCTCGACATGCCGCAGAAGTGTCACGGCGTGCGCAAATACGGCCATGACCTTGCGGATGAGGATCCGCATTTTCTCGGCGGCTTTGGCGAATATTGCTACATCCTGCCCGGAACCTGGATTCTGAAGCTTCCGGTCGAGCTGAGCGACGAGGAGGCAACGCCGCTCAATTGCGGCGTCGCGACGATGGCGTCGGTTTCGGAAGCCGCCGAAATCCAATTGGGCGATGCGGTTGTCATCCAGGGTTTGGGGCTGCTCGGGCTTTATGGAGCCGCAATGGCGAAAGCGCGCGGCGCCCGCTGCGTTATCGGTCTCGATGCCGTAGCGAGCCGATTGGAAATTGCGAAAAGATTCGGCGCGGATCATGTTATCGACGTTGCGCGCGTTCCCGCAAATGCCGTCATTGATGAAGTCCGGAAGCTGTGCCGGCCCGACGGCGCCGACGCGGTCATCGAAGTTTGCGGGGTGCCGGACGTCATCCCGCAAGGCTTGCAGATGCTGCGGACCGGCGGCCGCTATGTACTCGGCGGCTTGGTGAATCCCAATGCCGATGTGATGATTGACGCCAACATGCTGGTTAAGCGCTGGGTCACCATGCGTGGCATCCATAATTATCATCCACGGCATTTGATTCAGGCTCTCGATTTCGTAATGGCCAACCGCGACCGGTTTGCATTCAAGGAAATCGTCGATTCCAAATTCGCCTTGAAGGATCTGGACGCCGCTTTCAAGAGGGCATCCGAGCGGAGCGTGCTCCGTGCCGCCATCGTTCCCGAGCTCGCCGAATGACGCCGCAGGCCCCCAGGCTTAGTTTCACTCCACGAGGCCTATACATCGGCGGCCGATGGGTTTCGCCGGCCGAGGATCGGTGCTTTGCCTCCATAAATCCCTCGAACATGGAAAAAATCGCCGACGTCCCGACCGCAGGCGCGGTGGACGTGGATAACGCCGTTAAAGCCGCGAAACTCGGCTTTAAGGAGTGGTCACGCGTCCAAATCAAAGAGCGTGCGCGGTGCCTCGAGCTTTTAGCCGATCGCATCGAAAAGAATGCCGATGAGCTTGCACTGCTCGACGCGGTCGATTCCGGCAATGCGATTGTCGGCATGCGTGGCGACATGATTTGGACTGCGGACTGGCTGCGCTATTGCGCCGGCCTGGTGACCGAAGTCAAAGGCGAGACCTTCTCGCAGGGCGACCGCCACCTCAATCTCACGCGCCGCCAGCCGTTTGGCGTCGTCGCCAAGATCAATCCGTTCAATCATCCGTTTCGCTTCTGCGCCGAGAAGGCGGCGGCGCCCCTTGCGACGGGCAATACGGTGGTGGTCAAGGGCTCCGAGCAGGCGCCGCTTTCGAGCCTGCGGCTCGGCGAACTGTGCGAAGGAATATTCCCCGATGGCGTCATCAATATCATCACCGGGGACGGCAGCGTCGGCTCGGCGCTGGTGCGCCATCCGGATGTGCGGCGCATCGGCTTTGTCGGATCGGTGCCGACCGGCCGCGCCATTGCAAAGGAAGCTGCGGCAGATCTCAAACGTGTCAGCCTTGAGCTCGGCGGCAAGAATCCGATCATCATTTTCCCGGACGCCGACCCCAAGAAAGCGGCCATGGCCGCCATCAAAGGCATGAACATGAACCGGCAAGGGCAATCTTGCAGTTCGACGTCGCGGGTGTTTGTTCACGGCTCGCTGCATAAAGCCGTTATCGAAGAACTCGTCTCGCTGGCCGAGGCCCTTCCGATCGGCGTGCCCTGGCTTAAGGAGAACGACGTCGGGCCGATTGTCTCGCAGCGGCAATTCGATCGCGTCATGGACCTCATCGCGGCCGCCAAGGCGGAGGGAGCACAATTGCTTACCGGCGGGGGTAAGCCCGCCGATCCGTCGCTCGCCGCGGGCCTATTCATCGCGCCGACGGTTTTCGACGGAGTGACGCCGGCGATGCGGATCGGAAGCGAAGAAATATTCGGCCCCGTTATGTCGGTTATGGCGTGGGACGATTACGAAGAGATGCTTTCCAAGGTCAACGGCGTCGAGTACGGCCTCACCGCCGCCATCGTGACCAACGACCTGGCGAAGGCGATGGAAACCGCGGAACGGGTCGAAGCCGGCTATGTCTGGATCAATTCGAACGGCCGCTACATCGGCGCGCCCTATGGCGGCTGGAAGCAGAGCGGCATCGGCAAGGAGGAATGCTTCGAGGAGATCCTCAGCTACACCCAGGTGAAGAACGTCAATATGAGGTGGTAAGCGGCCGCGGCTTCTCTACTGCCCGCGCCGCGCGGCGGAGGCGAAGCGCTTGGCTTCTTCGGCAGCGCGGAATAAGGCCGCGGCCTTGTTGATGCATTCCTGCTGCTCGAAGCCGGGATCGCTGTCGGCGACGATGCCGGCGCCGGCTTGCACATACATGGTGCCGTCCTTGATCAGCGCGGTGCGCAGCACGATGCAAGTGTCCATTTCCTCGCCCGCGGAAAAATAGCCGACGCAGCCGGCATAGAGCGCGCGCTTTTCCTTCTCCAATTCGTCGATGATCTCCATGGCGCGCACCTTCGGTGCGCCCGACACGGTGCCGGCGGGAAAGCCGGCGGTGAGCGCGTCGAGCGCGTCGCGGTCGTGGCGCAATTTGCCCTCGACATTGGAGACGATATGCATCACCTGGCTGTAGCGCTCGATGAAGAATTGATCGGTGACTTCGACCGTGCCGATATCGGCGACGCGGCCGACATCGTTGCGCCCGAGATCGAGCAGCATCAAATGCTCGGCGCGCTCCTTGGGGTCGGCCAGGAGCTCCGCTTCGAGCGCCGCATCTTCGTGCGGCGTCGCGCCGCGCGGCCGGGTGCCGGCGATGGGGCGCACGGTGACGACGCCGTTGCTGGTTTTGACCAGGATTTCGGGGCTCGATCCGGCGACGGCGAACGCGCCGAAATCGAGAAAGAACAGATAGGGCGATGGATTGACGCGGCGCAACGCCCGGTAGAGCGAAAACGGCGGCAGCTTGAACGGCGCTTCGAAGCGCTGCGACAGCACGACCTGAAAGATATCGCCGGCGGCGATATAATCCTTGGCTCGCAACACCATTTGCTTGAACTCGTCCGCCGTGGTGTTCGAGCGTGGCTTGACGTCGAGTGGACCCGCATCGACGTCGGTAGCAGCCGATTTGTCGAGCGGCCGGTCAAGCGCGTCGACGACGGCAGAGAGCCGCTCGACCGCGCGCGTCAATGCGGCCTTTGCGGTCACGCCGGGATGCGCCCGCACCGGCGTGACAACAGTCATCGTGTCCTTGACGGCGTCGAACACGACGACCAGCGTCGGCCGCAGCAGGATGGCATCGGGAATGCCGATCGGGTCCGGCCCCGGCGGCGGCAAATCCTCTATCAGCCGGACCATGTCGTAGCCAAGATAGCCGAACACGCCTGCCGCCATCGGTGGCAGGGAAGGGGGTAACGCAATGCCGCTCGTACCGATCAGGTCGCGCAGCGCGGCGAGCGGAGCATCCTCGATCGGCACGAAGGCCGCCGGGTCGGTCTGGACCGTGCGATTGATCTCGGCATGCCTGCCATTGACCCGGAAAATGACGTCCGGGTCGAGACCGATAATCGAATAGCGGCCGCGCACGGCGCCGCCTTCGACCGATTCCAAGAGGAAGCTCATCGGCGCCGAGCCTTCCGGCCGCGCGCCGGCGACCTTGAGATAAGCCGAGACCGGCGTTTCCAGGTCGGCGACCAGCGTGGTCCACACGACCTGCGGCTCGCCGGTCGCATAGCGCGCGGCGAAGGATTGCGCCGAAGGCTCGATGTGCATCTTTAATTGGTATCCGGCGTGCCGTTACCCATCGCCTGAGCCAGCACCGACGGATTGATGGTCGTTCCGAGATTGTTTTCGAGCCACCCGACATACTGTCCGATCAGATCGTCGGACAGTTGATTGTGCAGGGTATCCTCGATGTGCTTGGCGTCCGCCGAATTGGCATCGAGTTTCGGCGTCTTGATGTCGGTCACCTGAAAGACGACCCATTGCGTCGGATTGGCGCCGACGCTGCTGCCGAAGCCATCCTTCGCGGTGTGGAAGATCTCCTGCGTCATATTCGGCGAAATGTCGCCACTCGACCCGCCGCGTTTCAAATCGCTCGCGGTTTGAACTTTCAGATTTTCGCCAGCGGCTACCGTGGCAAACGGATTGCTGCCCTTGAGCTTGTCGAGCAGATCGGCCGCCTTGGTCTTGAGCCGCGAGGCAATCTCGTCGTCGCGCCAGCGCTGCGTCACCGGGCCTTTGACTTCGTCGAGCGTGCGGTCGCGCGCCGGGGTGATGGCGGCGACGTCATACCAGACATAGCCGCCATCGACGTCGATCGGATCGTTGTCGACGCCGACGTCGGAAGCGAACGCGCCGCTGACGATATCGGGGCCGTGCGGTAAGTTAATGG
>JBAQAB010000269.1:0-7447 GCA_049285535.1 Xanthobacteraceae bacterium
TTTTCGATGACCCAGAGATTTCTCGTATAGCCGATAAAATAGGTACCGAACTCGCCGCGGCCTGGACTGCCGAACGGCATGTTGTCGCGAAGGATGTCGTGCTCGGTGCCCTCCGCGTCGACGATGGTCGTGAGCGTCTTATGCGATTCCCGCCCCGAGTCCTCCAGCTCGATATTGTCCGCTTTAGTCCGCCCGATGATGCTCTGTTGCGTCGCCGTTTCCAGAGCGCGCCACTTGTCCAGCCTGTGCAGGTATTTTTGCACGACGACGTAGCTGCCGCCCTCGAATGGCGGGTCTTCCGATTGGATGAGAGCCGATTGGGTCAGATCGGCGCCGGTGGGATTTTCGGTGCCGTCGACGAAGCCGAGCAAGTCTCTGGAATCGAAATAGCGAAAGCCATGAACCTCATCGGCGACCGTCACGGCGTCGCCGAGCGCGTCGAGAATGAGCCGTTCGAGCTCGAAACACATGTCGGCGCGATTGGCCCGGATGTGGAACAGCAAATCTCCCGGCGTCGCCACGGCGGTGTGCGCCGGTCCCCGAATCTCGGCGAAGGGCCGCAGCTGTGCCGGACGCCGCGGCTGTCCAAACCGATCCCAGGCCGCGCTGCCAATCGCCACGTTGCAGGACAGCCGGCCCTGCAAATCCCGAAACCCGACCGTGCGCAGCAGTCCGCCAATATCGGCAATCACGCCGCGCACCGTCCGGACGGCGTCCGCCGTGCCGCCGATCGACAACACCAGAAATATCGCGGCGCGCGAGAGCGGCGCCAGGATGCTTTGCGGCTCGATCGGAACGCGGTCCGAGGAATCGACCATTGGAAATGACTCTCCGCAAGATTTGCCCCGAGAAGACTTGTCCCGAGGAGACTTGCCCCGAGAAGGCTTGCCCCAAGTGATTTTGCGGTATCTCGGATGGGCCCTGCAACCCTTTTGGCCCTCGCTGGCGCGGCAAACATCGCAAATCGAAGAGTCAATGTCCTCGGCCTTACTCCCCGGGCGCCAATTCCTCGGATGGCCCCGACGGCATGACGCTCGCCGCTGAGCCTTGCGCGGCCGGAAATAGTGTCATCGACACCGGCACCGCGATCGCGGCGCCGATGAGCTGCGCCAGGATAAAACCCGGAACGTCGCCGAGCGCGATGCCGGCAAACGTCGTCGTAAAACCGCGCGCCAGCGTCACTGCCGGATTGGCGAACGAGGTCGACGAGGTGAACCAATAGGCCGCGGTGATGGTCAGCCCGACCAGCCACGGCACCGCCGCGGCCGCATAGCGCAAGCCGCCGAGAATGACGAGAACGAGCGTGAAGGTGGCGACCGCTTCGGCGAACAGTTGCGACGGCCCCTCGCGGCCCTTGATGCCGATCGCCAGCGGCGCCAGGTCGAACATCAGATGCGCCACCACTGTGCCGGCAATGCCGCCGGCGCATTGCACCGCGATATAGGGCAGCACCTCGCGCCAGCGCATGTCGCCGCGCGCGGCGAAGACGAGCGACACCGCCGGATTGAAATGCGCGCCGGAGACGGGGCCGAAAATGGTGATGATCACGATCAGGATCGCGCCGGTCGGGATGGTGTTGCCGAGGAGCGCGATGGCTTGATTGCCGCCCGAAAGCCGCTCCGCCATGATGCCGGAGCCGACCACGGTCGCCACCAACAGCGCGGTGCCCAGCCCCTCGGCCAATAGCCGCCGCGGCAGCGGAGCGGGCGCCTCGCCCATCAAGCCGCCGAGGCCGGCGACGCCGCAGCAACGCCATCCTTCGCCGCGCCGGTATCCTTGCCCGTGCCGATCGCGTCGAGCTGCTTCTGCAGCGTCAACTGATCGAGCGAGCGCAGCGGCAGGCTGACGAAAATGGCGATGCGATTGGTCAGCATGCGCAGCGCGTCGGCAAAGGCCAGGCGCACTTCCGCCTCGGTGCCGGTGGCGAGCGCGGGATCGGGAATGCCCCAATGCGCCGTCATCGGTTGGCCCGGCCACACCGGGCAGGTTTCGGCCGCGGCGTTGTCGCAGACGGTGAAGACGAAATCGAGCTTCGGCGCGCCGGGGCCGGAAAATTCGGTCCAGCTCTTCGACCGCAAGCCGGTGACGTCGTAATGGAGCTTGCGCAACAGATCGAGCGCGTAAGGATGCACCTGGCCTTTCGGCTGGCTGCCCGCCGAAAAGCCTTTGAACTTGCCGGCCCCGGCGCGGTTCATGATCGCCTCGGCCATGATCGAACGCGCCGAATTTCCGGTGCAGAGAAACAGCACGTTGAACACTTTGGTCTCGACCGCCTGAATCATTTGCTCCTCCCTGTGCGATGGGCGCTGACGTTAAAATTCAATGTCTATAGCGGCACACCACAACATGTTTATGAACCCGCGTTCGGGACCGTCCTTATTTGCAACAGGCCGACGCGGTTTCGGCGGCAACCGCCGGCGCAGCTTCGCTGGGCATGCAACAGGCCTTGGCATTGGCCACGCGGGCTTCGCGCTCGCCGGTGCCGTCGCCGTAATCGGTATTCTCGCCCGTGGTGTGGAACGTCTCCCAGGCAATGCCGGCGGGATCCTCGATCCAGGATTTCTCCGACTTGGCATAGCAGCAGGCGGTTTCGCCCTGCTCGATCACCGGGCCGCCGGCCTCGCGCAGCCGCGCATAGACCTCGTGCAATTCGGTCTTGTCCTCGACCTGAATGCCCAAGTGATCGAGGCCCGGCGCGCGGCCGCGCGTCGAGATGGCGAAATTGACGCGTGGATCGTCGAGCATCCATTTAGCGTAATCGGACTTGACCGCCGCCGGCTGCGTTGCGAATAGCGCCGAATAAAAGCCGATCGCGTACTCGAGATCGCCGACGGCGACGTGGACATGCATGCGCTTCATGATTTCTTCTCCTTAGACCGGGATTTTGGCGCGTTTGCCGCGTGCCGGTTTGCAGATGGCCGGCGGCGCGCATTCTTCCGGCGGACAGGTTTGCGCGCCACTTGGCGACCCTTGTTGCAAACCTTGACAGCAATTCTCGGTGAGGAATTGCACGAGCGCGTTCATGGTCTCGAACCGCGTCGCATAGATCATCGAGCGGCCGTCGCGCCGTACCGTCACCAGCCCGGCATCGCGCAGCCGGTCGAAATGAAACGTCAGCGTGTTGGGCGCAAGCTTCAGTTTCGCCGCCACCTGGCCGGCCGGCAGCCCGTCCGGCCCCGCCTGCACCAGCAAGCGGAACACGTCGAGCCGGCTGTCCTGCGCCAGCGCCGCCAAAGCCGCCACGGCCGCCACGGCATCGGGTTTTTTCATATTTCAATGATTATTGAAATATGGGCGGGTCGTCAAGGGTTATTTCGATGCGTGTTGAAATATGCTTTCCCGTCGCCGGAGTGCCGTCATGGCCGGACTTGTTCCGGCCAAGCCCCATCTGTTCAATGACCTCGTCGCGTAACAGTCGACAAAGTCGAGCGCTCACCTGCGCAAGCTGTTTGGCCGTCTTGGGCGAAATTGGCTTCCACTGCAGGAAATCGACGATGAGCGGAAGGAGTGCGGTGGGCGCCGTTAATTCTGCTCCAGAGGATTCGACGTCTCCTTCCAGGCGGACGACCGAACCTTCAAGTTTGCCATCGCGCCACAGGCTGAAGGCGTTTCCATCGGTGTAGATCAAGTTCGGCAACGATTTCAGCTTGTCCCATTAGTTCCTTGTCGTGCTCGTTATCGAAACGGCGCGGGTCCGCACCTTTTCCGGGCGCTTTGACCTCGATGAAGCCAACAAGCGCTTTGCTGACAATGACGGCAAAGTCCGGACGCGTCTTGATATCGGAGAGCGTCGTCTCGCCGACCAATTGGATCGTCCCGACAGCGAGCCCGCCGACCTCCGCCAAGTCCTTTATGAGAGTTTCCAGCGGACCGCGCAGTTGGTCCTCCGGCGCCCCGGTTATTGCGATGTTCGACAATTTGGGCTTGAGGCTTGCGCCATAAGCCGAGACCGCATTTGCCAGTGATTTTGCCGCCAAGACCGATTAGCCCCATTCGCCCGAATTGCAAAGCCGGTCCTTTGCTACTGCCAAAGGTGTCACTTTATTTGCGACTACGCCTTGACACTTGTCTCTCTTTAGGTTACATCGCGGTGCGAATCAATCTCGCCCCGAAGGGACGCCGTCCGGTGATGCCGGCCGGCGGGGGCGAGTGCGGCGCCCGCGGGCGGCCCGGGCATCAGCCTGCCGGCACTATCGACCGACGCGTGAGGTGCTCACTGGACTGGGACAGGCGAAGACGGGTAACGCCCGTTCAGACCGCGTCCCAGGAAGCATTGGCCTGGGTTGCGCCTTGGGTGACGTAAGTCCCCTTGGCGAGAGCCAGGGTGGAACGCCGGCAGGCGAGCGCGCCCGAAGCGGAAGGGCGGCGCAAGCCGCCTTCTCCGTGGCGCGCCCTGTGCGCCGCTTGCGTACAGGTCATGGACTACCGCGTCTGCCGGCGTTCCGCTTCCCTTTCTTTTGTTTCGTCATTGCGAGGAGCGGAGTGACGAAGCAATCCAGAACCTCTCCGCTGCACTGGGTTGCTTCGCTTCGCTCGCAATGACGCCGTTCGACATCGCTGTTTGACATCGCTCGCGCGCGGAGTGCGTGCGCGGGAACAGGGTCGTATGCATCCGCCCCCGCGATAGCGGGGGCGGGGGACCGCGCGTTTGCGCGGTGGAGGGGGCTTCTGACTTGGAGCATCGTTGTCGTGGCAGAAATTTCGTCGCGGCCCGCGCCCCGCCCACCGCGCAAGAGCGCGGTTCCCCTCCCCGCTGTCGCGGGGCGGGAAAGACACTTCCCCAATTCTGCGCCCGGCGGAGAGGCCCCCTCATCCCAACCTTCTCCCCGCGTGCGGGGAGAAGGAGCGGGCTGGCGTTATGGAGGTGATGGTGTTCATGGCCCGCAGGCCGCGAGCCAAGGAAAGCGCCCTCCCCGCTGTCGCGGGGCGGGAGAAAAATTACCGCATCGCGGTGTGTCCCGCCGCGCTGGGGGGCGGCACCGGGCCGAGGCCGGGCAGATCCGGCGGCGCGGGCTGCGTCTGTGGCGGCGCCGATGACGCGCTCGGCGGCTCCAGTGGCGGCGGCGGCGGTTCGTTTGCCGGCGCCACCGCGCTCGAGTCCGGATAGCTGGCTTTCATCTCGCGCAAAAATGTTTCCAGGGTATCGGTGGAGGCGGCGGCATGGGCCACGGCGGTAAATTCATCGCCGCTGGCGCCGAGCGGCGCCGAGACCACCTGGAACGCATGCGCGTCCGGCGTCGCCGCCATCTTGGCCGCGTATTTGTCGCCGAAGCGGCCGAGCCCAAGCTGATCCGAGGAGAGCGCATAGCCGATCTCGGCCCGCATGATGTCGGCCCGCTCGTCGTCGTTGAGCGGCGTGAAATCCTTGTAGCGGTCGCCATACATCAATTCGATCTGTTCGGCGGCTTCGTCGTAGCGCTTGGCCGCCCACAGAATATCGGCGCGCAGCCGCTCTGCCGGTCGGCCGTTGACGTCGGCGACCACTTCCAGCGCCAGGTCGTAACGGGTCAGATCGGACAGCGCGCGCGCTTCGAGAAGGAGCCGCTGGTCGCGCAGATCGTTGGACAGGCCGCCGGTGCGGCTCGCCCGCAACACCGCCAGAGCGCGGTCGGGCTTGCGGTCCATCAGATAGATGACGGCAAGCCGCGTCGCCACTTGCGCGCGCGCGGCGCCTTCGAGGCGGTGATCGACCTGGTATTGCAGAAGATCGGCGGCCTGATCGAGCAGATCGACCGACACCAGGCGGTCGGCGAGCCGGCGGATCATCTCGTCGCCGCGGGCGCCGACCGGGGTGAGCTCGCGGAAGTCGTAGAACAAAGCCAGCGCGTCGATCGCCGGCATGGTGTCGCCTTTGTTGGTGAGGAACAGCGCGTCGAAGGTCGCCGCGGCCTCGTCCTGGATCTGCCGGGTCAGCGCCGAATCCGGGCGCGCCGCCATGGCGCTGCGCATGACATAGAAGGCGTCGCGATAGCGGCCGTCCTCGGTGTACAGATGCGCCAGGATTTTGAGCGCTTCGACCTCGGTCTCGTCGCCGCGCCAGATCGTGGTCAGCGATTCGAGCTGGGAAATCACGGCGTCGCGCGACATGTCGCCGAGCTGATAGCCCAGCACGGTTTCGCGCAAGCGGCCTTGCGCCGCCGCCGGCCGGTCCCAGGAATCGGCGGCGGTGCGATAGGCCGCGAGCGCATCCTCCTTGCGGCCGAGCCCCTCGGCGAGCCGCCCCATCAGCACGGCGACGGTCGGCTGCATCGCGTGCGGGATGCCGACGGTGTGGAAATCGTTGAGGTCGTCGGACGCGGCGTTGAAATCGCCGACCTCGATGGCGGAGCGCATGTCGTCGCGCAGCGCGACGCGCTGCAGCTCGACCGGCAAGGAGGCCATCGCGGCCGCCATGTTCTTGAACGTGTCGCGCGCCTTGGCCCAGCGGCCCTGCCGCGCATAAGCCAGCGCCCGCCACAGCGCCGCGTCGTGCTGGTCGCCGACGCCGGGCTCGGACAGATCCTTGAGCGCGTCGTCGGGCCGGTTCATCATCACTTCGGCGACCGCGCGCAGCACCAGCGCGGTCATGCTTTCGGCCGACTTGCGCTCGTCGCCGAGCGCCACATCGAGCACGCCCTTGGCTTCCGGATACATGCCGCGCGCGATGTAAAAGCGCGCCAGCGCGAGCCGCGGCGCCAGGCGCTGCTGCGGCGGCGCCGCAGCCGCAATGTCAATGAGATGCGATTCGTGCGTGAAATAGGAGCCCTGGCGATCGGAGCCCCAGGCCTGCGAATCGAACATCCCCGACTGCAACCCCGCGCCGTGCATCAAGGTCTGGATCGAGGCCGACAAGGTCAGTCCCAGCGGACGGGTGACGATGACTTTACCGGGAACCAGCGTCACGCTGAGGTCGTCGGCGAGCGGCTCGATCACTACGCCCTGGGTCGAAGGCAGCGCATGGAATTCGATAAGATCCTGCTCGTCGATGACGCCGCGCGCCGGGCCCAGCGCGGTGACGACGAACAGCCTGTCGCCGACGTCGGGATCGGCGATCTGATAGACGTGTTTCGCGTTCTCGAACTGAATGGAGACGCTCGATCGATCGGCCCCGATCAGATTGCGGGTGAGGTCGAGCGCGTGGGTCGGATCAATGACGGTGTCGCCGATATTGACCGTCCACACGCCGCCG
Organism: Xanthobacteraceae bacterium; assembly: GCA_049285535.1. GTDB lineage: Bacteria > Pseudomonadota > Alphaproteobacteria > Rhizobiales > Xanthobacteraceae > BOG-931. The sequence continues at coordinate 7,169 of JBAQAB010000269.1, forward strand.
TCGGCGGTGACGCTCGACAGCCGCGGGCGGTCGAGCTTGAGCCGCACCACATCGGCGGCGCCGGAATGGGAGAATTCGACAGCGCGGATGGTGTGGCTCGGCTCGCCGTCGAGCGCGCTCAAATCGATCTTGGCCTTGGAGTCGAAGACCAGCCACAGCGTGTCGGCGCGCTGAAACACCGCCGCGCCGACCGGAGTTTTGAACGCAAAGGTCAGCTTGAGATCGGCGCCTTGCTGGCTGAGATCGGCGGCAACATTGCCGGCGCTGTCGCCGTCAGCC
>JBAQAB010000270.1:0-7516 GCA_049285535.1 Xanthobacteraceae bacterium
GAAAAACTCGGCCAGCCGTTCGTCGTCGAAAACAAGCCCGGCGCCAGCACCAATATCGGCACCGAGCTTGTTCTGAAATCGGCGCCGGACGGCAACACGCTCTTGCTCGCGATGTCGTCGAATGCGATCAACCCGGCGCTCTATCACCATCTGAATTTCGATTTTCTCCGCGACGCCGTGCCGGTGGCGAGCATCGCGACGATCCCGCTGGTGATGGACGTCAATCCGGCGGTGCCGGCGAAAACCGTTCCGGAATTTATCGCTTACGCCAAGGCCAACTCGGGTAAGATCAATCTTGCCTCGGGCGGCAGCGGCACGCCGCTCTATGTCGCCGGCGCGCTGTTCCGCATGATGGCCGATCTCAACCTGGTCGACGTCATCTATCAGGGCGAAGCCGCGGCGATGCCCGATCTCCTCGGCGGCCAGGTGCAGGCGATGTTCGGCGTCATGCCGGCGTCGATCGGCTACATCAAATCCGGCAAACTGCGCGCGCTCGCGGTTACGAGCCCCAAGCGTCAGGCGTTGCTGCCGGACGTCCCGGCCATGGCGGAATTTCTGCCCGGCTATGAGGCGAACGGTTGGTACGGCCTGGTCGCGCCCAAAGGCACGCCGCCGGACGTCGTCGCCACACTCAATAAACAAGTCAACGCGGCGCTCGCCGATCCGGCCATGCGCAAGCGCTTTACCGATCTCGGCTGCGAAGTCTTCACCGGCACGCCCGCCGACTTCGCAAAATTCATCGCCGACGAAACGGCGAAATGGGCCAAGGTGATCAAGTTCGCCAACGTAAAAGCCGATTGACGTCGGCGCGCGTCCTGGAGGCATCGTGATAATTCCCCGCCGCCGACTTCTGCACTTTGCCGCAATCGCGGCGGCGTTCCCCGCACTGACGCGCGTCGCCAGCGCGGCGGATTACCCGACGCGGCCGGTCCGCATCGTCGTGCCATATCCCCCCGGCATCGCCCCCGACGTCGCCACGCGGCTTCTGGCGGATGCGCTGTCGCAGCATTTCGGCCAGCAATTCATCGTCGATAATCGTCCCGGCGGCGCCAGTAATATCGGCACCGAAATCGTCGTCCATGCGGCGGCCGACGGCTACACGCTGCTGACGCTGACTATGACCAACACCATCAACGTGTCGCTGTACGACAACCTGTCCTTCGACGTGATGCGCGACATCGCGCCGGTCGCCGGCCTCGTCAAATTGCCTCTGGTGCTGGTGATCAATCCCGCGGTGCCCGCGCAGACGCTGCCGGAGTTCATCGCTTACGCCAAGGCCAATCCCGGCAAGATCAACTATGCCTCGGTCGGCAGCGGCGCCGCGACCAACGTGGCCGGCGAATTGTTCAACGAAATGGCCGGCATCAAGCTCGTCAATGTGCCGTATCGCACCAGCTATATTCCCGATCTGCTGAGCGGGCAGGTGCAGGCCGGCTTCACGCCGGTCTTGCAAACGCTGAGCCTCATCAAAGCCGGCAAACTCCGCGCGCTTGCGGTGACTGGCGTTGCGCATTCGGCCGTGCTGCCGGATGTGCCCAACGCCGCGCAATTCGTCCCCGGCTACGACGTCGCGGTCTGGGATGCGGTCGGCGCGCCGGCGAACACGCCGCCCGCGATCATCGACACGCTCAACAAGGCGATCAACGCGGCGCTGTCCGAGCCGAAGATGCGCGCGCGGTTCACCGATCTCGGTGCCGCGCCCATGATCATGACGCCCGGCGAGCTCAAGGACTATATGGCCGCGGAAATAAAAAAATGGGGCAAGGTGGTCAAAACCGCCGGCATCAAAGCGGAGTGAGCGGCGTCGGTACCGCCGGCAACCGTCGATGGGGGAGGAGCCATGAAAAGGATTTCGCGCCGCATTTTTCTCACGGGTGCGGCGGGTGTTGCCGCCGCGCCGTTGTTGCCAAGCCTAGCCTCGGCGCTCGATTATCCGACCCGTCCGGTGCGCTGGATCAACGGCTTTGCGCCGGGCGGCGCGCCCGACGTCATCGCGCGGCTCCTTGGTCAATGGCTGGGCGCGCGGCTTGGCCAGAATTTCGTCGTCGAAAACCGCCCGGGCGCCGGCACCAACATCGCCACGGAGACGGTCGCCCGCGCGGCAGCCGACGGCTATACGCTTCTTCTCATCGCTTCGCCGAACCTGATCAACGCGTCGCTCTATGCGCATCTGTCCTTTGACTTCGTCCGTGACATAGCGCCGGTCGGCACCATCGGACGCAATCCGTTTGTCATGGTGACCGGTGCGGCGTTCCCGGCCAAGACCGTCGCCGAATTCATCGCCTATGCCAAAGCCAATCCCGGCAAGATCAACATGACCTCGACCGGCACCGGCAACCTGACCAATTTCGCCGGCGAACTGTTCAAGATGATGGCCGGCGTCGACATGGTCAGCGTGCCGGCATCGAGCGAGATGCAAGCGCAGAGCGATCTGTTGACCGGGCGCGTCCAGGTCATGTTCGACCCCATCGTCTCGTCGATGGGCTACATCAAGTCGGGCCAGTTCCGCGCCTTGGGCGTCACCAGCGCGGAGCGCCTGCCGTCGCTGCCCGAGGTGCCGGTGATCGGCGAGGCCGTGCCCGGCTATGCGGTCGACGGTTGGCTCGGCCTCGGCGCGCCCAATGGCACGCCGGACGCGATCATTGAAACATTAAACGCCGCGCTCGCCGCCGGCATCGCTGATCCGCAGATCAAGGAGCGGCTCATCAATCTCGGCTTCGTGCCGACGGCCATGACGCCCGCCCAGTTCGGCACGTTCATCGCCGACGAAACCGCCAAATGGGCCAAAGTGGTCAAGTTCGCCGGCGTCAAGCTCGATTGAGCGCCGCGGCGCGATTGCCGTTCAACCGCGCTTCTCCAACATCGCCTTCACCCGCTGCGGCGTGACCGGCAGTTCGCGCACCGCGCCGGGAATGCCGATGGCGTCCTCGATGGCCGAAGCGATGGCGGCGCCGACGCCGGTGATGCCGCTCTCGCCGGCGCCCTTGATGCCGAGCGGGTTGAGCGGGGTGGTGTAATCCTCGCGCAGCAGCACTTCCGGCGCCGGCGTCTCGTGCATCGCCGGGAGCAGATAATCGGCGAAGGTGACGGCGAGCGGATCACCGTGCTCGCTGTAGGTAAACTCTTCCAACAGCGCGCCGCCGAGCCCTTGCGCATAGCCGCCGACGATCTGGCCGTGCACCAGCGCCGGATTGATGGCGCGGCCGATGTCGTAGGCAATGCAGTAGCGCTCGACCGTGACGCCGCCGGTGTCGCGATCGATGCGCACCACGGCGACATGGCTGCCGTAGGGATAGACTTGGTGCTCGGTCTTGAACCAGCCCTCGGCGGACAGTCCCGGATCGCGGTCGCCGCGCGTCTTTGATGTGGGCTCTAGATTTTTCGCGATCGCGCCGAGGCTGATCGAGGGGCCGGGCCTGCCGTCGGATGTGCGGTCTTTGCGCACCACGTCGCCACCGACGATGTCGAGCGCGTCGGGCGGCGTCTGCAGCAATTCGCCCGCCATATCGAGCGCTTTCTTGCGTACGTTGAGCGCGGCGATATGCGTTGCCGACGCGGTCATCACCGTGGCGCGCGAGGCATGCGCGCCGATGCCGAACGCGATGCGGTCGGTCTGGCCGTGGATGACGCGGCAATTTTTGTAATCGACGCCGAGCGCGTCGGCGGCGACCTGCGCCATCACCGTCTCAAAACCCTGGCCGATCGAGGCGCCGCCGGTGACCACTTCGACCACGCCCGAAGTGTCGATGGAAATATGCACGCCGTCGGTCGGGCCGAGCCCGCTTTTCTCGACGAACATCGCAACGCCGATGCCGACCAGCTCGCCCGCGGCCTTGCGCTTCTTCACCGCGGCATTGAGCGCGTCCCAGCCGATCTTGGCGAACAGCTTATCGAGGAGCCCGATATAGTCGCCGGTGTCGTAATGGATTTCCTCGCCCAAGGCTTCGAGCGGGCGCGGATAGGGCATTTCGTCGGCGGTAATCGTATTGCGGCGGCGGATCTCGATGCGGTCGATGTTAAGTTGATGCGCAATGGCGTCGACCAGCCGCTCGCGCACGAACGTGGTCTCGTAGCGGCCGGGCGCGCGATAGGTCGCGGCCGGCGTCTTGTTGGTCAGCCGGAAATGGCCGATGGCGCGGTAGGCCGGCACCCGATAGGGGCCGGGCAAGATGCCCGCCGTCATGTGCACGACGCGCGCCGCGTGGGTGCGCACGTAGGCGCCCTGGTCGTGGAAATAGCGGTCGTCGATGGCAAGGATCACGCCGGTATCGTCGACCGCGGCGCGGATTTTGTGCAGCTGCTGGCGCGAATGATTGGCCGCGATCAAATGCTCGCGGCGGTCCTCGATCCATTTCACCGCGCGGTTGAATTTTTTCGCCGCGACGCACACCAGCACGTCCTCCGGATAGAGTTCGCCGCGCACGCCAAAACCGCCGCCGACATGGGATTCGTGGACGTGAATGTCGCTCGGCGGAATCCCAAGCATGCGGGAGAGCAATTCCTGGATTCGATGCGGCACCTTGGCGGCGCCGTGCAGTTCGAGAATGCCGCGCGAAGCGTCGTAGCGGCCGATGGCGCCGCGCGTTTCCAGCGGCACGCCGGAATGCCGGCCGACGGCGAGCTCAACTTCAACCACATGCGGCGCGTCGCGGAACACCGCGTCGACGTCGCCATAGCCCTGGCGGATGATGGCGGCTTCGCTGGAATGGCCCGGCGAAAACTCGGCCGGCGGGGCTTGCGCGTCCAGCAGCGGCGGCAGCTCTTCGATCTCCGCCGTGACCAGATCGGCGGCGTCCTCGGCGATGTAGGGATCGGCGGCAAACACCGCGGCGATCGGATCGCCGACATAGCGCACGCGGTCGGTTGCCAGCACCGGCTGGCGATAGGGATCGAGCGCCGGAATCGAGCCTTCGCGGAAATCGATTGGCGGCACGTCGGCGATGTCGGCTGCGGTCCATACCGCATAGACGCCGGGCAGCGCGCGCGCCGCCGCGGTATCGATGGCAGCGATGCGGCCATGCGCGTGTGCCGAGCGCACGATGCGCATATGAAGCTGATGCGGAAAATTGATGTCGCCGGCAAACGCTCCACGCCCCGCCACCAGCGGCGGATCCTCCAGCCGCGTGACTGATTGGCCGATCCATTCTTTCCGCCCCCGCGAAGCGGGGGAGGGGGACCGCCCGAAGGGCGGTGGAGGGGGCGCGGGACTCACAGCTTCTCCACCGCCATTCGAATGATCGCGTCAGCAGCTTCATTGACGCTATGTGTTAGCTCCGCCGCGGCAATGCGCATTACCGTCACGCCATGTTTCTTCAACCAAGCATCGCGGCGCTCGTCGTGTTGCGGTCGATCACCCATAGTGTGGCTTACTCCGTCAATTTCGATCGCGAGGTAGGCCTCCGCACAATAGAAATCGAGAACGTATGGCCCGATTGGATGCTGGCGGCGGAAGACAGGTTGTCCAGGGAGTCGCAGGCGAAGCCGATTCCAAAGTCGCGCCTCCGGCACCGACAGTGCTCGGCGAAGCTTTTGCGCGTGTCCAACGACTCTCGACGGCGCTCTCATAATGCGACGAGGCGGACGCCCCCTCCACCGCGCTACGCGCGGTCCCCCTCCCCCGCTTCGCGGGGGCGGATAGATCGCTCCAGCGCGCGGCGCGTCACGGCGAGCACGAGGTCGCGGCGGAATTCGGCAGTGGTGACGTTGTCCTCCATCGGATCGATCGCCGCGGTGGCGGCTTGCGCCGCCGCGCGGAACGCCGCGTCGCCGGGCGCGTCGCCGGTGAGCACGCGTTCGGCTTCCGCGATGCGCCGCGGGTTGACCTCGGCGCCGCCGACCGCGAGCCGCGGCTCGATCATTTTGCCGGCCTCGAGGCGATAGACGCCAAGCGCCGCAGCCATGGCGAAGTCGCCGGCGCGGCGGCTGAATTCGTTGAAGCCGCACTGCGCGTCCGGAGGCAGCAGCGGCAGCCGCGCCTCGACCAACAACTCGTCGTCGGCAAGCGCCGTGGTCATGATGCCCTTGAAGAAATCGCGCGCCGCGATGACGCGCTCGCCGCGCGCGCTCTTGGCCAAGACTTCGCCGTCGAGGGCCACCAGCACCAGGCACCATTCCGACGCCGGATCGGCATGCGCCAGCGAGCCGCAAAAAGTGCCGCGGTTGCGGATCGGATAATGCGCGATGTGCCGAACCACGTCGGCGAGCAAGGCGCCGAGCGGCCCGTCGCAGACCGGCCGATGAAACGCGGAATGGCGCACGCCGGCGCCGATGATGAGCTTGCCGCCGGCAACAGTCAGCCGATTGAGCGCGGCAACGCCGTTGATGTCGACGAGATGCGCCGGCTTCGCCAGCCGAAACGCCATGGTCGGCACCAGGCTCTGCCCGCCCGCCAGCACGCGGCCGTCCTCGCCGGCGACTTCCGCCAGAATGGCGACCGCCTCGTCGACGGTTTTCGGCGCGTGGTAGCGAAACGCCGCAGGCTTCATCGCGCCAAACTCATCCGGCTGGTTTCAACTTTGGGATTGGTCTATGTTTTTGAATTGATGCACAGATTTTGGTACAGAGTCAAAGTCCGGCGCGTTCCCCGCGACCCGCAAAGGCCGGCATGAAGCCACCCGCATTTTCCTATCACGATCCGCGCAGCGTCGCCGACGCCGTCGCGCTGCTGGCGAGCCTCGACAACGCCAAATTGCTGGCCGGCGGCCAGTCGCTGATGCCGATGCTCAACATGCGCTACGTGCTGCCCGACCACGTCATCGATCTCAATCGCGTCGGCGGGCTGAGCTACATCCGCGAGCAGGACGGCGCGCTGGAGATCGGCGCGATGACGCGCCAGCGCGACATCGAATTTTCCGATCTGGTGCGCAAACGCTGCCCGCTGATGCACGAGGCCATCGCCCAGGTCGGGCATCGCCAGACCCGCAACCGCGGCACGCTCGGCGGCTCGCTGTGCCATCTCGATCCGGCGGCCGAGCTGGTCGCGGTCGCCGCTGCGCTCGACGCCAAAGTCACGGTCGCCGGCAAGGGCGGCGCGCGCGACATCGACTTCGCCGCGTTCTCGGTCGCCTATATGACGCCAGCGCTGGAGCCCGACGAGCTTTTGATCGGCGCGAGTTTTCCATGCTGGTCCGAACGGCACGGTTCGGCCTTCGTCGAATTTTCCCGCCGCCACGGCGATTTCGCCATTGTCTCCGCCGCGGCGCTGCTCGAGGAAGATGCCGCCGGCAAAGTCACCCGCGCGTCGCTCACCCTCGGCGGCCTGGGCCCGGCGCCGGTTCGCGCCAGCGACGTCGAGCGCGCGCTGATCGGCGAGATCATCGGCGACAAGCGGCTGCGCGAGCTCTGCGAGCCGCTGCGCAAGCTTGATGCGATCGACGACATCCACGCGCCGGCCTCCTACCGGCAACAATTGGCGACGGTGCTGTCGCGCCGGGCGCTCGTCAAAGCGCATGAGCGCATTGTGGCGCGAGATATTCCCCTCCCCCTTGTGGGGAGGGGTTAGGGGTGGGGGTCGTGA
>JBAQAB010000271.1:0-3128 GCA_049285535.1 Xanthobacteraceae bacterium
CTGGACCATCGGACAAACGTCGCTTTGGAATTGACTTTGGGTCAGCCCACTGGTCCCAGAATTCTGCGCCTGACCGGTCATGAACAGGCGCCCCGCCTCGACGGCCGCGTTCTGCAGCGTCGCCTGCGCGAACAAAAACAGCGTCGTTTGAATGATCGCGAACAGCAACGCCAGGAAGGCCGGCGCGATCAGCGCGAATTCCACGGCCGTGGCGCCGCCGCGGGCAGCGCCGAAACGAGGAACATTATGCCGGAGATATTTCGCTACGGTTCGAAACATATCAAGCGTGCCCTACTCAACAAACAATTCGCAAACTGGAATTGCATCTCCACTAATAGTTGAGACACATTGATTATTCGTTGCCCACAACGAATAAACTCCATTGTGCACGCATCGCGGCAAGGCGGCGTTAACGTTACTCGACCGCGGATGGATTCGTTACAAGGCGGCGAAATCGATCGGCTTGTTGCGGTCGAGCGCGCGATGGATCGGCGGCAGCGGATATTTGAGCCCGGTCGCGCAATTGAACAGCAAGGCCTGCTCGTTGCGCGCCACGCGGCCGTCGGCGAGGCTCTGCTTGTACGCGGCATAGGTCGCCGCGCCCTCCGGGCACATCAAGAAACCTTCCTCGCGCGCCGCTTCCTCAAGCGCCGCGGCAATGGCCTCGTCGGTGACGGCGATGGCAAAACCGCCGCTGTCGCGCACCGCACGCAGAATGAGAAAATCGCCGATCGCCTGCGGCACGCGGATGCCCGAGGCGATGGTCTGGGCGTTTTCCCAGCGCGGTGCGTGCTCGACGCCGTCCTCGTAGGCACGCACCATCGGTGCGCAGCCCGCCGCCTGCACCGCGACCATGCGCGGGCGCTTGCCGCCGATAAAGCCGATCGCTTCCAATTCGGCAAACGCCTTCCACATGCCGATGAGCCCCGTGCCGCCGCCGGTCGGATAAAAGATGACGTCGGGCACGCTCCAGCCGAGCTGCTCGGCGAGCTCCAGTCCCATCGTCTTCTTGCCTTCGATCCGATACGGCTCCTTCAGCGTCGAGGTGTCGAACCAGCCGACCTTGGCCTTGCCCTCGGCGACGATCTTGCCGCAATCGTCGATCAGGCCGTTGACGCGATAGACGCTAGCGCCTTGCAGGCCGATCTCGCTGACGTTGACCTCCGGCGTATCCTCCGGACAGAAAATCGTGGTCTTGATGCCGCAGTGGCTAGCGTAAGCCGCCAGCGCCGCGCCGGCATTGCCGTTGGTCGGCATTGCCATGTGCTTGATGCCGAGCGCTTTGGCCATCGACACCGCCATGACCAGCCCGCGCGCCTTGAACGAGCCGGTCGGCAGCCGGCCTTCGTCCTTGACCAGCAATTCGCCGCCGCCCAATTTGGCCGCAAGCTTCGGCAGCGCCACGATCGGCGTCATCGCCTCGCCGAGGCTGACAATGTCCTCCTTGCGGCGCACCGGCAAAAGTTCGCGATAGCGCCACAGATCCGGCGGCCGCTGCGCAAGGGTCTCCTTGCTCAGCGCCTTTTTGACGCCGGCAAGATCGTAACGCACCAATAGCGGCTTGCCGACGCGGGAGAGATTATGGATTTCGTCGGCCGGATATTTCTCGCCGGTTTCCGAACATTCGAGGTGGGTGACGAAGGTTTTTCGTTCGGTGGTGAGGTTGTCGTTGGTGTGCAAGAAGGCTCTCCGGGGTCGGCGTAGGCAAGGATCGGCGCTTGCCATATCATAATGTCCGCGCAGGATGCTAACGCGCCGCACTAACACGCCGAAAATCCAGCCGATGAAAATCACCGCCGTCGAGCCCTTCCACATCGGCGTGCCTTACGACTTCGGCAATACCGCCGAGAACGCCGCCGCCGCGCAGTGGGCGAAGATGGAGACGCTGTTCGTCAAGGTGACGACCGACGACGGCGTCATTGGCTGGGGCGAGGGTTTTGGCCTCGCCGCCTGCGGCATCACCAAAGCGGCGGTCGAGAAAGCGATTGCGCCGCTCGCCGTCGGGCGCGACCCGACCGACATTGCGGCGCTGACGCGCGACGTCGCCTACCGGCAGCGCAATTGCGCCCGCAACGGCCCGGTCGGCTTCGCGCTATCGGCGCTCGACATCGCGCTGTGGGACATCGCCGGCCAGCGCGCGGGACAGCCGCTTTATCGCCTGCTCGGCGGCGCCGAGACCGTTGAGCGCGTGCCGGCTTACGCCAGCCTCCTGCGCTACGGCAACGCCGATGTAGTGCGGAACAACAGCGCCGCGGCGGCCGCGCGCGGCTACCGCGACGTCAAGCTGCATGAGATCGGCATCGCGGAAATCTGCGCCGCGCGCGAGGCGATCGGTCCCGACATCGCGCTCACGGTCGACGCCAGTTGCGCCTGGACCGTGCCGCAGGCCATCGAGATCGCCAACATACTGAAGCCTTGCCGTCTCAAATGGCTGGAGGAGCCGCTCTGGCCGCCGGAGGACTATGCCGGCCTGGCGCGCTTGAAGAAGGAAAGCGGCGTGGCGACCGCCGCCGGCGAGAACGCCGGAACGCTCGCCGACATCGCACAGCTCATCGGCGCCGCGGGCGTCGATTACATCCAGCCCAGCATCACCAAGATCGGCGGGGTGAGCGCGATGCTGCAGGTCGCCGAGATGGCGCGCCAGAGCGGCACCAGGATCGCGCCGCATTCGCCGTATTTCGGCCCCGGCCTGATCGCCACCATCCATTTCGCCGCCAGCATCCCGGAGCGGCCGACCATTGAGCGCTTCTATCTCGATCTGGAAGCCAGTCCGCTCGGCGATTGGGTCACGGCGCCCGGCGGTTTTATGCGGGTGCCGCAAGGCCCGGGCCTTGGCATCGGCATCGACGAAGCGGTGCTGCGGACATATCGGGTGAATTAGCGTTCCGCCTTTTTGCCGTGGACAGGCCGGCGACGGCCTCGCTACAGTTGGCGTTGCGTCATGCCCGACAAGAAAAACTACGACTTCATCGTCGTCGGCGCCGGTTCTGCCGGCTGCGCAATGGCTGCCCGGCTCAGCGAGGACAAAGGCACGCGGGTGCTGCTGCTCGAGGCCGGCGGCTGGGACCGCGATCCCTGGATCAAGATCCCGCTCGGCTGGCCGCATCTGCTGCTCAATCGCAAGCACG
>JBAQAB010000272.1:0-7360 GCA_049285535.1 Xanthobacteraceae bacterium
CTCCCGGCGTTACGCCGGAATCGGGCCGCGTCGACTGCAGAAAATCCGCAAATCCCGCGCCGAGTGCATACAGCGAGGGTGACCGCGACGGCCGGCTCCAGACGTAAGACGAGGCGAACATCTCAAAGACCTGGTCGCCGACCAGCGCCAGCAAGAGGGGGAATTCAGCGCGCAGGCATTCCAGCAAACGCAACACGTAGCCCCGGGCATAGATTTCGAGGCGGGCTGGCGCCGACAGTCGGTTCGAGCCCTTAACCGCATCGCCGATATCGAGCGCATAAGCCTCGCGCGCCTCGCGAACGCCTTCACGCACGCCGCCGGGCGTGGTCACCGCGCTTAGCATCCAGCGCTGCAAAACGCCGAGATCCGCGTCAGCCATCGCCGGTGCCGAGCTGAAAATCCACCGGATTTGAGAGCGCCCGGGCTGCCGCCGCAAGCGGCGGTGCCGCATCGGGAATGATGCCTGCGCGCGCCGCTTTGGCTTTGGCAAGCTGCGTCAGCAGCTCCGGAAACGGCGGAATGTCGGCATCCCATTCCAGCAAGGTGGCGACGCCGCCGGTTTTTTGCTGCACCAAGGTGTAGAGCGGCCAGACCCGGTCCGGCACCGGCTGATTGTGCGTATCGATCATATGCGAGCCGCAATCGGTGCAGCCCGCCAGATGCACCTGGACGATACTCTCCGCCGGCACCGCTTCCACATAGGTCGTCATGTCGAAGCCGTGATTGGTGGCGCTGACATAGACATTGTTGACGTCGAGCAAGAGGCCGCAGCCGGTTTGTTCCGCCAGCAAGCGCAAATACTCCCATTCCGGAATATCGGAAGCACGAAATTCGAGATAGGTGCTCGGGTTTTCCAGAATCAGCGGACAGCCGAGATAATCTTGCACCGCGCGCACGCGGTCGGCGACGTGCGCGAGGCTTTGCCGCGTCAGCGGCATCGGCAACAGATCGTGCGAGTTCACGCCGCTGATGCCGGTCCAGCACAGATGATCTGAAATCCAGACCGGCCGCACATACTCGGCGAGCTCGCGCAGCTTGCGCAAATAGGCCATGTCGAGCGGATCGGTGCTGCCGATCGACAGCGACACGCCGTGCATCACGACCGGCCGATGCGCCGCTATGCGATCCAGCACGTGCGCGGGATAGCCGTAATTGTCGATGAAATTCTCGCTGATGATCTCGAACCAATCGACCCCCCATTGCGCATGAGGTGCGGAAAGTGCGTATCGCGCAAGCCGACGCCGTCGCCGAGGTTCGGCAGTCCGAGACGCGGTTTGCCGCTACTCACGAGACCGGGTCCACACCGAGCCGCGGCGCCGCGCGGCGATCACCCACAGCGTCACGTCGACGGCGGAAAGGCCAAGCGGATGGCGCTCGGCGGCGGGCTAGGCGGCGGCTTCTGGCCGCGATGCGCCATGACCGCGAGATAGGCACGATACGCCACGTCATGGACCAGCTCGCCTTCGCTGAAATTCATCTTGCCGATCGGCGCCGGCGTATTGTCTTCGCCGGTGAAGTCGAACAGCTCCATGGTACCGCTCTTCGGATAGACCTGCGCGGCCGAGATCGGCACGGCGCAGCCGCCGAAAGTGCCGCACTTGTTGTCGTTCGGCGCCGAATAGATCGCGTTGCCCGGCTGCGGCGCACCGCAACCGCCGGCGCTTAGCGGCCCGCGGGTTCCCATGGCTTGGCCGCAAATGCCGCCGCCCGTCGTCTTCTGCACGAAGCCGCAGCCGCCTTGCGCCTTGCATTTGTTGGAACCGATGCAGGTATGAAACACCTCGGCCGGAGCACATTGATTGTTGCCCAGTCCGGAAAAGTCGAGCGCCTGGCAGGTGTGATAAAGCTTGCCCGGTACGATCGGATCGACGCCGAGCGACAGATCCGGAGCTTGCCCGAACAGCGCCCAGCAGATCGCCATACGGTCGCCGGTGCCGCCCATCGACGGTGACGGAAACGCCACTGGATTTTTCGGGTCCTGGCTCTTCCAATATTCGTTCAGCACGGTGGTGACGCCGGCGATCGCGCCCGCGGCTACCTGGCTGATTAGCTTGTGATTGCCCTCGCGCACGGCCGGCACCGCAAGCGCATTGAGTGCGGCAGCGATCGCCTCGGTCGATGGCAGCTTCGGATTGTCGTTCGGATTGTAATCGCTCGCCTGCAAGTCTTCCTTCTTCCAGATATTGCCGGCTTTGAACCAATCCGGCCAGGTCACGATTTTGCCGCCCTCGAGCAGCGCCAGGACTTCCCCGAAGCGTTCGAAATGGTCCTTGCCGTCGTTTTTGAAGCGCGCCGCCGCATCGGCTGACGGCGCTGGCTGGCCGCTGTCGGTATAACTCGGATAGTCCTGCGTCAGCGCCTGGTCGGACGAGCGGTATTTTTCCTCCACGGCCGCCAACAGCCGCGCATCGGTCTTGACCAGCGTGCTGCCTTCGCCCTGATCGGTGATGGCGTCCATCATGTCGACCACGGCCCGCATCGAGCTCAGCGACGCCTCGGAGCCTGGATATTCGCGCAGCGGATGATCGCCGGCGACCTCGACGTTGAACAAATCGCGCTGTTGCGAAGAGACGGTGACGTATTGCCAGAGACTGGTGCCGTCGGTGTAGCGCAGATTCAGATAATCGTAATAGCACTGGTAGAGCTGGCCGATGGTGCCGAACATCGGCAGATTCTTTTCGTTAAACCACCTCTCCCAGCCGGCGAACGGCACGGTCGGAAAATAGTTGCCCTTGACGATGTGCTTGCGCGCGACGTCGTCGGGCTCCTCGATGGCCAGGAACAAATTGACCTGCGCCTCGGTCAGAGCCGCGATATTGACGATCAAGCTTGAATACGGCGCGTCCATGTCGCGCAGGTCGACAATGTGGGGAATGACCGTGTTGGTCGGGCCGTAGCAGGTCCAGCCGCTATTGGCGTCTTGGAGCGCCGGGCTGGTGAAGCTCGGCGTCAGCCCGATTGCGGTCGCCATATTCGCGGCGAGCTGGAGATGAAGCATCTCCTGAATGAATACGGAAAAGATGACGTTGAACGCGGTCTCGTTGGCGGTCTTGGGATTGGCGGTCGTCGCCGCGCCCGGCCACAGCCGGCCTTTGAAATAGGATTGGCCTTTGGCGGTGATCTGATGGGTGCCCTGGATCGAATAAAGCGTGCCCATGTAAAGCGGAATGGTGAACAGCTCGACGTTCACCGCGGCCTGGGCAATCGCATAAAGCGCGGACGCGTCGATATCCCTGAATTTCGGATCGCGGGGCGCACGAGCCCCTAAGCTGACCGTACGTGGCATGATCGGCCTCCCTGATTGAGTTCGGACCGGCGCCGGTAGGCGAGAAGCTTATCTCAGGCTTTTTGGCGTCACAATCTCCAATTGCATCCACCCGCCACTGAAACCACGATCGCACGAAATGTTTATGACGGTTGTGCTGGCTTTCCCCAACTGAACTATGCTCGGGGTCGCGCTGGCGATCGTACACAGAGGCGAAGAGGGGCCGAAGAGAGCTATGAGCAAGGTCAGCAAAAAGAGCGCAGCCGCGAGAAAAGCCAAGGCGAAGCCGGGACTGAAAGGTAAGAGCGCCTCGAACAGAGTTAAAACGAGCCGCACATCCAAATCGGACACTGCGATCTATTTGACCGAAGACGACGTTTGCCGGCTGGTCACGGTCAAGGACGCGATTGCCACGCTTGAAGACCTGTTCGCGACTTGGTCGGATGCGGCAACCGTCAACCTGCCGCGCCAGCGGGCATCCGCGAGGGCTGCAGCTTTCAATTTGATGGGCGCGGCGCGGGGCGCCAAGGGCTTGTTCGGCCTGAAAGTCTACCACATCGCTTCCGAGGCGGGTTGCTCGCACGTGCTGCTTTATTCGGCCAATGACAGTCGGCTATTGGCGATGATCGAGTCTGACCATCTCGGCCAGATGCGCACCGGTGCGGCGAGCGGATTAGCGACCAAACTGCTGGCCAGGCCGGAAGCCCGCACGCTCGGCGTCATCGGCGTCGGCCGGCAGGCGTTCACCCAAGTTGCCGCGGTCTGCGCGGTCCGCGAGATTACCGACATCCGCGTGTTCAGCCCGACGGTCGCGCACCGCGATGGCTTCGCGCACCGCATCGAGCGCGAGCTCCGCGTCGCCGCTGCGCCGGCCGCATCCGCCGAAGCCGCGGTCGCCGAGGCCGACATTGTCATCGCCATCACCAAATCGGCCGAGCCGGTGCTGCGCGCCAACTGGCTGAAATCCGGCGTGCACGTCAACGCCGCCGGCGCCAATGCCGCGACGCGGCGCGAAGTCGATACCGAAACGGTGCTGCGCGCCACGGTGCGCGCAACCGATCATGTGGCACAGGCCAAAGAGGAAGCCGCCGAATACCGCGATCTCGTCGCCGCCGGCCGCCTGAAATGGCAGGACATTGTCGAGCTCGGCGACGTCATGACCGGGAAAGCTCCCGGCCGCCGCGGCCCGGCCGATACCACGCTGTTCAAGTCACTCGGCATCGCGTTGGAAGATATCGCCTTCGCCGATCTGATCTGCCGCCGCGCCGCGGCACGCGGCATCGGCAAGCCGATGTGACGACAGCGTCAGGCCGCGTCGACGTCGCAGACCCGCGCAACATTCGCGCGCGCCGCGAGGCTCACGAACTCATTAATGCCGCGGGCGTGCTTGGCTTCGAAACGCTTCTTGAACGGGTGCGCGCGCTCAGTAATCCCAACGTGGAAGACGACGACGCGTTCGGAATGCTGGCACAGTGCCGCGACACGCGAGATGCGGTCTTGGAAGTCATCGCCGCGCGAATCTTGCCGCAACTCATCGCATCGCCCCATCGAAAAGCAGGATAGCGCCGTAGCGATGGGCCGCGCGAGTTCACATCTCCGGCCGGCTTAAGCCGCCAGCATCTTATGCACTTCGCTGACCAGTTCGCGCAGATGGATCGGTTTGGACAGCACCTTGGCGTGCTTGGGCGCGGTGGAATCGGAATTGAGCGCCACGGCGGCGAAGCCGGTGATGAACATGATCTTGATGTCGGGGTCGAGCTCGGCCGCGCGGCGAGCGAGTTCTATCCCGTCCATCTCCGGCATGACGATATCGGTCAGGAGAAGCTCGAACGGCTCCTCGCGCAGGCGCTGGTAGGCCGATAGGCCATTGTCATAGGAAATGACCTCAAAACCGGCATTTTGCAGCGCTTTGACGAGAAAACGCCGCATATCGATGTCGTCTTCGGCAAGCAGAATTTTAGACATGATCACTCACGCCCGGCTTACGCCGGCCCCCCTACACTTCCATAAGCCGGATGGCCGGTAAACATCGAGTGAAAGACGGCCATATAACGACGGCGCTAAGTGGTCTTGGCAAGCCAGAACGCCTATGGACAATGGTCGCAGGCGCACGCTAGGGAACGGGTGCCGGATCGCGTGTCACGGAAAGCCCGCCGGGCGTCATGTCGGAAATCCAGTACGAATTCGATCCCCCGTTCGAGACGACCGAGCCGGCGCCGTGCCGCGGGCCGCTGTTGTTCAATTCGCCGCATAGCGGGCGCGTCTATCCGGCCGAGTTCCTGCAGACCTCGCGCCTCGATCTGGCGACGCTGCGCCGCTCCGAGGACAGTTTCGTCGGCGAATTGATCGAAGGCGTGGCCGCCCGCGGTTTCCCGATCATGCGGGCGCATTTCCCGCGCTGCTATGTCGACGTCAACCGCGAGCCCTACGAACTCGACCCGCGAATGTTCGACGGCCGGCTGCCGTCGTTTGCCAATACCCGCTCGATGCGGGTGGCCGGCGGGCTCGGCACCGTGGCGCGGGTCGTCGGCGACGCCCAGGAAATCTACGATCAGCGCATCTCGGTCGGCGAAGCGCTGCGCCGGATCGACGGGCTCTACAAGCCCTATCATCGGATGCTGCGGCGGGTATTCATGCGGCTGCAGCGCGATTTCGGCACTGCCATTCTGGTCGATTGCCATTCCATGCCGTCGTCGACCGGGGGCCGTGACGAGCGGCCGCGCGCCGACCTCGTGCTGGGCGACCGCTACGGCACGAGCTGCGTAGCCGTGGTGGCCGAGACGATCGAGCAGTGCCTGCGTGGCTTCGGCTATACGGTCAGCCGCAACAAGCCTTATGCCGGCGGCTTCATCACCGAGCATTACGGCAATCCGACCACCGGCCTGCATGCGATCCAGCTCGAGATCAATCGCGCGCTCTATATGGACGAGCGGCGCTACGAACGTTCCGCTTCGTTTGCGAAGCTTGCCGGCGAATTCGAAGAGCTGGCCGAGCGGCTTGCCACGATCCCGATCGAGGAATTGCGGCCCTACCGCGCCGCAGCGGAATAGCCAATCTGGCGTTGAAAGAAAAAGGGCCGCTCACCTTGCGGGAGCGGCCCAAGTCTAGGGAGGAAACGCCCAAGGAGGGCGACGGTAACGGGAGGGAACCTCTCGCTACCGCACTGCAGCAACATACACCGCGCTGCACAAAATACAAGAGCTACTGACCTATTTCCTGGGGGTTTCTCTGTTGCCGCTGCCGCAAATTTAGGAGCTTGATCGCCACGGCTGCGGTACCGCTCCCGGGTTTTAGAATAAATCCTTCAAGATCAATGATTTGGTCGACGGCTCCGCTCTGCTTAAAATACCGCCAAGGAGCGCTGCAAAGTGACGCCGCCCGGCTAGCCCAATTTTGCATATCGGATTAACGCCGGGTGTGGCCGGCAAGTCACGCCCTGCCCGCGGATTGCCGTGGTGTGAAAGCTCCGCTACTCGAACCCGCAACAGCTGAGGGCGCGCATGACAGCGATCGACTTTGCGGCATTCGTAGACGAACTCGCCGCCGTTTCCGGCGAGACCATCCGGCCGTTCTTCCGCAGCGCGCTAGGCGGCGAAAGTCTTGGGCTGGAGAATAAAAGCCATTCCGGCGGCTTCGATCCGGTGACCGCCGCCGACCGCGCCGCGGAGGCCGCGATGCGCGCGCTGATCAAGCGGACCTTTCCCGAGCATGGCGTCGTCGGCGAGGAATTCGGCGCCGACCATGCGGATGCCGAATACGTCTGGGTGCTCGATCCGATCGACGGCACCAAATCGTTCATCTGCGGCATGCCGGTCTGGGGCACGCTGATTGCGCTGACCCGCCGGGGCGAGCCGATCTATGGCATGATGCACCAGCCGTTCATCCGCGAGCATTTCTCCGGCGACGGCCGCGGCGCCCACTATCGCGGCCCGGCCGGCGATCGCGATTTGCGCGTGCGACCCTGCGCTTCGCTCGGCGACGCCATCCTCGCCACCACCAGTCCGCTCCTGATGAACACCGCCGACCGGCAAAGCTTCGGCCGCGTTGAGAACGCGGTGCGGCTGTCGCGCTATGGCGGCGATTGCTACGCCTATT
>JBAQAB010000273.1:0-3762 GCA_049285535.1 Xanthobacteraceae bacterium
GCCTTGCGTAGCCGAAGCGCCGCCGGCGAAAACGCGTCCGGTCGTGCGTCCGGCGCCGGCTTGGCGATCTCGGCCGCCTCGCCGACCAGGCGCCACAGCCGTTGCGCGAACCGCCAGGCGCCCTGGACGCCACGCTCGGTCCATTCCACGTCGCGGTCCGGCGGTGAATCCGACAGCATGAACCAGCGCGCCACGTCGGCGCCGTAGGCCTCGATGATCTCGTCGGGGTCGACCGTGTTGCGCTTCGACTTCGACATTTTCTCGATGGCGCCGATCTCGACCGGCTCGCCGGTTGAAGCCAAAGTCGCGCGGCGCGCGTCGCCGTCGCTGTCGATTTTCACTTCCGCCGGGGAAGCCCATTCACCGCTCTTGGTGCGATAGGTCTCGTGCACGACCATGCCCTGGGTGAACAGGCCGGCGAACGGCTCGTCGACGCCGACATGGCCGGTCGCTTTCATGGCGCGGGTGAAGAAGCGCGAATAGAGCAGATGCAAGATCGCGTGCTCGATGCCGCCGATATATTGATCGACCGGCATCCAGGCATCGACCACGGCTAAGTCGGTCGGCGCCGTCGTGATCCACGGGTCGGTGAAGCGTTCGAAATACCAGGACGAGTCGACGAAGGTGTCCATGGTGTCGGTTTCGCGCCGCGCCTTGCCGCCGCATTGCGGGCAGGTGACGTATTTCCAGGTCGGATGATGATCGAGCGGATTGCCGGGCCGGTCGAAGGTGACGTCCTCCGGCAACGTCACCGGCAGATCCTTTTCCGGCACCGGCACGACGCCGCAGGCATCGCAGTGGATGATCGGAATCGGACAGCCCCAGTAGCGCTGCCGTGAAATGCCCCAGTCGCGCAGCCGGAAATTCACTTGTCGCTGCGCCACCGGGCGATTGCCGGCAGTCTCCTGTTCCAGCCGCCGTGCGACTTCGTCCTTCGCTTCGGCGATGGTCATGCCGTCGAGGAAGCGGGAATTGATCATGCGGCCGTCGCCATCATAGGCGGTGTCGGTGATGACAAAGGTCTTGGGATCCTGACCCGGCGGACACACCACCGGCACGTTGCCGAGGCCGTATTTGTTGACGAAGTCGAGGTCGCGCTGATCGTGCGCCGGGCAGCCGAAAATCGCACCGGTGCCGTATTCCATCAAAATGAAATTCGCGACATAGACCGGCAGCTTCCAGTCCGGATCAAACGGATGCACGGTCTTGATGCCGGTGTCGAAGCCGAGTTTCTCGGCGGTATCGATCTCGGCCTGCGCCGTGCCGCGATGGCGGCACTCCTCGATGAATCGCGCCAGCGCTGGATTTTTGGCGGCGGCCGCCAGCGCCAGCGGATGATCCGGCGCCAGGGCCATGAATTTGGCGCCGAACAAGGTGTCCGGCCGCGTGGTGAAGATGTCCAGTTCACTCTCGCCGGCCGGCGTCGTCGCCTCATCGAGCGCGAAGCGGACGAGCAAGCCCTCGCTGCGGCCGATCCAGTTCTTCTGCATCAGCCGGACTTTTTCCGGCCAGCGGTCGAGCGTGTCGAGCGCGTCGAGCAGTTCTTGCGAATATTTGGTGATCTTGAAGACCCACTGGCTCATCTCGCGCTGCTCGACCAGCGCGCCGGAGCGCCAGCCGCGACCGTCGATCACCTGCTCGTTGGCCAGCACGGTCTGATCGACCGGATCCCAATTCACCTTGCGCTTTTCGCGCTCGACCAGGCGTTTGCCCAGAAAATCGAGAAACATTTTCTGCTGATGCTTGTAATAGGCCGGATCGCAAGTGGCGATCTCGCGGCTCCAATCGAGCGACAGCCCCATCGATTTGAGCTGCTTCTTCATCACCGCGATGTTGTCGTAGGTCCACGTTTTGGGATGGATCTTGCGTTCCGCCGCGGCGTTCTCGGCCGGCAAGCCGAAGGCGTCCCAGCCCATAGGATGCAGCACGTTCATGCCCATGGCGCGCTTGTAGCGCGCCACCACGTCGCCCATCGTGTAGTTGCGGACGTGGCCCATATGGATGCGCCCCGACGGATAAGGGAACATTTCCAGCACGTAGTATTTCGGCCGCGGGTCGGCGTTCTGCGTGGCGAAGATCCCGCGCTCGTCCCAGATTTTCTGCCAGCGCGCCTCGGCGTAGCGGGCATTGTAGCGGTCGATGGCCATCGGTTTGCGATTTATGCTGCGGTCTTTTACGGTCGCCGGACGTGACACGAAAGCCCGTGGTGGGTCAACGGGTTGCAATAATAGAACCCGTCGTCAGTCCTCATGTAGAAGGCCAAAATGCAATACACCACCCTTGGTAAGACCGGCCTGCGCGTCAGCGTCGCCGGGCTCGGCACCGGCGGCTTTTCGCGGATGGGACTCAAGTCCGGCAGGACCGAGGACGAGTCCGCGCGTCTCGTGCTCGACGCCATCGATCTCGGCGTCAATTTCATCGACACCGCGCCGGCCTATGGCACCGAGGGCGTAGTCGGCAGAGCGCTTAAATCGGTGCCTCGTGACAAAGTCGTGGTCGCTACCAAATCGAGTGTGCAGCGTGCCGGCGAATGGTGGACGCCGCAGCGCATGGTTGAGAGTCTCGACAATTCGTTGCGGCTGTTAGGCACCGATCATATCGACGTGTTCAATCTGCATGGCGTCGAGCCGCAAATGTACGATTATGCGCTCAACACGCTCGGTCCGGCGCTCGCCGCGCAAAAGCAGAAGGGCAAAATCCGGCATATCGGACTGACCGAAAACCCGATCGTCGATTTCACCAATGAAATGCTCAAGCGCGCGTTGCGCGATCCGGTCTGGGAAGTGTTCATGGTCGGCTTCCATATGATGCACCAGGGCGCGCGGGAAAACGTGTTTGCGGCTACCCGCACAAAGGGAGTCGGTACGCTGTTGATGTTCGCGGTGCGCAGCATCTTTGCCGATCCGCCGCGCGTTGCACGTGAGATGAAGGCGCTTGCCGCCAAGGGCCTGGTCGAAAAATGGCTTAGCGAATCCGACGACCCGCTCGGCTTTCTGATTCACGAGCATGGCGCCACCAATATGATCGAGGCCGCCTATCGCTTTGCGCGGCACGAGCCGGGCGCCGACGTCGTGCTGTTCGGCACCGGCGACGCCGAACATCTGCGGGCCAACGTGGCGTCGCTGCTCAAGCCGCCGCTGCCGGAGGCAGACCAAGCGAAGCTTGCGGCGCTGTTCGGCCATCTCAAAGGGGTCGGCCTCGACGGCCATCAAGGCCGTTAGCCGATGAGCGAAAGGCCGTTGCAGTCAATTGGACGCGAGGCGGATTTACCATTTGCCCGGATTTGGCGCTTTGTGGGCACCTGGCGAATTGATATCGTCAGAGAGGGTGGATCTGTCGCAGCTGCGGAATATCTCGTGTGATGTGTCGCTGGCATCGGTCAATTCTGTTGGTCCTGGTTCTCTTTGCGGCTGCCACGGTCGCGCACGCACAAACGGCACCGCTGCAATTGCCCTCATCCACGCTGGCGGCAAGCGTTGCCGCGGCGCAGCCGCCGGTGCCGCCGCAACAGGCTCCGTTCTCCAGGGATGCCGAGAGTCCGTTCTGGCAGTTTTTTACCGGCGGCGAGTGGTACTTCTCATGGGGATACAACAGGGAATTCTGGGCGCCGACCGACATTCACGTGTCGCAGCCTGCGCTTGGCAACGACTTCACGATCTACGACGTTCGCGGCCACGATGAGCCGGGAGGCGAGAGCGGCCTGTTCACCGGCGATGCGTTCGGAGCGCAATACAATATTCGCGTCGGCCGCTTCATCACCGA
>JBAQAB010000274.1:0-3687 GCA_049285535.1 Xanthobacteraceae bacterium
CGTATAGGCCATGGTCTATCTCCTGCGCAGGGTCCGTTCCCTCTTTGATTTGGTCCAATCCTAACGATGTCGCCCTGCCCAGTAAACGCGCCCGATGACGCCGTGACGCATAAGCCGTTCTCGTTCCACCTGACCGCAACCGACGGCGCCTCGCGCAGCGGCGAAATGACCACGCCGCACGGCGTGGTGCGCACCCCTGCCTTTATGCCGGTCGGTACGCAGGCGGCGGTGAAGGGCGTGCATCACGACGACGTGCGCGCATCGGGCGCCGATATTATTCTTGGCAACACCTATCATCTGATGCTGCGTCCGGGCGCGGAACGCATCGCGGCGTTGGGCGGGTTGCACGCCTTTATGCGCTGGCCCTATCCGATTCTCACGGACTCCGGCGGCTTCCAGGTGATGTCGCTATCGGCCTTGCGCAAGGTGGCGGAGGCCGGCGTGACCTTCCGCTCGCATATCGACGGCGCCATGGTGGAATTGACGCCGGAGCGGGCCATCGAAGTGCAAAACCTGCTCGGCTCCGACATCGCCATGCAGCTCGACGAATGCGTATCGCTTCCCGCCGAGAGGACCGAGATCGAGCGCGCCATGCGCCTGTCGCTGCGCTGGGCCGAAC
Source organism: Xanthobacteraceae bacterium (assembly GCA_049285535.1). GTDB lineage: Bacteria > Pseudomonadota > Alphaproteobacteria > Rhizobiales > Xanthobacteraceae > BOG-931. The sequence continues at coordinate 620 of JBAQAB010000274.1, forward strand.
GCTGCAAGCGGACGTTCGAAATGGCCGGCCCGGGCCGCGCGCTGTTCGGTATCGTGCAGGGCGGCGACGATCATGCCTTGCGCGAGCAAAGCGCGCGCGCGCTGATCGACATCGGCTTTCACGGCTATGCCATCGGCGGCCTCGCCGTCGGCGAGGCGCCGGAGGTGATGCGCAAGGTGGTCGCCGAAACCGCGCCGGCGCTTCCCGCTGATCGGCCGCGTTATCTTATGGGCGTCGGCACGCCGGCCGACCTGTTGGCGGCCGTTGGCCGCGGCATCGATATGTTCGATTGCGTCCTGCCGACCCGCAACGGCCGCCACGGCCTTGCTTTCACCCGCTTCGGCCCCATCAACATCAAGAATGCGCAGCATGCGGGCGATCCGCGCCCGCTCGATGCCGAGAGCCGCTGCTCGGCCGCGCGCGATTTCTCGCGTGCCTACCTGCATCACCTTTTCAAAGCCGGCGAAGCGCTCGGCGGTACGCTGTTGTCGGTCGTTAATCTGTTCTACTACCAGGACCTGATGGCCGGAGCGCGGGCTGCCATAGCGGCGGGACAATTTGCCGATTATGTCGCGCAAACGACCGAGCAATGTTCGGCAAAGCGCGATATTGCGAGCCAGTGAGCGTCATTGGCGCGATCCGAAACACCCACCCTGAAAGCCACTTGGAGATCACGGAATGTTTCGTTTGAGTACTGACTCATTGCGGGCTGTCGTCAATCGGCGGGTGGCGGCTTTTGCGATATCGCTCGCGGCGCTAACCGGCATGGCCGCCGTCGCGCCGGCGCAAGCCGCCTATCCCGACCATCCGGTTCGTATTCTTGTGCCATTCGGGCCCGGCGGCGTTGCCGACATCACGGCGCGGCTGGTTGCCGAGAAGCTCAGCGAGAAATTGGGCCAAAATTTCATCATCGAGAATATGCCCGGACCCGGCGGCATCGCCGCGGCGCATGGCGTGCTGCAAAGCCCCGCCGACGGCTACACGCTCGCCTTCTTCACCAACGGCACGGCCATCAGCGTGCCGCTGTTCAGTCATCTGCCGTTCGACCCGGTGAAACAATTCACCCCGATTTCCGCAATCGGCTATTTCGGTCTCGAATTCGTCGTCTCGGCGGACTCGCCCTATCACACGCTTGGCGATTTCCTCAAAGCCGCGCACGACAAGCCCGGCACGCTCAATCTCGGCTCGATCGTCGTCGGCTCGACGCAGAACCTCACCGCGCAGCTGTTCAAATCGATGTCGGGCGCCGATGTTGTCATCGTGCCGTTCCGGACCTCACCGGATGAGGTGGTGGCGCTGTTGCGCGGCGACATCCAGATGGAGGTCGAGTTTTACGCGGCAGTAAAGCCGAGCCTGCAAAGCGGCAAGGCGCGCGTGCTCGCCACCAGCGGCACCAAGCGTTCGCCGGAACTGCCGGATATCCCGACGGTGGCTGAAGCCGGCGTGCCGAATTTCGACGTCACGTCGTGGAATGCGCTTTATGCACCGGCCGGCACGCCGGCTGCCGTCGTCGACAAGCTCAATGCCGCCTTGCGCGACGTGCTCGCCGATCCGGAAATAAAGAAACGCGCCCTCGATCTCGGCATCGATGCCGAAGCCTCAACGCCCGAAGAAATCGATGCGCGGATGAAGTCCGATATCGCGAAATGGAGCAAGGTCATCGACGACGCGCATATCCCGAAGCAATAGCGCGCTACAGATGAGATAAAAGGAACCCGCCGATCCATGATACGCAGGATCGGCGGGTCACATAGCGCGCCAGTAATCGACGCAACACGCCGGCGCGGTTACGACTTCACGAGCTGGCCGCGTAATTCGCCGCCAGGATTGGCTTTGGTGTGAAGGTTGACATACCACTGGCCGTTCATCAGATCGGCGGCCTGCGCATCCGTCAGCTTCACCGAACCATTAAAGGGGCTTTCGAACGTCTTGCCCTTTTCCGAAATCCAAATTTGCACACCGGCGTTCTTGCCGGGCTCGGCCGGGCCGTGGAAATGGGCCGCCAGCACCGGGCCGGTGAGACCCGAGAAGCTGCCGCTGTAGGACAACGTCTTGGTTGCGGGATCGAAGGTCGCAGTGACCGTGCCAGTCCCGACGGTCGTGTTCGGCGGAACTTCGCTTGAACCCTTGAGATCGGCCTTGAACGTCGTGGTGGCGGCGTAGCTCGGCGCGCCAGACGCCAACAGCGCGGCGCCGGCGGCGCTGCCTACGCAAATCCCCAGTACTGACCGACGATCGAACGTTTGACGCATGTGATCCTCCTTGTGGACGGTTCCGCGACAACGGCACAAACACCGGGTCGGCTGGCATTATTGCGTGTTACCGCCGCCCGTACCAGGCCGTCGGCCCGATCATCGCCGATCTGTCCAAGGACACTTACGCTTGATTTACTGAAAAGACGCAGTCTGTTACGCGGGATTTATAACGCTTTCGTCTAACGGGAGCACAATCGGATAGAAGTCGCGAACGCGTTGCCGCAGTCATCGCAAGACCAGTCGTGGTCGATCCGGCCCATCGCATTGGAAGCACCGGCATCGAAGCGGGAGCTTTCGGCGACCAGCAATACGCTGCCGCAGCGGGGACATTGCGGCCTATTGAGACTGTCGCTCGCCAATAACCGTGGCTCCGGACCTTGGCACGCGGATTGGACGATCATCGTCGGTTCTCCTCGACGAACGCACCTCACCGCACCTTGACGACTCGATAGTGCGCGCCGTCTATGGCACCACGGCGACGGCGGCGTGAAACTCTCATGGTTTTTGCAGTGGAAAACGCTGGAAACCACCAACCGTTTCAATACGACTGGGTATCGATCGGCACGCAATTGGTGCGCCCGGACATGACGCAGTCCTCGATTTTCTCGTTGGCGTAAAGTTCTCGGGCCAAAATCCAGCCGACCACGAACAGGACCACGACCACGCCGAGCGCGACCATCGACCGGCGCTGGCTTCCCTTTTGGCTGTCGGGATCGGGCATGTGATCTCTGCGTCGTAACACCTTGAGATGTAAGGCGAGCCGTCGGCGTTTTGAAGCGGCTAATTGCGGCAGCCGCTTGGTCGGGTCAAAAA
>JBAQAB010000275.1:0-8141 GCA_049285535.1 Xanthobacteraceae bacterium
CCGCCGCGCTCATTACTTTCGCCGGCGCCGCCGGCATTCTCTGGCGCGACGCCATCGACGAGGACGAAGAAGACGAGGAGGAAGACGAAGAGCCGGCAGAGGACGCCGACAACGGTGGCTGGATCTCGATCGGCTTTTTGGCGCATTCGCTGTTGAGCTTCCGGGCGCGATTGGCGTGGCTGTTCCGCGGCCGGCAGCGGACGCCGATGCCGGCGCGGGACGATACCGCGATGCCGCGCCGCCGCGTCGAGCCGCGCTTCGCGCCGGCTGGAGGGGCTGAGATCGAGGACGATGACGACGAGGCTGACGACGCCGAAGCCGCGCCGCGCGTGCGAAAACCGCGGGCGCCCAAGGCGCGCCGTTCCAGCGGCGGTTATGTTCTGCCACCGCTCGAATTGCTGACGCCGGCGAGCAAGAGCGGCCGCGCCACCGTCAGCTCCGAAACCTTGCAGGATAATGCCACTGCGCTCGAAGGCGTGCTCGGCGATTTCGGCGTGCGCGGCGAAATCATCAATGCGCGGCCCGGTCCGGTGGTGACGCTCTACGAGCTGGAGCCGGCGCCCGGCATCAAATCGTCGCGCGTCATCAGTCTCGCCGACGACATCGCGCGTTCGATGAGCGCGCTCTCGGCGCGCGTCGCCGTAGTCTCGGGGCGCAACGCCATCGGCATCGAATTGCCGAACCCGACGCGCGAGAGAGTCTATTTGCGCGAGATGCTCGCCTCGGACGATTATGCCGATACCACGGCCCGGCTGCCGCTCTGCCTTGGCAAGGCGATCGGCGGCGAACCGGTGCTGGTCGATCTTGCGCGCATGCCGCATCTCTTGATCGCCGGCACCACCGGCTCCGGCAAATCCGTCGCCATCAACACCATGATCCTCAGCCTCTTGTATCGGCTGCAGCCGGAGCAGTGCCGGCTGATCATGGTCGATCCGAAAATGCTGGAGCTCTCCGTCTATGACGGCATCCCGCATCTGCTCACGCCCGTGGTCACCGATCCGAAGAAGGCGGTGGTGGCGCTGAAATGGGCGGTGCGCGAGATGGAGGAGCGCTACAAGAAAATGTCGAAGCTCGGCGTGCGCAATATCGACGGCTACAATGCGCGCGTCGCCGAGGCGAACAAAAAAGGCGAGAAGCTCAACCGCACCGTCCATACCGGCTACAACCGCGAGACCGGCGAAGCGATCTACGAAAAAGAGGAGCTCGATCTCGAGCCGCTGCCCTATATCGTCGTCATCGTCGACGAAATGGCCGACCTGATGATGGTCGCCGGCAAGGACATCGAAGGCGCGGTGCAACGGCTGGCGCAGATGGCGCGCGCCGCCGGCCTGCACGTCATCCTGGCGACGCAACGGCCGTCGGTCGACGTCATCACCGGCACCATCAAGGCGAATTTCCCGACCCGCATCTCGTTCCAGGTCACGTCGAAGATCGACAGCCGCACCATTTTAGGCGAACAAGGCGCCGAGCAGCTCCTCGGCCAGGGCGACATGCTCTACATGGCCGGCGGTGGCCGCATCAGCCGCGTGCACGGGCCGTTCGTCTCCGACGAAGAGGTCGAGAAGGTGGTGCGGCACCTCAAGTCGCAGGGCCAGCCGGAATATCTCGAAGCGGTCACCGCCGAAGAGCCGCAGGACGAGGACGGCAATCCGATCTTCGACTCGACCGCCATGGGCGGCGCCGAGGGCGGCGACCTTTACCAGCAGGCGGTGCAAATCGTCACACGCGACCGCAAGGCTTCGACGAGCTACATTCAGCGCCGGCTGCAGATCGGCTACAATCGCGCCGCTTCGCTGATGGAGCGCATGGAGCAGGAAGGCGTCGTCGGCCAGCCAAACCACGCCGGCAAACGCGAAATCCTGGTCGAGGGCGCCGAAGACGATCCCTATTGAGAATCGAGCGTTGGCGTCTTAAGCGTGAAGGGTAGCCGCGAATTCGCCATATCGGGCGCTTAGCGGACTTCGGTCACGGGCGTGTTGAGCATTGCGTCCTTGGATGCATGACCGGGGGCGTAGCGGCGGGAGACGGATTTATGGCGGAACGGGGCTTAGCGAAACTCGGCCCAGCGATCGTAATCGTGGCGTTGATGTGCGGACTGGCCATCTTCAGGCCCGCCGGCGTTTTCGCCGAGAACGTGCCACTGCCGACGCCTGCGCCGTTGCCGAAAACCGGCGTCGCCTCATCGCCCGCGGCGACCGACAGTATTCCGGTTCCACCGGCGCCGATTCCGCAGGCAGCGCCGGCGCCGCAGTCGGCGTCCGCACCACAGCCTCCCCCGGCGGCCCCAGCGTCCCAGGCATCACAGTCGGGCGCTCCGAGCTTCTTCCCGTTCTCCGGCAAAGGCGGCCTATTCTCCAATCAGGCGACCGCCTTCGACGATAAGCAGCGCGCGCTGCTCAACCGCATCAGCCTATATCTGTCGAGCATCCAGACCATGGTCGGCAATTTCGTGCAGATCGGACCCGACGGCGGCCGCACTGAAGGCACGTTCTATCTGCAAAAGCCGGGCCGCATACGCTTCGAATACAATCCGCCGAGTCCGATCGACATCATTTCCGACGGCTCCTCGGTGGTGGTGCGCGACCGCAAGCTGGCGACGCAGGATCTTTATCCACTGTCGGAGACGCCGCTGCGCTATCTGCTCGCCGATCGCCTCGACCTCTTGCGCGACACCGACGTCGTCAGCGTCACGTCCGACGATACTTTCGACAGTGTCACCATCGAGCAGAAGCAAGTGATGATCGGCACCGACAAGCTGATGATCATGTTCGACGCCAAGGATCTCACGCTCAAGCAATGGACTGTCACCGACCCGCAAGGTTTTGACACCACGGTCGCGGTCTATAATCTCGACACCACCAAAAAGCCCGATCCGAACCTGTTCGTGATCAATTATCAGGGCAGTCAGGGCGGCATCAGTAACCAATGATTTTGTCATGCTCCGCGACCCGCCTTCGCTCACGCGAGAGCTACGGCGGGTTTGAGTCCGCCGAAGCACGGAGTGCGTAGGCGGCAAGCGGAGCATCCAGTAAACGCTGCGCCGCGGACAATTTTCGATCGCTTGTGGAATACTGGATCATCCGCCTTCGCGGATGATGACACGCTGCCTAATGCTGGTGTAATTGCGGGTTGACCCTCACCTTCGCCACCATGCAAATCAAGCTCACAACCTGGAACATCAATTCGGTGCGGCTGCGCATCGATCTGGTTGCCAAATTCATCAAGGCGGTCCGGCCCGACATCCTTTGCCTGCAAGAGACCAAGTGCCCGGACGATGCCTTTCCGCGCAAGCGTTTCAAGCGACTCGGTTACGAGAACATCGCGCTCAACGGCCAGAAGGGCTATCACGGCGTCGCCGTGCTTTCGCGATTGCCGTTCGAAAGCTTCAACATCCAAAGCTTCTGCGGTAAGATCGACTGCCGGCACGTTTCCGCGGTGTTCGGCGAACGCGCTGGGCTCCGTGATCCGATTACGGTGCATAATTTCTACGTGCCGGCCGGCGGCGACATTCCCGATCCGGCGGTCAATCCGAAATTCGCGCACAAGCTTGCCTTCCTCGACGAGATGCGCGACGCCCCGGCCTTGCGGCCGGCGGGGTCCGAGCGCGCCATCCTGGTCGGCGACCTCAACGTCGCGCCGCGCGAGCACGACGTCTGGAGCCACAAGCAGATGCTGAAGGTGGTCTCGCACACCCCGATCGAATGCGAGAAATTTACCGCAGCGCTCGGCGCCGGCGGCTGGATCGACAGCATGCGCCGGCTCACGCCGGAGCCGGAGAAGCTCTACACTTGGTGGAGCTACCGCGCCGCCGACTGGCGCGCCGCCGACCGCGGCCGCCGTCTCGACCACGTTTGGAGCTCTGACGCGCTCGCCGACCGCGTCTCCGGCGTCGCTATCGCCAAAAACTATCGCGGCGCCGAGCGGCCCTCCGACCACGTCCCGGTGACGGCGACCCTGGAGCTCTAACCATGAGCGCGGCGAAGCCGGCCCCAAATCCTTCGCCGAAGGCTTGGCGCCGCCGCGTCAAACAGTGGCACGACGTCAGCAGCGAGCCGGGCCTCACCGCGCTGTTGATTATCGAAGCGTCGATGATTTTTCTCGTTATCCCGCTCACCGGAATGGGCGTGCTGCCGGGATTTGTCTTGCCGGCAATGTTCATTCTGCTGGTGATCTCCATTCTCGTTGTGACTTGGCAAAGCCATATCGCCGCGATTGCCGTGACCGCGGCCGTCGTGCTCAGCCCGGTCGGCACTTTTCTTTGGCGCGAAGATCCATCGCCGCTGACGCAATGGCTCAGCGCCGGCGGGCGTCTCCTCGCCATTACCGCCGTGAGCGTCGTCATCGCTCGCGCGGTTTTCGCCTCCGGGCGCGTGAGCATTCACCGCGTCCAAGGCGCGGTCGTGCTTTATTTGAATTTCGCGCTGCTGTTCTTCACCATTTACCGGCTGATGGAAGTCCTGCTGCCGGGCTCGTTTAGCAATCTGCCGCATGCCGGCACTGAATATGGCTCCGGCGCGGCACTGCTCTACTTCAGCTTCACGACGCTGACCTCATTGGGCTACGGCGACATCGTGCCGCTCCATCCCTTGGCGCGCAGTTTCGCCAATCTGGAAGGCGTGATCGGACAGCTCTATCCGGCGACCTTGCTGGCGCGGCTGGTGAGCCTGGAAATCGAGCACCGCCGGCAGAGCAAGAATTGAAAAGCTAAGAGCGCGGCCCGGTATTGCGGGCGAGCGTGGTGCGGACGTTCTCCATCTCGCGCGCCCATTGGTCGGCGCGCGACGCGAGCAGCTCGCGCAGGCGCAGCGCCGCCTCCGGATAGCTGTCCAGCATCCGCAAAAACATGGCGCGCGAGATGCGCAGCACCACGGCATCCTCGCGCGCGATCGCCGTGCCGGGCCGCTGCGATTGCACCAGCAAGGCGCCTTCGCCGAGCAGGCTGCCCGGCCCCGCAACGAGGTCGGCATCGCTGGCGCGTTCCGGCGTGAGCTGGAAAGAGCCCTGCTGGACGACATAGGCGCAGTCGGCGGCGTCGCCGGCGGCGAACAGCACTTGCCCCGCTTCGACCGAATAGGCTTCGGCGCCGATGGCGAGGATGCGCAAGGCCGGGGCGCCGAGCCGGCGAAGGACGGGCACCTGGCTCAGAAACGCGATGTCATCCTCGATGGTCATGACAATCCGCGATCAGGGCGCAAAATCATGCTGCCAATCGTGGCGCCGAGTGATTGCACAAATCATGGCACCAACTTGTAGCCGCCGGCTTCGGTCACCAGGATAGCGGGCACGGCGGCGTCCTTCTCGATCTTCTGCCGCAAACGATAGATGTGCGTTTCCAGCGTGTGGGTGGTGACGCCGGAGTTGTAGCCCCAGACTTCCTGCAGCAGCGTCTCGCGCGACACCGGCCGCTGCCCAGCCCGAAACAGGTAACGCAGGATCGAGGTCTCCTTTTCGGTCAGCCGCACTTTGTTGCCCTTTGGATTGAGCAACAGTTTTGAGCTCGGCCGGAACGTGTAGGGGCCGATGGTGAACACCGCATCCTCGCTCGCCTCGTGCTGGCGGAGTTGCGCGCGGATGCGCGCCAGCAGCACGGCGAAGCGGAACGGCTTGGTCACGTAATCGTTGGCGCCGGATTCCAGGCCGAGGATGGTGTCGGAATCGGTATCGTGGCCGGTCAGCATGATGATCGGCGCCTTGAACCCGTTCTTGCGCAGGATGCGCACGGCCTCGCGGCCGTCGATGTCCGGCAGGCCGACATCCATGAGGACGAGGTCGATCTGCCCGGTCTTGGCCGCCTGCACGCCCTTGCTGCCGGTGTCGACAGCTTCGGCCTCGAACTCCTCGTGCAGCGACAGTTGTTCGGTTAGCGCTTCGCGCAATTCCGAGTCGTCGTCGACAATGAGAATCTTCCGCGTATTCGGCATTAAATCCGGGCCCCACCGCCGCTTTGCCGCGCCAGTGGCGCGAAGTAGAGTTCGTCAGGATACAAGAGCCGACGGGCGTTGGGAATCCAAGGGGCCGGGATGCGCCGAACCTCGTTTCGCTTCATCCGCATCCGTTCCCGGCCGGGCCGGCGCTCGCAAGGCTGGTTATACGGTCCCGGGGCATTCAAGCCTATGCAAGTGGCGCTGGGCCGGGGCGGGATCAAGGCGTCCAAGCGCGAGGGCGATGGCGGCACGCCGGCCGGCCGTTTTCGCCCGGTCCGCCTGTGGTGGCGGCCGGATCGGCTGCCGCGGCCGCGGACCTTGCTGCCGGTGCGTGGGATCGGCGGCAGCGATGCCTGGTGCGAGGACCCCACGGACCGCCGCTATAACCGGGCCTTCCGCAGGTCGGCCAATGAACCAGGCGATCGGCTGCGCCGGGACGACGGTCTCTACGATCTGATCGTCGAAATTGACCACAACACCAGGCCGCGGGTGGCCGGTCGCGGCAGCGCCGTGTTCATCCATGTCGCGCGGGACGGATTTGCGCCGACGGCGGGCTGCGTCGGCTTGCGGCGGAACGCGTTGTTAAAATTGGTTCGATCTTTGTCACCAAAGACGAGAATCATCATTCATTCTTAAGTGCCGGCCGCGACCCGAAAATCGCCGTGCCGACGCGCACATGGGTGGCGCCGAAGGCGATGGCGATCGGAAAATCCGCGCTCATGCCCATCGAGAGGAATTTCAGCCCATTGCGGCCGGCGATCTTAGCGGTGAGTGCGAAGTGCGGGGCCGGAGCCTCGTCGTGCGGGGGGATGCACATCAAACCGGAAATGACGAGCCCGTAGCGATCGCGGCAGCCGGCGAGAAACGCATCGGCCTCTTGCGGCTGTACGCCCGACTTTTGCGCCTCGGCGCCGGTATTGATCTCCACGAACAGCAATGGCTGCCGTTTCTGCCTGGCGATCTCCTTGGCTAAGGCCTCGGCCAGGCTTGCCCGATCGACCGAATGGATGGCGTCGAACAAAGCCACCGCCTCTTTCGCCTTATTCGATTGCAGAGAGCCGACCAGATGCAATTCGATACTGGGATGGCGGGCCATCAGCGCCGGCCATTTGGCCTTGGCCTCCTGCACCCGGTTCTCGCCAAAGACGCGCTGGCCGGCGGCAATGACGGACTCGATTGCTTCGGCCCCGAACATCTTCGATACCGCGACCAGCGTAACGGTTGCCGGGTCACGTCGAGCGTCACGGCAGGCGCGCGCGATGTCCTCGCGCACTGCCGTCATGGCGTCCTGCCGATCCATAGTTTCCATCGTGCTTTCCGTCTCGGCTTCCATCATGGTTTCCGTATCGTCAACGATCGCACGAACAGTTTAGCGACCGTTCAAGGCCCATTTTTACGCGCTCCGGCTAGGTTCTGAAACCGGGGCGGGAGTGGGCACGATGTCGGACGAAAAAGCAAAACCGCAAGCCTCGTCGCGGCGCCACAAGCCGTTTCTGAGCATCCGCGCCCGGCTGCTCGTGTTGGCGCTTCTGGCGATCGCGCCGCTGCTGCTCGAGCGCGTCCACGGCCTCGAAGCGGCCCGGGCCGCGCGAACCAAACGTGCCAACGCCGATGTCGTCGATCTCGCCCGGCGTGGCGTCGAGGCGCAACGCGACATCATCTCCTCGACTCGCGCGATTTTGCAGATCGTCACGCGCGTCTTCGCCAAAATCCAGATCGATCGGTCCAATTGCAGTCAATACATGACCGGCCTGACCGCCAATATCCCCTGGATTCGCGACATCTCGGTGGCCGCGACCGACGGACGCATCATCTGCTCGACCGAACCGCTGGCGATAGGACTGAACGTCTCCGATCGCCCGCATTTCGGGACCGCGCTGCATTCGCGCGAATTCGCGCTAAGCAATTATCTGATTAATCGTGTCAATCAGGTGCCAAGCCTGGTCGCCACTTTCCCGGTCATCGCCGACGATTCATCGATCAAAGGCGTCGCGCTGGCCGTCATCAATCTGCAATGGATCGGCGATCTGGCGTCGAGTGCCGCGCAGCGCCAGGGCGCGTCGGTCGTGCTGCTCGACGGCAACGGCACGCTCGTTGCCGGGTCCGCCGATCAACAGCGCTTTATCGGACAACGATTCGCCGGCGACGGCTTGGCGCAGCAGATGCTCGCCAAAGACGAGGGCACAATAACGACGACCGGGTTCGACGGCGTTCGTC
>JBAQAB010000276.1:0-3446 GCA_049285535.1 Xanthobacteraceae bacterium
GAACTTGGACGTGACCGCGTAGGGCGGATAAGCGCCGGTATTCTTCTGATCGAGTGGTGCGGCGCGATCATTGGTTGCGCCGCGGCGGTTCTAATCGGTCTACGGAGTCGCGATCGCCGCGCTGACAAGCTTCACGCCGTCATTGCTCGCCCATTCCGCGGGGCCGGCCATGTCGCCGATCTCGCAGCCGCTCTTGTCGATGATGACAGTGGTCGGCATGCCGAAGGCTTTGCCGGCCGCTTTCAGATCCTCGAACGTGCGCGCGCTCTGGTCGGAATAATAAGCGAGGTGGGTGACGCCGATCTCTTTGAGAAAGGCGCGCGGTTTTTGCGGATCGCGGGTGTCGATATTGACCGCGACCACCTGGAAGTCCGGCCCTCCCAGTTTTGCCTGTAGCGCATCCAACGCCGGCATTTCGCGGCGGCATGGCACGCACCAGGTGGCCCATAGATTGAGGAGGACGGTGCGGCCGCGCCAATCGGCCAGCGTCTTGTCGGCGCCGGTGGCGTCCTTGAAGGTCAGATCGGGCACGCGGAACGGCGTCTGCGCCGGCGCCAGCGCCGCCACCTCGCCTTGAGCCAGCGGCGCGATCCGCTGGGCGATATTAACCGCCGGCCGACAGGCGGCATCGGCCGGATTGCTTCGGAAGTGCTCGATCCCGTATACCCCCGCTAGCACAATGAGGATGCCGATCGCGGCTGCGGCGGAAACCAGCCGCAGCCGGCCGATTTTGCGCAATCCGGACGGGTTGTTGGATTCGGCTGTTTGTTCGGTCATGAACGGCAAAACCTCGGCGTGAGCGTCATGAGTCAACCTTTAACAAGCGGCAACCTCTAACAAGCGCAACCCTTAACAAGCGATCGTCATGAGCAACAAGATGTGGGGCGGACGGTTCGGCTCGGGACCCGATCCGATCATGGAGGACATCAACGTCTCGATCGATGTCGACCGCCACCTGTACCGGCAGGACATCGCCGCCAGCAAGGCGCATGCCGCGATGCTCGCCAAAAAAGGCATCATCACGGCACAGGATGCGAAGCAGATCGCTCACGGTCTAGACACGATCCTGTCAGAGATCGAGGCTGGCAAATTCGCCTTCAAGCGGGCGCTCGAAGACATCCATATGAACGTCGAGAGCCGGCTTGGCGAATTGATCGGGCCGGCGGCCGGGCGGCTGCATACGGCGCGCTCGCGCAACGACCAAGTGGCGACCGATTTCCGGCTGTGGATGCGCGACGCTGTCGACGGCCTCGACGCGGCGCTCGCCGGGTATCAGCGCGCACTCGCTGAAAAGGCGCTCGAGCATGCCGACACCGTGATGCCGGGCTTCACTCACCTGCAGCCGGCGCAGCCGGTGACCTTTGGCCATCATCTGCTCGCTTATGTCGAGATGGCCGGCCGCGACCGCGGCCGCTTCGCCGATGCGCGGGCGCGGCTGAACGAGAGCCCGCTTGGCGCCGGCGCGCTCGCCGGCACCTCGTTTCCGATCGATCGCGTCATGACCGCCAAGGCGCTCGGCTTTGCGCGGCCGATGGCGAATTCGCTCGACGCCGTGGCTGACCGCGATTTCGTGCTGGAGACGCTGTCCGCCTGCGCCATCACCGCCGTGCATCTGTCGCGCTTCGCCGAGGAGATCGTGATCTGGTCGTCGCCGCTCGCTGGCCTGATCCGGCTGTCGGACAAATTCACCTCCGGCTCCTCGATGATGCCGCAGAAGCGCAATCCCGACGCCGCCGAGCTCGTACGCGCCAAGACCGGGCGCATCGTCGGCGCGCTCACCGCGCTCCTCGTGGTGATCAAGGGATTGCCGCTCGCTTATCAGAAGGATCTGCAAGAGGACAAAGAAGGCGTGATCGACGCGATCGGCGCGCTCGATTTATCGCTTCGGGCCATGACCGGCATGGTGGCCGATCTCGAGCCCGACGTGGCGCGGATGAAGGAAATCGCCGGCGACGGCTATTCGACCGCCACCGATCTCGCCGACTGGCTCACGCGCACGCTGAAGGTGCCGTTCCGCGACGCCCATCATGTGACCGGCAGGATCGTCGCGGCGGCCGCCAAAGCCGGCTTGCCACTCGACAAGCTGCCGCTCGAAACCATGCAGGCGGTCGAGCCCAAAATCACTGGCAAGATCACCAAGGCGGTCTACACAGTGTTGTCGGCCGACAAGTCGGTGAAGAGCCGTACTGCCTACGGTGGCACGGCGCCGAGTAATGTCCGCCGCGAGGCGAAACGCTGGCTCAAGCGGCTGGCAAAAAAGGCATAAGCGTTTGGCAACGCCTTTGGGCGATGCTTTACGGACACAATGTCGCCGCCGCGGTGCGGTCTGTTAAAGGGGTTGCCGGAAGCCGGGTGGGGGACGTGTTTTGAGCCGTGTTCGTTTGCAAATCCCGCGTGCCATAGCGCTTATTGCAGCGCTGGCCGGGGTTTTCACACTCTCCGCTTGTGGACGCGAGGGACCGCTCGAGCTGCCGCCGGGACCGGCGGCGGCGCCAGCCGCGACGTCGCAGCTGCAGTCTCCTGACGGCACGCCGGCGCCCGGCTCGCCGCAAGACACCGCGATGAAAAACGGCTTCGACGCCCACGGCAATCCGGTGGCGGCGGCGGGTCAGAAACGCCCCTTCATCCTCGATCCGCTCTTGCAGTAGCCTCATTGTGTCCCGGGCGCAGCGCAGCACGGAGTGGTGCGCTGCAGACCCGGGATCGTTTCAAATATTGAGCACGAGACGATTCCGGATCAGCGGTCCACCGCTAGCGCGCTGCACCGCGTCCGGGAAACGTATTCAGTAAAAGCGGAAGATGGTTTAAGTACCTCCCATGCATCATTTTCACTATCGCGACGGCATGCTGCATGCCGAGGCAGTCGATCTCACGGCACTGGCGGAGGCCGTCGGTACGCCGTTCTATTGCTATGCGAGCGCCACCATCGAGCGGCACTACAAGGTTTTTGCCGGCGCCTTCGCCTACGTCGACGCGCTGGTCTGCTACGCCATGAAGGCGAATTCCAATCAGGCGGTGATCGCGACTTTGGCAAAACTCGGCGCCGGCGCCGACGTCGTTTCCGAGGGTGAATTGCTGCGCGCCCGCATGGCCGGCGTGCCGCCCGGCAAGATCATGTTTTCCGGCGTCGGCAAGACGGCGCACGAGCTGGCGCTGGCGGTCGACGAGAGCATTCTGTGCATCAATGTCGAATCCGAGCCCGAGCTCGAGCTACTGTCTTCGATCGCCGCCGCCAAGGGCCGCGTCGCGGCTATTTCCATTCGCGTCAATCCCGACGTCGATCCAAAGACCCACGCCAAGATCGCGACCGGCAAGGCGGAGAACAAATTCGGCATTCCGATCAGCCACGCGCGCGAGGTCTATGCGCGCGCCGCCAAGCTCAAGGGCGTGCGCGTCATCGGCGTCGACATGCATATCGGCAGCCAGATCATTGAGCTCGATCCGTT
>JBAQAB010000277.1:0-1524 GCA_049285535.1 Xanthobacteraceae bacterium
CCTCGAATACCGACACCTCCATCGGCTTGCCGGCAAAGCCGAGCTCGTTCCATCGCGCCGCGACCTGCTCGTACATCGGCTTCGACAGCTTGGTGCGCTTGGAGAATGTCTTGATGTGCCGGTAGTCCATGCAGGCGTTGATCAGGGCCTTGGAACCCCATGGCCGGATTTCCGGCGGATTGAGACTCGGATCGAGGAACGTGCTCCAGGTCTCGCGCAAGATGTCGATCGATTGCGCCGGCCGCGACCGCGTCGCCATCGCCCACAGCACCTGATGGATGTTGCTCGGGTCGACGTCGTCGTCGACGACGATGACATATTTGCCGAAATAGGCGCCGCCGGTGCATTGCGCGGCGAGCGCCATGACCTGCGGCGCATGGCCGGCATACATCTGCTTGATCGAGACGACCGTTATGCCCCAGCCGGCGGCTTCCGGAATCGACCACACCCCTTGGATGCCGGGGATGCCGAGCTTTTGCAGATCCGACCAGATCGCCGCCGAGCGCAGCGCCGCCCAGAACAGGCCGCATTCGTTGGCCGGGCCGTCCGCCATCAAGGCGCAGGTCAAAGTCGGATTGTTGCGGAAACGCACTTTCTCGACGCGCATATAGGGCGTCGCCCCGGCCGGCCGGCCGTAATAGCCGGTGAATTCGCCGAACGGGCCTTCGGCGAATGTCTCGTCCGGATAGACAAAGCCCTCGATGATGATCTCGGCGCGCGCCGGCAGCGGCAGGCCGGTGAGATCGCTCTTGAACACTTCGATCGGCGCGCCGTTGATGCCGCCGTAATAATCATATTCGCATTCGGTCTTGGGAAAGCTCGTCGCCGCCACCAGAAACAACAGCGGATCGATGCCGTAAGCGGCCGCGATCGGCATCGGCTTGCCCATCTTCCACCACTTCTCGCGGTCGAGCGTGGCGTCCTTGCCCGGCGAGGTGTAGATGCCGATCTCGCGCGGCCCTTTGATCATCATGCGATAGGTGCCGACATTGACGCGCCCGGTCTCCGGGCATTGCGTCACCACCGCGTCGCCGGTGCCGAGATAAAGCCCGCCGTCGAGCGGCCACATACGCTGCGCCGGGAATTTGCGGATGTCGACCGCCTCACCGGTCTCGATGTTCTGATTGCAGATCGCGGTCTCGGCCGGCACTTCCTTGGCCTTCATCGTGCGGCCCATCTTGCGCTGCAGCGCCTGCACCGCCTTGAGCGGATGATCCACCGGCTCTTCGCCGATCATCAGGCAAAAGCGCGACAGATTGCAGCCGATCATGTTGTAAAGCGCGCGGTGCCCGGGATGGCCTTTGATGTTCTCGAACAATAGCGCCGGGCCTTTTTCGTTGGCCGCGAGGTAAGTGATGGTGGCGGCTTCGAGGTCGGGATCGACCTCCGCGCTGATACGCTTGAGCTCGCCCATCGCTTCGATCTTCGCCAGCCATTCGTCGAGACCGCTGGAATTGGGCCGCGTCTGGCTCGCGTTTCCTTCATTCGACGGCGCCTGCTGCGGCGCCACTGACACGCTCATTT
>JBAQAB010000278.1:0-6955 GCA_049285535.1 Xanthobacteraceae bacterium
AGCCCTGCGCTGTAACTCAGCAGCGCCTGCGCAAATGCCGGCGACGCGGCAAAGCGCGCCGCAATCGCCGAAAGGGCATCTTGCTCCTGGTTGGTCACGTCTTGGTTCCGAAGCCTAGCGCACATCAATATCGCACCGCGCGGATGCAACCAGTGCGAGTTCCGGATCGGGTACGATTTGGACCGGTCGCGGGGGCTTCTACCCACTCCGTCCTGCTATCGGGGCGCCGTGTCGTGGCAACGTCCTTTGACAATTTTCGTTCAACGCGCAGACCTGCGCCGGTAACGGCACGTCGAATAATTTCGGTGCGGGCGCGCCGTGCAAACGCCGGCTTTTGCCCAGCCGGCTACCGCGCCGAGCGGAAAAACACCTGCGGGACGTCGAAGTTCGTGTAGTCGTCGATTTCCGGCAGCGCCATGGACTTGAAGAAGTCGGTCGTCAGGCCGTCCGACGAGACGCCCTTGCAGACGAAATTCATGACGCTCTTGCCATCGCGCTCGACGACGACGCCGCGGTTGTCGGTGTCGTGTCCCAATATGTAGAAGACGAAATAGCGAAAGCCGCCATTGTCGAACTGGAGATAGTCGCCGCCGATGCCCGAATACATGATGTGGCCGTGACGAAAGGCGTCCTGGGGGCGAACGGTGGCCGCCGGATAAGACAGCGCGGTGCGGCCCGGCGAACCGAAAACATATCTGAGATGCGCCGCGCCGCCGGAGAGGCAGAGGGATGCGGTTTTGGACCCGTTGCGACAGTTAAAGACGCTGGTTTCGTCGGGGGTGCACGGGCCGCGCTCGGCGGCTGAGGCGGCGCGCGGCGACAAAACTGGGGCGGCTAGCGCCGCGGTAAGCATGCAGGCAAGCAGCCGGCCGCTCTGCGCTCAAACACCCGCCCATACCATTATTTTATTGTCGTTCTTGGCATGTTCGTCATTCCAAGCGACGTGCCCGAGTCCATAAGACAGGCGCTGCGTTTCCTGCAGCATGAGATCGAAGTCCGCCGAACTCCACACATGAGCCTTTGCGGCGGCGCGCATTTTCTTGACCGGCCATTTCCAGCTGCGATGGAGTTGCTGCCATGCATCGGCGAACGGCTTTTCCGCGGTACAGCTGATCGAGGGCAGCCCGGCGAGATAGCACGCGAAGTCAAGGCGCGACATGAGATTGCTCAGCTCCTGCCCCGCACGTTTCTTGCCAAGGGTGCGCGCCACATCGGCATTGGTAAAATCCGGATGACCGTCACTGATGCGGCTCAGCTCGCGCAGCCACTCTATCACGCGCTCCGTGTCAACTTGCACTGTCGACGTTCGCTTAGAGACGACGCGGCTCTCGGGCACTGCTTCAACCGTCTCCCCGCGAGCCTTCGCTACAACTGCACGAAGCGCCGCCGTCTCCGTCGGCGCTTCGGCCTCGCAAGCTCCGATTTTCCCGAGGAAGCCGTCACCGGCCCGGCTGACACGGCCAACCCATTTCCTCCCATTCATGATCTTCTTGAAGTTGGCGTATCCGTCGTCTCTCAATTTGTGCATTTTGCTTCTCGCTGAGAAAGATTATTCGGTATCATTGATAGTGATTATCTCGTAGCGGACATCTTCCGGTCCGCTGCCAAAATTATAGAACCAGATGTTGGGATCGCTCCCAATCATTATGCCGTGCCGGTCCTTGAAAAGCCGATCTGGATCTTGCGCCAACACGATCGCGCGCAATTTCGGTCCGACGAGCATCCGGTAATGATCGTCGAACGACGCCCTGTTCTTGATCATGATGAAGTTCGGCCCATAATAGCTGGCCGGATAATGCATATGCCCTGCCAGCCAGTCCTTATCGTCGGTTCGCAGCGCCTTTTGCAGATCCAGCAGAAAAACCCGATCGGATGACTGGTCTGCCGCATTGCCGACGCGGGTGGCAAAGGCCGAAGCAAGCATCAAGCACAAAACCAGAGCGATGCGTGATTCCATTCTAATGTTACCCAAGCGCCGCGAGCCGGCGCGTTCCGCCATTGGCGAAAGCGAACACCCTCCAAAATTGGACATCGCAACAGTATATGGGAACAATTAGAGGGAATTGCGAGGACTATTGCGTGATTCCAGGGATTACTGAGTGATTGGGCTTAACGGCTTTGCGCCCCGCCGGTTGATTACAGAGTTGTCGGCGTTATATAAACCGTTCTCGATGCCATCGCGGCGCACTACGGGGTGCCAAATCCCTAGCGACTAAGGACAATAAAGACCGCATGGCGACACGGCAAGCGCGAATCGACACCTTCACTCACCAAGGCGTTCCACCGGCGGACCAACCGCTTGAGCTTCTTTGCGAGGACCATGTCGGCACCTATGTCATTCCATTTTTGTGCCGATGGACTAACGGTGCCTGGCAAAGCGTAGAGACCAGCGGCCCAATTGAAGCGACGGTCGTTGGCTGGCGCCCGCGCTGATGAAACAAAATCGAGATTAGAGAACGCGGTCGAGATCGATGGCTGGCTTTAAGCAACCGGATTTTATCGAGCGTCAACAGGCGGCGGCCAAGGCCAGAAAGGCCGCGCTGGATAAGTTTCGCGCCAAGACCGCCGACCCGGGGCTGGCAGAGCGGCTGACGGCGCGGACGGCGCAAGCTGCCGAGCGCGGCAAGATCAAGACCAGCCGCGAGATCGAAAGAGCTGAAACCAAAGCCCGCGAGGCCGAACGCGCGCAACAGGCGGCGCGCGACGTGGCGATTGAGGCCGAGCGCACCAAAGCCGAAAGCGCGGAGCGTGAACAGACGCTGCAAGCCGAACAAAAGGCGGCCAGGGACGCTCGTTACGCGGCCCGCAAATCGCGATCGAAGAAGCGCCGTTAGGCGAGGTGCTGGCGTCGCCGCCCGCGCGTATTAGGCGCATTTTGTGCTGCGTTTTGGATCATCCTCTAAGGGAAAGGTTACGATTGGCGGCGCAAGACTAGCCGCTGACGGACCTTCTTCCCCGTGGAACGAGCACGGACAGCGAGGTCAAGGACCTGCTCTGTCGCCGTAAACGCGAAACCTCGGGTCCCATCCCATCAGCAAAGGAACGGTGCAATGAGAAAAACCATGCCGGAGGCGATGTTCGCAGACGCCGAGCGAAGCCGGCTCAGCATGCTCCGCAACTGGGTGCTCGAGAACGCCGTGACCGAGATCGAGATGAAAGAGCTGCAATTTTGGAATTTTGCCCAGCTCCAGCCCGTCGCCGAAAAGCCGTGGACGACATTCATGGGCCGCATGATTCTCGTGCCCAACATGCCGATCGAGGCGCAAAAATATCTCGGCATTTTCGACAAGCGCAACCCCGGCACTATTTAACCGCGCATGCCGAGCGGCATCAGAAATCCGCGGCCAAAAGCTCGTACGACCCTTTCCGCCCCCGGTTATACGCCTTGATCGCGGCGGCGTAGATCGCCTGGCGATTGGCATCAAAGGCGAGCAGCAGGCCCGCTTCATCGCGATCCATTTCCGGCTGCAGCCGCTTGAGCGCTTCTTCGCTCGCGAAGAATGACCATTCCATCGCGCTGTCATGGCCCCAGAACCGAACCGCACGTCGGGTCGGATCAAAAATTCGGCTTCGGTTCGGAAAATTGAGCATCGGCCCGCGTTCCTTCAACCGCCGTCAGTTGATTTAAGTGAAAACCGCCGCCGAGAGCGTCAACTCGCTTTCAGGTGCGATTCGTTCGTGCTTCTCGGCGATACTCTTGATGCGGTAGCACGGATCGCCGGGATCGCGGTCCGAGGCTGGAATAAGATGACGAATTTCATAGGGGCCACGCACCGCCGATCGCAACGAGCTCAGCTCCAGATCGACCAATTGACCGATATCGAATTTATGCGCCATCGGGCTTTCCCACTTCATCCTTGTGGCTGTGCAGGAAGCGGGCAATTTGGCCTCGCAGCGCCCCTGTTTGCAGTACGTCGCCGAGAGAGCCCGCGGTATCGAACAACTCGCGTTGAAGTTTCGTCGGAATCGCGTTCCACTGCATGATCACGGCCGCCCCGAGGCACCGCAGAATACGTTCCTCGATCTCTGCGACAGTCTTGCTGTCGAGCGGTTTTCCAGCCGCCTCCGCTTCCGCGGGCATGTCCCGCAAGCTGATCATTTTCTCGAAATTATCCGCAAGCCAGTCCTCATTTTGAGCCAACAGGCGGAAGCTTTCCATCGATCGCTCGAATTTGCTGATTTCGCTCGGAACGTCGGTATGTTTGATCGATTCAGCGCTTTCCGCGGCTTTCGTACGAAATTGCTCTGCGGTGAACATGGGTCCCCCTCGCTGCGTAACACAGGGCAAACGGAGCAAACTCAAACTCAGCTCAACGGTGCCGCAATGTCCAGTTATTAGCTGTCACAATCACATATGGGGATGATCACAATGAAATACGAGAACTGTTATCCGTTTCTGGAAATTTAGCGCGAGCCCTTTTGTAAAAGCGGCTCAGACATTCCGGTAACGTCGTCACGTTTCAAGCCAGAAACTTCCCAATCGCCGCAACCACCCTTTCTTGCTGTTCGAGCTGCGGCAGGTGGGCGGCTCCATCGATGAGCACGACCTTCGCGCCGGAAATGCGCCGGGCAAACTCTTGCGCATAGGCCGGCGCGACGATCCCGTCGGCATTGCCCCAAAGAATCAAAGTCGGCGCGACGATGCGATGGATGCGCCGGTCCAAGCCGCGGTCGGCGACCGGCCAGACGAATTTGCCGGTGCAGGCCTGCGCCCAGATGAATTGCGAGAGCACGTCGACGCGCGCCGCCGGCTCGGCGGGTACTTCGAAGAAGCGGCGCGCGGCGTCGCCGTCAGGGGCGGCGAACAGCGAAGCCTTGCGCACCGCGTCGCTCAAGATCATCCAGTTTTTCACCGGATGATCGTCGCGCCACAGGCCAACCGGATCGATCAGCACGAGCCGGCTGACCGCGCGCGGCGCCGCGGCGGCGAATTCCGCGGCGAGCAGCGCGCCGAAGGAATGGCCGACCAGCGCCGGCGAAGACAGTCCGAGCCTGTCGAACAGTTCGCTGGTATAGACGGCGAGATCGTGCCAGCCGTCGAGCGCGTGCACCGAATTCGGATCGCCGGCGCTGGTACCGGGAAATTTCGGCGCGAAAACCTTATGGCGCTCGGCGAGGCGGGCAACGAAGGCGCGATCGGGCGCCAGCCCCCACGGCCCGTGGAGATAGACGAGTGGCGCCCCCTCGCCCGCGATCTCGACTTCGGTATCGATCCGATCCTGCCAGAGTTTTATCCGGCGCACGTCGACGGCAGCCATGTCTGTCTCCCGCCCGTCAGGACGCTGCGGCCGATTCGGCGATCTTCGCCGCTGCCGGACGTTTGGCCCTCAATCGCTCGGGCCACCAGCGGTCCTCGTATTTGTCGTCCCACTGATCTTTCAAATACGGCAGCACTTCGCGGGCAAACAGATCGATGTTGGCCTTGCAAACTTCCGTCGGCATTGAGCCGAAATGCAAGAGCGCCAGCAAATGGCCCATGCGCAGCTCTTTGATGCCGTCGAGCAGTTGCTCGCGGACCGTCTTCGGGCTGCCGACGACGACAAAACCGCGCTCGAAGAAATCCTTGGCCTTAAGCTCCCGCAGGTTCACCTCGGCGCGCGGATTGTGATGCAGCGCCTGGCGCAGCGCCTCGTATTCGAGGCAGCCGGGGATCGCCTGGTAATAGGGCGGCGTGTAGAGGAGCTTGTG
This sequence comes from Xanthobacteraceae bacterium, assembly GCA_049285535.1. Lineage (GTDB taxonomy): Bacteria > Pseudomonadota > Alphaproteobacteria > Rhizobiales > Xanthobacteraceae > BOG-931. Next base: position 5,689 of record JBAQAB010000278.1, read on the forward strand.
GAAGAAATACTCGGCGTGCTCGGCGTAAAGGTCCTCGGCTTCGGCGTCGGTCGGCGCGACGCCGATAAGCTGCAGGAAGCTGAAGCGGTAAGGGTTATCGTCGCGGCCTTTGCGCGCCACCAGATCCCAATAACGATCGTTCACCTGCTTGGCGTTCTTGGCGCCGTAGTAGCTGAGATGGCAGAAGCAATGATCCTCACCGACGACGAATTCCGCGGTGCCGGAAATGCCGGAGCCGGGAATCCAGATCGGCGGATGCGGCTGCTGAATCGGCCGCGGCCAGAGATTGACCATGCCGAGCTGATAGTGCTTACCGTTCCAGGCGAAGATCTCGCGCGCCGACCAGGCTTTGACAACGAGCGCCAGGGCCTCGCGATAGCGCTCGCGCTGCTCGATCGGGACGACGCCGTTGGAGATGGTGGCGTCGGACGGCAGGCCGGTGGGAAAACCGGCGACCAGGCGTCCGCCGCTGATGCAGTCGAGCATCGCGTATTCCTCGGCGATGCGGGTCGGCGGCGTGGTCGAGGGCAGCGTCGAGCCGAGTTGCACGATGGCGACGTTCCGGCCGTTGGTGCCTTTGGCCAGCACCGCCGCCATGATGCTGGGATTGGCCATGAAGCCATAGACGTTCTGATGATGCTGGTTGGTGCACAAGCCGTGAAAGCCGGATTTCGCGGCGAACATGAGCTCATCGAGCGTCGCGTTGTAATACTCGCCGACCTTGTCGGCATCGGCGACGTCGAACCACAGCGGATCGATGTAAGCCGATTTGTAACGCTGGTCGAAATCCGCCGGCAGGCCCCGATAGGGCATCAAATGGAACATGCAGACCTTCACGGCGGCGCCTCCCCGGCGAAATACATTAGTTATAGGGGCATGCTACGCGGCGGCCGCAGCGAGCTCAATCGCGCGCCGCGCCATTGCTTGTCTGCGCACCACACATGGCGCAGCGGTCAATTATTGATCGTGAGAGTGGACGGCGCTTTGCCCGCGTTGGCCGGCGCAGTCGGCGGCGGCGCTGCGTGCGGTGCGGGCGAAGGCGGCACGACGGGAGCCGCGGTCATTGCGGTCGGCTTGGGATCCGGCTTGATATCCGGTTTGGGATCGACCGCGAGCGATGGCTTGGCGTCAGGCGCACTTGCCGCCGACCGTTTGGCCTCGTCGGTGGCCTTGCGCGACGCAATCTCTGGCGGGCGCGGCCGCGGCAGCGGCGTGACGCCAGTGCCGGTGACCGGATGCGGCACGACCGGCGCCGCGGGGCCATCGG
>JBAQAB010000279.1:0-5472 GCA_049285535.1 Xanthobacteraceae bacterium
ACGCCTTTGAGTCGAGATTAGTTCACTCCCACCGCTAATATCTTACGCGCCTATGCGCGGTCTAGTTTAAGTTAAGTTTAGGTATGCTTACTCACGGTATTCGTGACCGTTCCAGTAGAACCGAAACCTCCGGCTTGACGCTCAGTCGCGCTTAATTCCCTGCTTTCAACAAGAATTACATGTTGTATAGGGGCGACTACTAGCTGTGCAATGCGCATTGCGCGCCTAATGACGACGGCTTCCGCACCGTGATTAACAAGAATGATCTGTAATTCTCCGCGGTAATCGGCGTCGATGGTTCCCGGAGCGTTCAGCACGGTCACGCCGTGGCGCATGGCCAGCCCGGAGCGCGGCCGTATCTGGCCTTCGGTGCCGAGCGGCAGGGCGATGGCGATGCCGGTGGGAATCATCGCCCGGCCGCCGGGGGCAATCTCGACAGGCGCGTCGGCTGCCACTGCGGCGAGCAGATCGAGCCCGGCGGCGTGCGCACTTTGATAGGCCGGCAACGGCAGATCGGCGCCGTGGGGCAAACGCATGATCCGCAGTTCCGCACTCACCTCTTGTCTCCTTCAAGCTCCGCTACGATTCGTTCGATCAGCATACGGGCAACATCATCCTTCGACTGGGGCGGCCACGACTCTACAGCCGCCGGCGTGATCAAGTGGATGGTGTTGCTGTCGCCACCCATGATGCCGGTCGCCGGCGAAACATCGTTGGCGAGGATCCAGTCGCAGCCTTTCTTGGCGAGCTTGGTCTTGGCATTGGCGATGACGTGATCGGTTTCGGCGGCAAAGCCGATCACGAGCCGCGGCCGCGCGGATTTGCGATGCGCGATCGTCGACAGGATATCGGGGTTCTCGATCAGCTTGAGCGTCGGCGTACGGCCTTGCTGCTTCTTGATCTTGGTTGTGCTCGGTTCGGCGGCACGCCAGTCCGCCACGGCCGCCGCGAAAATCGCGACGTCGGCCGGCAGCGCTTTCTCCGCCGCTTCGAGCATTTGCCGCGCCGTCTCGACCTTGACGACGGCGACGCCGGCGTGATCGGGCACCGCGACCGGGCCGCTCACCAACACCACATCAGCGCCGGCCGCGGCCGCCGCTGCGGCGATGGCGTGGCCTTGCTTCCCGGAGGAACGATTGGCGATGAAGCGAACGGGATCGATCGGCTCGCTGGTCGGTCCGGAGGTGACCAGAACACGCAGGCCGGATAAGGCTCCGGCGCGATGCAAGAGCGCTTCGGCGGCGGTGACGATCTCCAGCGGCTCGGCCATGCGGCCCAAACCGGTTTCGCCGCGCTCGGCCATCGCGCCGGCATTCGGCCCGACGACGTGAATGCCGTCCGCCGCGAGCTGCGCCAGATTGCGCGCCGTTGCCTTGGCTGCCCACATCTGCGGATTCATCGCCGGCGCGATGAGGATCGGCTTGTCCGTTGCCAGTAGCACCGCGGTCGCAAGATCGTCGGCATGGCCACCCGCCATTTTTGCGATCAGATCGGCGGTTGCCGGCGCCACGACAATAAAGTCGGCATCGCGGGCAAGCCGAATGTGGCCGACATCGAATTCGCTCCGTGGATCGAACAGATCGGTATAGGCGCGTTCTCCGGCCAGCGCGCCGACGGCCAGTGGCGTAACGAAATGCTGCGCGGCTCGGGTGAGAACGCAACGGACGTTCGCGCCGCGGTCTTGCAGACGGCGGATCAGATCGAGCGATTTATAGGCGGCAATGCCGCCACCTATAATGAGCAAGATGCGCTGGCTGCGGGCTTCGGCAACTGGTGGCCTTTGCCGCGCCGATTGCGCACGGGGCTCGAAACGTTCGAGGATATCGCGGCCGGCGTCGTCGGCGGCTGCTCGCAGGATGGTCCGCACCTCGTCTTCCATCGAGCGGCCGTGGCGCGCCGCGCGCAGCCGCAACAGTGTCTTCAATTTGTCGTCGAGCTGGCGGACGGTGAGACTGGCCACTGGTATTTCCTAATGCAAGATCAGGATATTACTGCAAGATTGATTGCAGTGCAATCACTGCAATCAATGTTTAATCGCGAGCCACAATAAGAGGGCGGCGATGACCCAGAGCGCGCCTACAGTCCAGCGCGCGAGACGCGTTTCGTCCCGCTTGATCTCGGCGACGGTTTGCGGCGACAGCAGCAGGAGGCCTTCGCGGGTAAGTTCGTCCAACCGTTCGAGCACCTGGGCGCCCTGCGTCAGCAGCCCGGGTACGTTGCCGAGGAAGCGTCCGATTTCGCCGATCCCCTGGGCGGCACCTTCGAGCTTGCCGGCAGGACCAAGGTTGCGCTCCATCCATTCGCGCACCACCGGCTCAGCGGTGCTCCACATATCAAGCTTGGGATCCATCGCGCGCGCCACGCCCTCGACCACGACCATGGTCTTCTGCAGCAGCAGCAATTCCGGGCGGGTGCGCATGTCGAACAGCCCGGTCACCTCGAACAGCAGGGTCAGCAGCTTCGCCATCGAAATATCCTCGGCGGCGCGATTGTGAATCGGCTCGCCGATGGCGCGGATGGCCTGGGCAAATTCCTCGATCGAATGGGTTGGCGGCACGTAGCCGGCCTCGAAATGAACCTGCGCGGTGCGGTAATAATCGCGGGTGATGAAGCCGTGCAGGATTTCCGCAAGGAACAGCCGCTCCTTGGCGCCGAGCCGGCCCATGATCCCGAAGTCGACGGCAATCAGCCGGCCGACATCGTCGACGAACAGATTGCCGGGATGCATGTCGGCGTGAAAGAAGCCGTCGCGCAGCGCATGGCGGAGAAAGGTCTGGATCAAGGCGCAGGCGAGCTGCCGTAGATCGAAGCCTTTGGCCGCCAGTTGCGCGCGGTCGGACAGCGGCGTGGCGTCGATCCACTCCAGTGTCAGGACTTCCTTGGTGGTGCGGTCCCAGTCGACCGCCGGCACGCGAAAATCCGGATCGTCCTTGGTGTTTTCGGCCATTTCCGAAAGCGCCGCCGCTTCCAGGCGGAAGTCCATTTCGACCATGACGGAGCGCCGCAAAGTATCGACCACCTCGATGAGACGCAGTCGGCGCGCCTCAGCGGAGAGATTCTCGGCGTGTCGCGCGGCGAAGGCGAAGGCGGCGAGGTCGGCGTGAAAGCGCCGTTCGACACCCGGCCGCAAGAGCTTGACCGCGACGGCGCGCGGCTCGGCGATCGTCGCCACCGTTGCCTTGTGCACTTGGGCAATCGAGGCCGCCGCGACTGGGGGTCCGAAGCTCGCGAACACCGCCGTGACCGGCCGGCCAAACGACGCGGCAATGGCCGCTTCCGCTTCGGCTTGCGGAAACGGCGGCATCCGATCCTGCAAGCGTTCGAGATCGCGAGCCAGGCCGGCGCCGACAACGTCCGGCCGTGTCGCCAAGAACTGGCCGAGCTTCACATAGCTGGGGCCGAGCCGGCCGAGCGCGGTCGACAAGCGTGTTTCCACCGCGCCGGTCGAGCGCCGTTCAAACAGGCGAGCCATGCGCAGCAATGGACGAGCCGGTACCGGCACCATCGCCGGATCGATCGCGCCGAACACACCCTCGCGGGCAAATACGAAGCCGGCGCGGCCAAGACGAATAATGTGCACGGAGCCGGAGATCACAAACGCCAGCCGGAATGCAGTGTCACGACGCCGCCGCTCATCGATCGGAACGCGGCACGGGAAAAGCCGGCCGCCCGCATCATGGCGACGAAAGCTTGAGGGCTCGGAAAGCGGCGGATCGATTCCACCAGATAGCGATAGGATTCGGCATCGCCGGTTACCGCGCGGCCGAGCGCCGGGATGATATTGAACGAATAGAAGTCGTAAAGCCGGTCGAGGCCCGGTACGTCGACTGCGGAAAATTCCAGGCACGCGAATTTTCCGCCGATCCTGAGCACACGATAGGCCTCGGCCAGCGCCCGCTCGATGCGGGGCACGTTGCGGATGCCGAACGCGATTGTCACTGCGTCGAAGCTCTTGTCGGCGAACGGCAACGCTTCGGCGTTGGCTTCGGCGAATGTGATCGCATTATCGAGCGAACGCGCAACCGCTCGCTCGCGGCCGATTTCAAGCATAGCGGCGTTGATGTCGCAGACCGTCGCACGCGTCTGCGCGCCGCCGCGCCGAACCACGCGAAAGGCGACGTCGCCGGTACCGCCGGCAATGTCGAGGAGCGCAAAGCGGCTATTTTTCGGCGGATCGACTGCCGTGACCAGCGCATCCTTCCAGGCCCGGTGCAGGCCGAACGACATCAGATCGTTCATCAGGTCGTAGCGGTGCGCGACGCTGTGGAACACGTCGTCGACGAGGCCCTGCTTGTCCTCGATCGGTACCTCACGGGCGCCGAAATGAGCGGTTTCTGTCATCGCTGATCCTTTAGCGCATAAGCATAGCGCGGCGCGCCCAGTGACGCTATGTGTTTGAAATTAACCACATTGCCGCGATGAGGCATGATCCCGAAAAGTGGATACCAGTCTTCGCGAAAGATCATGCGCTAATTAATACCGGAAAGAAGCAATGCCCGAACTGCCCGAAGTCGAAACAGTACGCCGTGGCCTCGAACCGGCCATGGAAGGCCAACGCTTTACCAAGGTCGAAGTTCGCCGGGGCGATCTGCGCTGGCCACTGCCGAAGGATTTTGCGCAGCGGCTCAACGGCAGGACAGTCACGGGTATCGGCCGGCGCGCCAAATATCTGCTCGCAGATTTGTCCTCCGGCGACGTGCTGTTGATGCATCTCGGTATGTCCGGATCGTTTCATGTTTTTCGCGAAAAAGACCGGCAGCTCGGCCGCTATCACCATCAGCGCGAAAAACATGTCGCCCACGACCACATCGTCTTTCACATGTCATCCGGTGCGACGGTGACCTTCAACGATCCACGCCGTTTCGGCTCGATGAAGCTCGTGCCGCGCGCCAAGCTCGATGACGAGCCGCTTCTCAAGGGGCTCGGCCCCGAGCCGCTCGGCAACGCATTCGATGCCGCCATGCTGGCGCGCGCCTGCCGAGGCAAGAAGACGAGTCTGAAAGCGGCTCTGCTGGACCAGCGTATCGTCGCCGGGCTCGGCAACATCTATGTCTGCGAAGCGCTCTATCGCGCGCGGCTGTCTCCCAAACGAATGGCGTCGACGATCGCCGGCAGGAAAGGCGAGCCGAACGAGCGCGCCAAGCGCCTGGTCGAGGCCATCAAGGCGGTGCTCAACGAGGCGATCAAGAGCGGCGGCTCGTCGCTGCGCGACCACCGCCGCACCAACGGCGATCTCGGCATGTTCCAGCACAATTTCCGCGTCTACGATCGTGAGGGCGAACCGTGTGCCCCTCCCTACCCTCCCCCGCTTGCGGGGGAGGGTAGGGAGGGGGCCTGCGGCGGCACCGTCAAGCGCATCGTGCAGAACGGCCGCTCGACGTTTTATTGTCCGGCGTGCCAGCAATAGGCGGGGAGAAAATCGTCCATGAGCTACGACAACATCATCGTCGAAATCCGCGGGCGGGTGGGTCT
>JBAQAB010000280.1:0-6164 GCA_049285535.1 Xanthobacteraceae bacterium
ACGCAGGGCGACACGATTCATCTCGGTCACGGCCATGTGCTCATGGCGCTCCTTCGCGAGATTGCTGGCGGCGCGCTGCTCGGAATCATCGCCGGCTGGCTGGCGGCGCTGTTGCTGCGGCGGATCGACGACGACGGTTTGCAACTCCTTATCTCGCTGGCGCTGGTGCTGGGCTGCTACCGGCTGGCGATCATCGCCAACCTGTCGGGCCCCATCGCGGTGGTCGCGGCCGGGCTCTACCTCGGTTCGCCGTCGCCGCGGTTCGGCATGACGCCCGATACCCGCTCGGTGCTGATCGGTTTCTGGTCGCCGCTCAATCAGATTTTGAACACCATGCTGTTTTTGCTGATGGGCCTGCAAATCCTCGGCCTGGTCGTGACCCCGATCGAGCTCATTCCCATCGTGTTCGCAATCCCGCTCGCCATCGTCTCGCGTCTCGTCAGCGTTGCGGTTCCGGTGGCGCTGACCGGCGATAGAGTCCACGAAAAGTGCGGGCCACGATGATCCTGACCTGGGCGGGACTGCGCGGCGGGATTTCGATCGCGCTCGCCTTGACGCTCCCCGACTCGCCCTGGCGGACGCAGTTGCTCGTCGTGACCTATGCGGTGGTCGTTTTCACCATTGTCGTGCAAGGACTGACGTTTTCGCGCGTTTTGCGCACCGCCTCTGTCGCAAAGACGCTGGAGTCTCGTGGGTCTTGATAAAGTCAAGACCGGGTTTCTACGTCTTGTTCGGTCATGATCTTTTGCGACGATCCCTTCCGAACGGCTCGGTTGGTCGCCGAGGTAGTATGCGTTCGCCTGCCATGCTAGGGAGTGGCGCAACATCAACTCAACGTCGGAGACAGATCGTGCTTCAATCACCATGATCGCGAAGCGCCGGTTCCAGCTGCTACTGATCAAGCCGTCGCACTACGACGACAGCGGCTATGTGATCCGCTGGTGGCGCACGATGATCCCGTCCAATTCGCTCGCTGCCATTTACGGCATCGCGGCCGATTGCGCAGAGCGGCAAGTGCTCGGGCAGGACGTCATCATCGACATCACGGTGATTGACGAGACCAACACCAGAGTGGACGCGCCAGCTCTCCTCGCCCGCTTACGATCTCACGGCGATTTCGGTCTTGTTGGGCTCATCGGCGTTCAGTCGAACCAATACCCCCGCGCTCTCGATATCGCGCGTCCGTTCCGAGACGCCGGAATACCCGTCGTCATGGGAGGCTTTCATGTGTCGGGATGCCTGTCGATGCTCGACGGGCGCGCAGTCGATCTCGACGCTTGCCGAGACTTGGGGATCGCCATGTTTGCCGGAGAGGCCGAGGGCCGCCTCGACGGAGTTTTGCAAGACGCGGCCTGGGGGCAGTTGGCGCCCGTCTACGACTATATGAAGGACCTGCCGGGGATGGAGGGTACGCCGGTGCCGTTCCTGCCGAAGCGGCATGTTGCGCGCACCCTCGGGCTAAGCACCAGTTTCGACGCCGGCCGCGGCTGTCCGTACCAGTGCTCGTTCTGCACGATCATCAACGTGCAGGGCCGCAAATCGCGCTACCGTTCTGCCGATGACGTGGAGCATCTGGTGCGCCTCAACTGGGCGCAGGGCGTTCACAAATTCTTCATCACAGATGATAATTTTGCGCGCAACAAAGATTGGGAAGCGATCTTCGATCGCCTGATCGAGCTGCGGGAGAACGATGGCATACCGCTCGGGCTCATGATCCAAGTCGACGCGCTGTGCCACAAAATTCCGCACTTTATCGAGAAGGCCAAACGCGCCGGCGTCACGCGGGTATTCATCGGGCTGGAGAATATCAACGCGGACAATCTCGCGGCAGCCAAGAAGCGTCAGAACAAGATCACCGAATATCGCAAGATGCTGCTCGCCTGGAAGGCGCAGGGCATCATCACGCTCGCGGGTTATATTCTGGGCTTTCCCGCGGACACGCCAGAGACGATCAGGCGCGATATTGCCATCATGCAGAAGGAACTTCCGCTCGACGTCATCGAGTTCTTCTGCCTGACGCCGCTGCCCGGCTCGGAAGATCATCAGATCCTCTGGAGAAACGGCGTGTCGATGGAGCCGGATCTCAACAAATATGACGCCGAGCACATCTGCACCGCCCACCCGAAAATGAGCAAAGCAGAGTGGGACGCGATCTACCTGGAAGCGTGGTCGCTCTATTACACGCGCGAACACATGGAGACACTGCTGCGTCGCGCGGCGGCGACCGGCGTGCCGATGCTCAGCCTCTTGAAGGTGCTGGCCATGTTCGCGTCCGCGGTTAGCCTCGAAAACGTACACCCGCTGCAATGCGGCATCTTCCGCCTCAAACGCCGTTCGGAGCGCAGACCCGGCCTGCCCCGCGAGACCGCTTGGATTTTCTGGCCACGCTTCGCCTGGGAAAGCCTCAGCAAGCACTGCATTCTGCTCGGCACAATCGGGCGGCTCCTTTTGTTGAAGATTGCAATAGCGCGCGATCCCAATGCCATGAACTACATGGATCGGGCGCTTACGCCGGTCCGCGATGACGACGACGAGACGTTCGATCTTCTCACCAAGACGACCGGCGCGCGCGTTGCTATCGCGCACGGCAAGAAGGTGGCCGAACTGACCGGAGCGCATTAAAACGCCTGACATGCATCCCCTCGCTGAGGACAGCACGGCGACATTGAAATGTTAATTTGAGAATCCGGTCGACGGTCGCACAATGCTTGTGCCGAATCCACCCCAGTCGACCTAGGATCCCGATCCGGCGGCGGCTGTTGTCCTGATCTGGCCGCCGCTTTCCTCCCGCAGATAGGCAATGATGTCACGGCGCGAGGTTCGCTCCAGGACGCGGACCGGCATCTTTGCGCCGGGAACGAATGTCTGCGGATCGGCCAACCACCGATCGAGGTTTTCGACCGACCAGGTCAAGCTCGCGCTCTTGAGCGCCGGAGAATAGCGATAGCCGGCGACCGCGCCGGCCTTGCGGCCGACCACACCACCGAGCATCGGGCCGAATTTGTTGGCATCGAGCGCGTGACAGGCGGTGCAACGCTCGCTGAACAGCGCCTTGCCGTGGGCGGCGTCCGGCGGCGCGTCGGGAAGGAAGCGCGACAGATCCGTGGCGTTGGCGGGATTGGCCGAACGGAAGAACGTATAAGCGAGCGTGATCGTATCGATGCTGCGCAGATCGGGATCCTTCGCAAAGGCCGGATCGACGAAGAACACCACCGGCATATCGACTTTCTGATGCGGATCGAGACGCTCCTCGGTGAAGCAGAAACACTGGATCTTGTTGAAATAGATGCCGGTCTGCAGCGGCGTCACGTTGAACGTCGCGTGGCCGACGATGGGCTGGTCGCTGGTATTCTCCGCGGAGAAATAGACCAGCTTCTGCTCGCCGAGATGCACCTGCACCGCGCGCTGCTCCGGTGCGAAGCGCCACGGCAGGCCGGGCTCGACATTGCTGTCGAATTGCACCGTCACCATCCGCTTGGCGATAGCCGCGGTGTCCTCGTTCACGCGTTGCGTAGTGCCGCCGAGCCCCGTGGCGCCGCAGAACAGGCGGTAAAGCTGCGGCGAATAGGCGACGAGCCCGAGCATGATGGTGATCACGCCGAGGCACGGCACGATGATACGGAGATTGTTTTGGTGCCGCTTGTCCATCGCTTCGCTTCAGGCCGCCACGTCGGCCGTTGCCAGCGCATCGCAGCGTTGCGGCATCATCGTGGCGACAAAGCGATGCCGGCGTGCGGCGTTTTGTCCGAACCGCGCATTAGAGCGCAATCGCTTCAGATTGAATCTGATTGCGCTCCATAATTTATTGTTGAAGCATGATCTTTTCGAAATTCACCGCGTGAGACTGTGCCGCGGCGGGCAAGGCTGGTGCACACCGCCTGGATCGGAGCAACCGGCCTCGCAGCCAACATCGGTCAGATTAAACCCGAGTTGCTGCTTCAGCCAGAAAGCGTACCACTGCACCGTGCGATAATTGTTGCAACCCATGGGGCGGGGATGACCTTCGGAATCATTGCAAGGCTGCTCATTCCACATACGCAGCCATGACCACCCCATATAGCGCAACCGATAGGTGCCAATGAGTTCGCCAGTACGATCGCAACCGCCGTCGCAGTGCACGTAGAATACGTATGGCACACCCGTGGGCGAGCGCTTGGGGAGTTTTGGAGTTTCGAGCCAACTGCGCAGTGTATCGACGCGCGAAATGGGTTCGTCGCTTATCCATTCGTCGAGCGTTGCCACCATCTGCGCGAATTTGTTGGGGTCTGTAACATCGAAGCAACAGACGTCGGTGCCGTTGGTATCCCACCAAATCAACTGACCCTCGGAGGGATGCTCATTGAAGAAAGCGATTTCGGCTGCAAGCGCCGCTTCGTGCGCGTGCACGAGATTGATGTCGACGAGATAGTATCGGTCCGGAATCCAGGTCCGCTCGAATTTTATTGCAGCTTTGAGGCTGGCGACATCGAACTTCGTGTCATTATCTTTGAGGAAGTGCGGACCGCGAGACAAATAGTTTTCACCGACCTCGTCGACAAACCGCACCGATCCGATCACGGCCATGGCCCGCTCCAGTTTTTGCTCCCGATGAGGAATACTACTTCAACGCGCCGAGGCGAGAAATAGCATAATTGCGGTTGCTCCCTACCCGCGCAGCAACGCGGCTTCGAAAGCGCTGGCGATCGCCTGCTTGCTCTTGCCGGCGCGAGCGGCGTCACCAATGACAATAAGTTTTTGACCGGGCCGCGCCAAAGCTTCAAAACGGCCGCCGGTGGCTCGCCGGCCACGATAATAAAACCAATCGCGGAGCGCCGGCAGCGCGAACAATCGCGCCAGACCCGGCGCGCGCGCCACGCCACGGTCGAGCATCCATTCGGCGAGCGGCCCAAGCCAATAGCGATAATCCGCGCCGGTCGCGACCACGATGCGGTCGAACGGCGCCAAGAGCCCGGGCAGCGCGTCGACGTCGGTCGATAAGCGCAAGCTCACGCCCTTCATGACGCAGGCGGCGGCAAGATCGGCGATGTAGCGATCGAAGCTGCGTTGGTTGGCCTCAACCTCCTGGTAGAGCGGCGCCTTGCCGGCATAACGGAAGCTGCCGCCGGGACGTCTGTTCTTCTCGAACACGGTGACATTGTTGCCGTCAGCGACAAGCGCCGCGTATGTGAGTCCGGCCGGGCCGGCCCCGATCACCGCGATGCGTTCGCCTTGCGGCGGCTTCGCATCGGCGAACAAGGTCTCGCGGCCGGCCGCGCCATTGACCACGCAGCCGATGCGCGCGCCGCCGCGCATGTCGTTGATGCAGGTGTTGCAGGCGAGGCAGCGGCGGATCGGTTCGCCGCGCGCGACTTTCTCGACCCATTGTGGATCGGCGACCAGCGTGCGGCCAAGCGCGATGAAATCGGTCTTGCCGCTCGCCACCGCCGCTTCCGCCGTCGCCGGATCGCCGAGGCGGCCCACGGCAATCACCGGCACGCTCACGTGTTTTTTCACATCGGCGGCGAAATCGAGGAACGTCGCGTCCGGCAGGCTCATCGGCGGCAGGACGACCTGCGCCGACGGCAGCGAGCGATAATGACCCGCGGTGACGTGTAGCGCGTCGGCGCCGGCCGCAGCGGCCCAGATCGCGATCTGGCGGCCTTCGCTGTAGGGCAGTCCGCCGGGGAAAAAATCTTCCACCGACAGCCGATAGATCACGCCGAGACCCGGCGGCGCCGCCTTCACCGCGCGCAGCACGTCGAGCCCGAAGCGGGCGCGGTTTTCCAGCGAGCCGCCGTATTCGTCGGTGCGGCGGTTCTCGAGCGGCGCGTGAAATTGCGAAATCAAATAGCCATGCGCAGCGTGAATCTCGACGCAATCGAAACCGGCCGCTTCCGCGCGCTGCGCGGCGGCGACATAGGCGGCCGTTGTCGCGGCGATGCGCTCTTTGGTCATCGCCTGCGGAATGATGATCTCGAACGTCGTTTCGTAGACCGGATGCGGTATTGCCGAGGGCGCGATCGGCGTTTCGCCGCAGATGTCGATGCGGGTATGACCACCGCCGTGGCCGAGCTGGATCGAGGCCTTGGCGCCGCCGCCGTGGATCTCCGCGACAAGGCGCGTCAGGCCGGGAATGAAGCGATCGTCATAGATGCCGACCTCGTGGCGGCGATGCCGGCCGGCTT
>JBAQAB010000281.1:0-3684 GCA_049285535.1 Xanthobacteraceae bacterium
GCGTTGACCAGGCCGTCCAGGCGTCCGGATTTTTGCTCGATGGCGGCGATCACGCGCAGCCAGTCGGCTTCGGAAGTTACGTCAAGCGCGTGAGCAGCGTTCCCACGGCCGGCAAGATCGCTGGTGATTGCGGTGCCGCCCTGGTCCTGGATTGCATCGGCAATCGCTGACCCGATCGCGCCCGCGGCGCCGGTCACCAGAACGATCTTGCCTTTGAGCCGGTTCACGGGAAGGGACGTTCACCCATTGGGTCAGGCCGCAGCTACGCCGCCTCGATGGCGACGCCTTCCTGCTCGCAGGAATTTGCCACATCGCAGACAGTGGCGCGCTGCATGTCGCGCTTCCAGCGCAGATCGTCGAAGTCAGTGCCGCGGTGCATGGTGCAGCGATTGTCCCAGATGACCAGATCGTGGACGCGCCAGCGGTGGGTGTAAATGAACTGGCGCTGGGTGGCGTGCGCAACGAGCTCCTCGATCAGCGCGCGGCCTTCCGGCTCGGACATGCCGAAAATGCGGCCAGCATGAGAAGCGAGATAGAGCGACTTGCGTTCGGAGTCGGGAAGGGTGCGAACGAGCACCTGCGGCACCGGCGGCAGGCCGGCCCGTTCCTCGTCGCTGAAGTTGGTGAAGCCGAGTTTTGCCCGCGAATTAAAGATCGAATGCTCCGCCACCAGCGTGTCGAGGCGGCGCTTCATCTCGTCTGCGAGCGCATCGTAGGCCGCTCGCTCGTCGGCGAATTCCGTATGGCCGCCGATCGGCGGAATCGAGCGCGCATACAGCAGCGAGGCCAGCGCCGGCACGCGCTTGAACGATGAGTCGGTGTGCCACAGCCGGTTGCCGAGCTGGAACATGCGTTGCCGGCTTTCCTTGCCCCACACCTCGTTGTCGGGGCCAAGGTTGGAGACATCGGCGAATTCCTTGCGCACGCGCAGCTGCGCATCCTTGCGATGCAGCGCGATGGTCGTCTCCAGTGGACCAAAATGCCGCGCGAAATCGAGATGCTGATCCTGCGACAGATGCTGGTCGGTAAAGATCAGGACCGCGTAGGTCGCGAACGCGTCTTTTATCTCCGCAAGATCGGATGCGGCCAGCGGCGCCGACAAATCGACGTCGCCGATTTCTGCGGCAAAGTTCGGCGTGACCGGACAAACGGTGATGGCCATGGTCGTTGCCTCCCGGTGCGGGTCGTTATGTCGCTGCCGGATTGAATCACAACGGGCCGGCCACGGCAACGCCGCCGTGGCGGCGCGAACAATGAAACGCCTTACTGCGTTCGCTTCGCCGCCGCGGTCACGATCTGATAGGCCTCGTCGAGCAACGGCTTGGTCTTGGAGACGTCGGCGCCGACGCTGGCAAAAGTCTTCATCATCTCCGTCTGCTCGTCGGCCGGCAGGCTGATCAGTTCGCCGCCGGTATCGGTCCAGCCTTTGCGCGCCTTGTTGACGATATCGTTCGCGATGGGACCAATCGCGGTCTGCTCCTTGGCCGCGTCGTCATCGACGAGTTTTTGCAGGTCGGGCGGCAGCGAATCGTACCATGTCTTGCTGATCTCGACGATCGCATAGACGGCCGGCTGGCCGGTCTCGGTCACGTATTTCGCGGTGTCCTGAAAGTGCATCGGCGTCCACACCACGATGCCGCCAATCGCGCCGTCGATGGCGCCCTGCTGGATCGCCGGAATGACGTCGCCAAGCGTCATCGCCACCGGCGTGGCGCCGAGCCGGGCGATCGCCTGGGTCTGGAACGGCGAGGCGAGGACGCGGATCTTCTTTCCCTTGAAGTCCGCGAGGTGGCGGATCGGGCTCTTCGCGATCACCGAGGAAGGCGCATTCATGAATAGCGCGACGCCATGCAGCCCTTTATTGGCGCCAAGACCAAGCATCAGCTTTTTGACCTCCGGGTCGGCCGCAACCCGCTGTCCGTGATCCATGGAATCGACCAGGCCGGGCGCCGCCATCACCTCGAAACGCTCGTCGACGCCGACAAAGAATTCGGGGGGTATGAGCGCGCATTGGATGGCGCCGAATTGCGTGCCTTCGATCTGCCGCGGGATCGAGCCCAGCTGGCTCGCCGGATAAATCTCAGGCTTGATGCGGCCGCCGGAATCCTTCTCCAGCGCCGCGGCATAATTCTTGGCGAAGACGTAGCTCGGATCGTTGAGCGTCGGCAGCGTCATCTTCATCGTATAGGTCTTGTCTTGCGCGCGCGCCGCATGAAACCCCAGCGCCGACGACAAGACGATGGCGCCGGCAGCCGCCATGGCCCGCGCGATGGAAATTCTTTTAAGAACGGTCATTTCGTCTTCCTCCCCAGAGATTATTGGCGGTCATCTTAGATGGCCGCGGTAGAATTAGTAAGTTGCGCGCCGGTTTCGTTGTTAAAAAGTTTCCCGTCAAAGTACACTAAGCGCGCGCCGAGCCGATGCGGCTTATGAGCTCAGTTCAGTCGCAGCTCGGTAATGTGCCGCGGATCGGGCTTCAGCTCGCCTGTCTCGACGCGCTTGACGATATCGACCAGCACCCCATTGGCGCGGCAGGCAAGCCCCACCTTCTCCCCCTCGCGCACGATGAGGCCGTTCAAAAATTCGATCTCGGTACGGCGGCCTTTCTGCATGTCCTGGCCCATCGACGGACGCTGCCCGGCGGCGGTGTGGGCGGAATCCTTGAAGCGCTGCGCGTCGCAAGCCTGCTCCGCCACCGCATCGCCTTCGCCGGCGCGCGCGATGGTTTCCGGCGGCAAATGCAGGATGTCCTCGAGCTGATAGCCATGCGCCTGGCCGACGCGGATCGCCTCGGAGCCGAGGCGGGTGGAGAAGCGGCGGATCGGATCGTTCTTGAGCATGTCGCCGCCGCCCAGCCCGGTGCAGGCGGACAGCCCGTTCTGCATGGCGTTGGCAACGAGCTTCGACCAGCGCTCACCCCACAGGTTGTTGGTCACCTTGGCGCTGTCGGAATAAGCGACTAGCCGGCAGACCTCTTCCGCGCGCTGGGTGACGCGGCCGTGCACCTCGCCGGCGCGAAACACGGTATGCGCCGCGCCGTGCTTGGCGGCGCCGCGATGAACGAGACCGGGCTCCGGCAGATTGACGGTGATGCTCGAGGCGATGCAGCCGAGCGTCTTGCCCCAGCCGACGACGCCGGCAATCGTTTCCTCGTTCATGCAGTTCTGCAGCGAGACCACGAAACCGTCCGGCGCCAGATATTGCCGGATCAGCATCGCCGCCCAGGCGGTGTCGTAGGACTTCATGCAGACGAAAGCAATGTCGACCGGCTTTTCCTTGGCAAGCTGCTGCGCGTCGGTAACGTGGAGCGCACGCACCGGCACGGTGAATTCCGGCTCCTTCATCGCATGCGTCACGCGCAAGCCGTGCTTGCGCATATGGTCGACATGCGCCGGCCAGGGATCGATGAAGGTGACGTCCTCGCCGGCCTGCACCATATGGGCGCCGGTATAGCCGCCGACCGCGCCCGCTCCGACAAAGGCTATTTTCTTGCCCATGATCTCCCGTTTCCCCTCGGTTGATTTTATTGCTCCAGGTACACTCGCGCCCCGGGTTTAGTCCACCGGCACCACCGCGATGGCTTCGATCTCGAACAGCGCGCCGTCATGCGCCAGCTTCGAGATCTGAATGGCGGTCGAGGCCGGCGGCGCCTTGGTGTTGACGTAGCGGTTGCGCACTTCGAGA
>JBAQAB010000282.1:0-1829 GCA_049285535.1 Xanthobacteraceae bacterium
TAACAGGAGATCGTCGGAAAGGCCGGGCGACGCGGTCTGCGCTTGACTTTGCGCCGGCGCGCTCGCGGCCAAAAACACGATCGGCGCGATAGCCAGGCACAAAAAGGCGAAGCGCGAACGAACCAGGCCGGCGACGTTTCGTGATCGGCAACGGCGCGGCACGTGCGACCTCCTCGCCCCGAAGCGGCCTGTCCGCGCCACCCCGCTGCAACGGCCACACGACGACCGGCACGGGCCGCCGGACGGCAGACCGCTGGTTAACGGAGTTAAAACGGATATGGTTAACGAGAGGTTGATTGCGGCCGGAGGCGCCTGTGCCTTGCCCGCTTGGCCCCTAGAACTTCAGGCTTTTCGCTCGTAACGGCGCCAGACCGGGACCAGGACGGCGGCGAACGTCACGAAAGCCGCCGCTTCCGCCGGCCACGGCCAATGCGCCACCGAGGCGACAATACCGACGAGCACCGCGGCAAATCCGAGCCACAGCGCAAAACGACCGGGGCACAGCGCCTCGATCGCAAATAAGACAAGCGCCAGCGCAAACCACGCCCACGACACCAGCGAGCCGTCGTGCGTTAGCGCGCTCACACCCAGCCCTTCAGCTCCCGCATCGCGAGCTGCCAGATCATCAGCATGCCGGCCTCGCTGTCGTTGAGGCAGGGAATGGCCGCAAAATTCTGGCCGCCGGCGCGCTTGAACGCGCGTGCATTATCGACCGCGATCTCTTCCAGCGTTTCCAGGCAATCGGCGGAGAAGCCCGGCGTCACCACGACCAAATTCTTGACGCCCTTCTTGGCCAGCGCCTTCACCGTATTGATGGTGTAGGGCTCGAGCCATTTGGCGCGGCCAAAGCGCGACTGGAAGGTCATCATCAATTTCGTCTCGTCGAGACCCATCTTCGCCCGCAACAGCTCCGTGGTGCGCACGCACTGGCTCTCATAAGGATCGCCCTTGGCCACGTAGTCCTTCGGCATGCCGTGATAGGACGCGACGATCACGTCGGGCGTGAACGGCAGATTTTTCAGCTCGGCCTGCAGCGAGGACGCCAGCACCTCGATGTAATAGGGATCGTCATAATAGGCCGGCAGAATGCGCAGCGCCGGCTGGCGCCGCTGCCGCATCATGAATCGGTACACCTCGTCACACACCGTCGCGGTGGTCGCCGCCGAATATTGCGGATAGAGCGGCATGATCAGGATGCGCTCGCAGCCCCAGGTCGCCAGCACTTGCAGCCGCGACGCGATCGACGGCGACGCATAGCGCATCGCCCAATCGACGAGGACGTGCGTGCCGAGCGGCTCGAGAATGCCGGCGAGCTTTTCGGCTTGCGAGCGCGTGATGGTCTTGAACGGCGACTCTTTCTTGTCGTGGTTCCAGATCTTCTGGTAGTCGCGCGCTTTGCGGCGCGATCGGATCGGCAGGATGACGCCGTTGAGCACGAGCTTCCACAGCAACGAATTCCTTTCGATGACGCGGCGGTCGCTCAGGAACTCTTTCAAGTAGCGCCGCACCGCCGCCGGCGTCGCCGCATCGGGGGTGCCGAGATTGACCA
Source organism: Xanthobacteraceae bacterium (assembly GCA_049285535.1). Taxonomy (GTDB): domain Bacteria; phylum Pseudomonadota; class Alphaproteobacteria; order Rhizobiales; family Xanthobacteraceae; genus BOG-931. Next base: position 1,550 of record JBAQAB010000282.1, read on the forward strand.
GAAGCACGCCGATGCCGTGTTCGACCGGCGCCGGCTCAGGCGCAGCGGACGGCTCAGCGGATAGGGCGGCAGGCGTCACAGGACTGATGTCTGCAGGCGGTGCGTTTGCAGGCGGAACCGGGATGTCCTCGCTCGGCGGAGCCGACGCAGGGGCCGTCGGTGGCGCTTCAACGATGTTTTCGGTCATCGCGGCGGCGCATTCGCCGGCGGCAACGGCCGGCGGGACCGCGGGCTGGCCGGTGGATTCGCTTCCGGCGGGAGGCACGGACGACAATTCGCT
>JBAQAB010000283.1:0-1777 GCA_049285535.1 Xanthobacteraceae bacterium
CGACGCCGCCTTCGGCTCACGCGCATGAGGGCGAAGCGCAATCGCTGCGGCATGCGCTGTCGGAAGCCTTCGCTCACCGCTCCTATGTCTTGCTGGTGCTCGGCTTCTTCACCTGCGGCTTTCAGCTGCAATTCATCACCGTGCACATGCCATCTTATCTGATCGACCGCGGGCTCTCCGCGGAAGTCGGCGGCTGGACCATCGCCACCATCGGCCTGTTCAACATCGTCGGCTCGGTATTCGCCGGCTGGCTCGGCGATCGCATGCCGAAGCGCTATCTGCTGTCGATCATCTATTTCGCGCGCGCCGCGGCGATCTTCGCCTTCATCTCGTTCCCGGTCACGCCGGTCACCTGCATCGCCTTCGGCGCGGTGATGGGTTTCATGTGGCTCTCGACCGTGCCGCCGACCAACGGCATCATCGCTTTGATGTTCGGCACGCGCTGGCTGGCGACGCTGGCGGGCTTCGCCTTTTTCAGCCACCAGGTCGGCGGCTTCCTCGGCGTCTGGCTCGGCGGCCTCGTGTTCGACCGTACCGGCTCCTATAACGCCGTGTGGTATCTGGCGATCCTGTTTGGCGTGCTGTCGGCACTGATCAATATGCCGATCGTGGAGAAGCCGGTTCCGCGCATGGCCTTGGTGCCTGCGGAATAAATTCAGTCGCCTGGCGAGGCGCCGCCGTTTCCTGAACGGCTATTTCTTGAACCGACATGGCCGGCCGTGACAGACTGGAGGACGGGAGCGTCCCCATGAGTACCTTGCGAGCGATCGTCATCGACAAGTCCGACGCCGGCCAGACGGTGCGGCTGACCGATTTTGACGACAAGGATCTGATGGACGGCGACGTCACCGTCCGCGTCGAATATTCTACGGTCAATTACAAGGATGGCCTCGCCATCACTGGCAAGGCGCCAGTGGTGCGCCGTTTTCCAATGATCGCCGGGGTCGATCTCGCCGGCACGGTGGAGTCCTCGACGCACCCGAGCTGGAAGCCGGGCGACAAGGCCATCCTCAACGGCTGGGGTCTTGGCGAGACGCATCTCGGGGCATACGCGGAAAAGGCGCGCGTCAAGGGCGACTGGCTGGTGCGGTTGCCGGCGAACATGACGACGCGCGACGCCATGGCGATCGGCACCGCCGGCTATACCGCGATGCTCTCGGTCATGGCGCTGGAACGGGCCGGACTTGAGCCGTCGCGCGGCCCGATGATCGTGACCGGCGCCGCTGGCGGCGTTGGCTCGGTGGCCATCGCCCTTCTTGCCAAGCTCGGCTACAGCGTGATCGCCTCGACCGGCCGGCCCGAGGACGCCGATTACCTCAAGGGGCTTGGTGCCGCCGAAGTCATCGAGCGCAAGGAGCTAGCGGCTCCGCCGCGCCCGCTCGGCAAAGAGCGCTGGGCCGGCGGCATCGATGTGGTCGGCTCAACCACGCTCGCCAATGTGCTGTCGATGACGCGTTATGGCGGCGCCATTGCCGCCTGTGGACTCGCCGGGGGGATGGACTTGCCGACCACGGTCGCGCCGTTCATCCTACGGGGCGTGTCGCTTTTGGGTATCGACTCCGTGATGTGTCCACCGCCACTACGACAAGAAGCTTGGCGCCGCCTCAAGACCGATCTCGACCCGGCAATGATCGCGGCGATGACCAGCGAAATCGGGCTCGCCGACGTCATTGGCGCCGGCCAGAGCATCGTCGAGGGAAGAGTGCGCGGACGCATTGTGGTAAAAATCAGGTAAAGGCCGTCGATTTTGGATGCAAATTTCGACTGATCTTGCGAG
>JBAQAB010000284.1:0-3051 GCA_049285535.1 Xanthobacteraceae bacterium
GTGCTGTTCGTCGAGCTTGGCGTCGCGGTGAGCCGTACGCTGCCGCTCGATCGTGTCACCGCCATTAAAGAGCAACTAACTGCCGCCATCCGGACCGAGCTGCCATCGGCCGAAGTCACCATCACAACCGAGGCGCGCGCGCTCGACGACGAAACGGTGCGCGAGCGCGTCATGGTCATTGCCCACGATCTTGGGCTCGCCATCCATCACGTTGCGGTGCAGACGATCGCGGGGAAACTGTCGGTGTCCACCGATCTCGAAGTCGAAGGCGCACAATCCCTTGCCGCCGCGCATGAAGTCGCAACCCGGTTGGAGCAGGCGGTGCGCGAGGAGCTTGGCTCGTACGTCGAGGTCGAAACCCATATCGAGCCGCTGGCCGCCGATGTGCTGTCCGGCCGCGATGCCTCGGCCACCCGCATCGGCGAAGTGCTCGACGCCCTATCGTCGCTTGCCGTCGAAATCCCCGACCTCGCCGAGATCCACGAGGTGCGCGTGCGCGAGACGCCCGACGGCGAGATCGTCAATTTCCATTGCCGCGTCGATCCGGCACTTTCGGTGGCCGCAGTGCACGACCTCGTCGATGCGCTGGAGCGCCGGTTGCGCCAGCGTTTTCCCGCCATCCGAAGGGTCATCGGCCACGCCGAGCCGGGGCGATAGCGCGAATCTTCCCGACTGCGGCTGGAATGGCGCGAATCGGATGGTCCTCCGGTCGTCCCATCTCACCACAAAGGGTTCGGGTCGCGGCTCATCGAACGCGGTCTCGCACAAGAGTTGAACAGTGCGGCCGCGATTGAATACCTCCCAGATGGATTACGCTGCGCAATTGGCCCAGATCGATCGTACATGAATTACCCCGGGCCGACGCTTTCAATCGGCGCGCAAAGCCTCTACATCACTGCCCATCATGCGCACCGAAGAACCCCGCCCCGTCCGTCTGCAAGATTATCGTCCACCCGATTGGCTCATCGAAACCGTCGATCTCGACGTGTCGCTGCACCCCACGGCGACGACGGTCAGGGCCAGGCTTAGGATCAAGCCCAACGCCGCCGGAACGCCGGCGCCGCTTGTCCTTGACGGCGAGGAGCTAAAGCTTCACTCGCTCGCCCTCGACGGCAAGCCGCTGCCGCCGGAGAATTTCGTCGCTACACCGGACCGGCTGACCATCGCCCAGGTTCCCAACCGGCCGTTCGAGTTGACAATCGAAACCGTCGTCGATCCGACCGGCAATACCCAACTGATGGGGCTCTATCGCGCCGGCGCGACCTATTGCACCCAGTGCGAGGCCGAAGGCTTTCGGCGGATCACCTATTTCCTGGACCGGCCAGACGTGATGGCGGTCTATACCACGCGCGTCGAGGCCGACAAGAAAGAGGCGCCGATTCTCCTCTCCAACGGCAATCTCATCGCGCACGGTGATGTAGCTGGCACTGCGCGGCATTTCGCCGTCTGGCACGACCCATTCCCGAAACCGTCTTATCTGTTCGCGCTGGTCGGCGGCAATCTTGGCTGCGTCGAGGACAGCTTCACCACGATGTCCGGACGCAAGGTCAAGCTCGCCATCCATGTCGAACCCGGCAAAGAGGCTCGCTGCGCCTACGCCATGGACAGTCTCAAGCGCGCCATGCGCTGGGACGAAACCGCGTTCGGCCGCGAATACGATCTCGATATTTTCATGATCGTCGCGGTCTCCGCGTTCAATATGGGCGCCATGGAGAACAAGGGGCTTAATGTCTTCAACGACAAATACGTGCTCGCCTCGCCGGCAAGCGCTACCGACGCCGACTATGCCGGCATCGAGGCGGTCATCGCGCACGAATATTTTCATAATTGGACCGGCGACCGCATCACCTGCCGCGATTGGTTTCAGCTCTGCCTGAAGGAAGGGCTGACCGTGTTCCGCGACCAGGAATTCACCGCAGATCAGCGCTCGCGCCCGGTCGAGCGCATCAGCGACGTCCGTGGCTTGCGCGCGCATCAGTTCGTCGAGGATGCCGGTCCCCTCGCCCATCCGGTGCGGCCAGAAGTCTATCGCGAGATCAACAACTTCTACACCTCGACCGTCTACGAAAAAGGCGCCGAGGTGGTGCGCATGATCCGCACGCTGCTCGGTCCGGCGACTTTCCGCAAAGGCATGGATCTTTACTTCACGCGCCACGACGGCGAGGCGGCGACCGTCGAGCAATTCGTGCAGTGCTTCGCCGACGCCAGCCGGCACGATATGACGCAATTCATGCGCTGGTATTCGCAGGCCGGCACGCCGGACATCAAGGTGGCGCCGCATTATGACGCGCAGGCGAAGACCTATAGGCTCGATATCACGCAGACTGTGCCGCCGACGCCTGGCCAGCCGAAAAAAGAGCCGATGGTGATCCCGCTAATGCTCGGTTTCGTCGGCGACAACGGCGTCGATCTCCAGCTTGTGGCCAATGGCCAAGCTCTCGACCGTGGCGTGATCGAGGTGACGCAGCCAACGCAGAGTTTCTTATTCACTGAGATCTCGGAACGGCCGGTACCTTCGCTCAACCGCGGCTTTTCCGCGCCGATCAAGCTCACGTTGCCGGTCGAGCCCGACGATTTGCGTTTCCTCGCCGCGCACGATTCCGATCCGTTCAATCGCTGGCAGGCGGTGCAGACTTTGGCCATGATTCTGCTCAAGGCCAATGTCACGTCGCTGCGCGGCGGCGGACCGGCGCGCGAGGACGACGGTCTGATGGCGGCGCTTGGCGCCATCCTCAACGACGCCAAGTTAGAACCCGCTTACATCGCGCTCACCTTGTCGCCGCCGAGCGAAGCCGACATCGCCCGCGAACTCGGCGGCGATGTCGATCCCGACGCGGTCTTCGCGGCGCGGCGCAAGCTGCGGGCAGCGATCGGCGCACGCCATGGCGCGCCGTTGGCCGAGACCTACCAGCGAATGATTACGCCCGGACCCTATCGGCCGGACGCACAAAGCGCCGGGCGGCGCGCGCTCAAAAACATCTGCCTCGATTTTCTGGCCATGACGGAGACCAGCCAGGCGATCGTGCGTGCGTTCGCCCAATACCAAGGCGC
>JBAQAB010000285.1:0-1728 GCA_049285535.1 Xanthobacteraceae bacterium
GCGTCTTGCGATTCACCTTTAAGCGGCTCGACGGCGAACAATCGTCCCTTGCGTGAAGTACGCCGCGGCCCTTCGGCGCCTTCCTCGACCAGCGTATTCCATTCGCCGCAGGCTTCGCACTTGCCGGCCCAGCGCGAATAGGCGGCGCCGCAATTTTGGCAGATAAAGTGCTGCGCCCGCGCCGCCATCTTACGTCCCGCGATAGACGAGGTGAGAGCGCGAGCCGAGACGGGTCAGGATCTCGTAGCCGATCGTACCCGCCGCTGCAGCGACATCGTCGATGGTGATATCCGCGCCGATCAGCATGGCGAGATCACTGCGGTGCACCGCGCCATCGGGCAAATCGGTGACGTCGATACAGATCAGGTCCATGGAAATGCGGCCGACAATCGGACAACGCTTGCCGGCGACGATGGCCGCGCCGCCGGGTCGGTCGTCAGTACCGCTGCCGGCGCGCAGCAGGCCGTCGGCATAGCCAAGCGCCACAACGGCAACCCGGGTGGTGCGCTTTGCCGTCCAGGTCGCGTCATAGCCGATCGTTTCATCGCGCGCGACGCTGCGTAATTGCAGGATGCGGCCGGTCAGCTCGACGACGCTCTGCATCGGATTGGGCCGGCCCGGAGTTGGATTGACGCCGTAAAGCGCTGCGCCCGGTCGCGCCAAATCGAAATGCGCCGAATCGGCAAGAAAAATACCGGAGGAATTGACGAGCGAAGCGGGTACGCTTGGGTACAGCCGATGCAACTCGCGAAACAGCTCGATCTGCTTGGCATTGAGCGGATGATCGGGAATCTCGGCGCAAGCGAGATGGCTCAGCAGCAGCGCAATGCCGTGATTTTCGGTTTGCGCGCGCGGGGCGAGCGCCGCCGCCTCATCCGGCGAAATACCGAGCCGACGCATGCCGGTATCGACCTGAAGCGCGGCGCCGCCCTGCCAGCCATGCGCGCCGACGAACGCGTCCCATTCCGCCAGCTCGGTCGTTGAATTGATTACCGGCCGCGCATTGATCTCGATAAAGCCGTCGCCCCAGTCGGGCGTAAAGCCGTCGAGCACATAGATGGTGGCGTCGCGTGCGCGCGAACGTGCGGTTCGCGCTTCGGCGAGATCGGCGACGAAGAATGTTTTGCAGCCGGCTTGTGCCAGCGTCGTCGTCACCTGCGACAGTCCGAGCCCATAGCCATTGGCTTTGACCACCGCGGCGCATTCGACGGTGAGGAGCCGATGCGCCAGCACGCGCCAATTTGCTTCGATCGCGGCCAGATCGATGGTCAGCGTGCCGCCGGTCTCCGGCGCCGCCGAAGCGGAGTCCGCGGGGGAAAGCCGTTTTGCGCGTGCCAAGGCCGCCTCCATGGACGCGTTATGACTGGCGCAGCGGCGGCGGTAAAGCGGGGCGCGCGGGCCGCCTAAAAATCAGGCCGGTGGACCGAGTCGAGATTGCTGAACCGCGTCACGGCGCCGTCGAACTGCAATTCCACGGTGCCCGTCGGTCCATGGCGCTGTTTACCGATGATGATCTCGGCTTTGCCCTCGACCCGGTTGCCTTCGGCCTCCCATTCAGTGAATTTTTCGCGGTTCGATTCCAACGGCTTACGCATGGCGTGATAATATTCCTCGCGGAATACGAACATCACGACGTCGGCGTCCTGTTCGATCGAGCCAGATTCACGGAGATCGGAAAGCTGCGGCCGCTTGTCGTCACGGTTTTCGACCTGGCGCGATAGTTGCGAC
>JBAQAB010000286.1:0-9336 GCA_049285535.1 Xanthobacteraceae bacterium
GCCTGCGCGCGCCAGATCAAACGAATGCGCGACCGCCACGGAATCTCAAGCCACTGTTCCAGCGTCAGCCGGCCGGGAAAGCTGCGCTTGCCCAAGTGTCGTTTGTCGCGGTGCATTGCGCTTTCTCCTCCGTGACGGCTCTGTTCCAACACGCTTACGAGCGGACCGTAACGCCTCCTTCTCCCCGCGCGCGGGGAGAAGGTCGGGATGAGGGGGCCTCTCCGCTGGGCTCGGACTACAGCGCTCAGACTCGCTGAGAGGCCCCTCACCCTCGCTTCGCTCGATGCCTTCTCAAAGCCTACAGACGGCTGGAGGATTTAGTTCGCGATCGGACTGGGGCGCAAGAACACGGCACAAAATTGTTTTCTCACGTATTCAGTGGAAATAATCCGAAGCTTACATGGCAAAACATTAGCGATGCTGAAAGGGTAGGTAGAGCGTTGCTTTTCACGGCTGCTTATATGGCTCATCGAAATCCGCGAGCACATCGCGAATTGAAGGGCTACCAAGATGCGCAACTTTCTGAGTTTCTAATCCTTAATCACCTTTTTGGCTTGGAGAGGCAGGCGCAGCTGACTGAGAACGCGGTGGATATTTCGCTATAGTATTTGAAACAGCCAGCCGGCCCTTTGACGGAGACGACGCTTGCCGATCGAACCCGTTGACGACGACACCACGTAGGCGGTGGCGCGGCTGCGGGGGCTCGACATCACGCTGTTGCCGCCCGAGAGCGGACAATCGCCGCCGATGGTGCCGGAAAGGTAAGCGACCGTAGCCCGGATGGAGGGCAGCGCAATCCGGGAAGGATCGTGAAGCCGTCGAGGCCGATCCCGGATTTCGCTTCGCTTCATCCGGGCTACGAACTGCCCCCTCACCGTCCGCCTCCCCTGAGTCAACCTGTCGCAGTCGGCGCTGTGGACGGACTCATTTGGAGGATTGTGCGACAGCGGCAAATCACTTCATGACTGCCGGCAGCGGCGGTGGCAGAGGCGCTTTTACGACCTTTGGCGGTTGGAATCAGGCCGATTATAGTCGGCGCGGCGGCTGATTCGCGGCCGCTGGTCAATCGACCTGTAAAAGTCGTCCCTGCGTCAAATTGCAGCCGGTATTCGGATGGGTGCTGTGGCGTGCGCAGTTCCACTTCCATGCGGCACTGTGGGGGGAGGCAGGTTTGGCCCTTATCGAGACGGCACGCGACCAGCACAATAATCCGCTCGACGTCGTCGAGCGGATGGCGTCCGGCAACAACTGGCCGTTCGAACGCGCCGGCGAAGACGAGATAGGCATCGTCGTCACCGGGCGCTGGACCAATTACCAGGTCTCTTTCACCTGGATGCACGACATCGAAGCGCTGCATCTGGCCTGCGCCTTCGACATGAAGGTGCCCGATCCGCGGCTGATCAGCGTGCAGCAGCTCATCGCGCTGATCAACGAACAGCTCTGGATCGGACATTTCGACGTCTGGACGCAAAACGGCGTGGTGATGTTCCGCCACGCGCTGGTGCTGGCCGGCGGCGTCGCCGCGTCGGGACGGCAATGCGAGGCGGTGCTCGGCACGGCGCTCGATTCCTGCGAGCGCTATTTTCCGGCGTTCCAGTTCGTCATCTGGGCGGGCAAATCGGCGCGCGAGGCAATGGATTCCGCGATGTTCGAAACTTCGGGTGAGGCGTGACCGACGGCGGTCCAAGCGCGGATCTGCGATCCTTTTCCGGCCTCTTGGTTCTGGTCGGCGCCGGCAAAATGGGCGGCGCGTTGCTCGAAGGCTGGCTGCGGCTCGGGCTTGATCCCAAAAATGTCGCGGTGCTGGAACCGCAGCCGGCGCCGGAACTTTCCACGCTGGTCCAACGCGGGCTCAAGCTCAACCCGGACCCGAAAACGCTCGCCGGCGTCGCCGCCATGGTCATCGCGGTCAAGCCGCAAGTGGCGGCACAGGCGGTGCCGGCGCTAGCCCCGCTCGTTTCGCCGTCGACCGTGGCGGTGTCGATCATGGCGGGGCGGACGCTGCATTTTCTCGCAGCGGCGCTGAACCGTCCCTGCGCGCTCATCCGCGCCATGCCGAACACGCCGGCCGCGATCGGGCGCGGCATCACCGTCGCCGTACCGCGCAACGCAACGGCCGCGCAGCGGGAACTTGCCGCCCGGCTGCTGTCCGCGACCGGCGCGGTGGAGTGGGTCGACGACGAAGCGCTGATGGATGCGGTGACCGCGGTGTCGGGCTCCGGGCCGGCATACGTCTTTTTACTCGCCGAGGCGCTGGCTCAGGCCGGCGTGGCGGCCGGCTTGCCGGCGCCGCTGGCGGCAAAACTCGCGCGGGAAACGGTGGCCGGCTCGGGCGAATTGCTGCATCGCTCGCCGCTCGACGCCGCGGTGTTGCGCCAGAACGTCACTTCGCCCGGCGGCACCACCGCCGCGGCCCTGGCGGTGCTGATGGGCGAAAACGGCGTTGCCGCGCTGATGACGCGCGCAATCGCTGCGGCGACCGCACGGTCCCGCGAACTGGCTGACTGAGCCGCAGCAGCGCCCGTCCTGCCTTGGAAGCACCGCCTTGCGGGCCTACATTGATTCTCAGTCGCGCCTTTGAAGCATTCGCCCCGAAGCTAAATCGAGACGCTTGCAAGGCCGCGTTCAGTTATGGAGTTCGTCATGGCTCGTCATCCGGCCCGCAGACCCGCTCGTAAATCGGCGTCGAAGCCGGCGCGAAATTCCGCCCCCGCCGACGCCGCGGCGCCGGCCGGCGATCGCGACAGGATTATCGCCGCCTTCCTCGCGCTCCTCGCCGAGCAACGCATCGAGCAGATTGGCCTCGCCGACATCGCTGGGGCTGCCGGCGTGTCGCTTGCGCAAATGCGCGGCGAGTTCCCGTCCGCGCTTGCGATTCTTGCGGCCTATCTCAAATCCGTCGACCGCGCCGTGCTGACCGAGGACATGGCCGACATGGCGGAAGAGCCGCCGCGCGAGCGGCTGTTCGACGTGCTGATGCGCCGGCTTGAAGTCATGGCGCCGCACCGCGAGGCGGTGCGCTCGCTCATCCGCTCGGCGCGTCGCAGTCCGCCACTCACGCTGGCGCTCAACGGGCTTGCGGTGCGGTCGCAGCAATGGATGCTCACTGCCGCCGGCATCAAAGCCTCCGGCCCGCGCGGCTTGATGCGCGCGCAAGGCCTGGCCGTGCTGTTCACTGCGGTGCTGCGCGCCTGGGTCAATGACGACGATCCCGGGCTGGCGCGCACCATGGCGGCGCTCGACCGCGCCTTGGGACGCGGCCAGCGGCTGGTCGGCCTGGTCGAGGATATTTGCCGCGTGCCGAGGCAGTTGTGCCGGCTCCGCTCGCGCTGGCGCCGCCGCGGCGACGAGGACGATGCCGATGATGCCGCGGAATCCGCCGCGGCGTGATCGCGGGATTATCCACACGCCGTCCCACGATTGCCGCCGCGCGGCGCCGATTTGATCCAGATCAGCGCGGACCGGCCGCAGCCGGTCATTATTAGCAAAGAGGAAATTGAAGCTTTTTCGGGAGTTTAGCGGACGATTTTGCCAAGTTGCTGGGTGCGTCCGCAGAGTTTAGAATTCCTATAAACTGTTGATTTCCTTTGCAAACTTGGAATTTACACTCTAGGCATAGTTTCAGATCGCACCAATTCGCCGCCGGGCCCTTCCTGCAATGATCGTCTGCTCCTGTAACGTGCTCACCGACCACGATGTGCGCGCGACCCTGTCGGCGAGCGAAGCGACGCCGCGCACCACGGGGCAGGTCTACAACTGCCTCGGCTGCAGCCCGCAATGCGGACGCTGCGCTCGCACCATCCGCCGCATCATGAACGAGGCTTTGGCTGCCGGGGAACCCGGCTGCTGCCAAAACACCGCCGATCCGGCCTGATTTTTCCACCGCCGCAAAATGACCGGCGCCCTCGCGTTCATCGCGCGGCTTTCGGCATTCGCCGCAGCGGTTATAATCGGGTGCCCGCCTTACTCAGTGCGGAAACAACGTCCAGCGCAGGAGCACGATCATGAGAGGCGAGCCCGGAGTCATCGATTATCTCAACAAGGGCCTGCGGCACGAGCTGACCGCGGTCAATCAATATTGGCTGCACTACCGGCTTTTGGAGAATTGGGGCTACAAGGCGCTGGCCAAGCAATGGCGCAAGGAATCGATCGAGGAGATGCAGCACGCCGACAAGCTGATCGAGCGCATCATCTTCCTCGACGGCTTTCCCAACATGCAGGTGCTCGACCCGCTGCATATCGGCCAGAACGTCAAGGAAGTGCTCGACTGCGATCTCGCCGCCGAAATCTCGGCGCGCACCCTCTACCAGGAAGCCGCCACCCATTGCCATTCGGTGCGCGATTACGTGTCGCGCGATCTTTTCGAGAAGCTGATGCACGACGAGGAAGAGCACATCGACTTCCTGGAAACCCAGCTCGACCTCGTCGCCAAACTTGGGCTCGAGCTTTACGCCCAGCATCACATCGGCGAACTCGAGGACGACGCGGACTGACCGCCGTCGCGGTTTGTTCGGCGGTTTGTTGAGCCGGACGCCGTCACAATCGTCAACAAAAGCTTACCGGCTGACCCGCCACTGCGATGGGCCGCAGAGGGCGACCGCGCAACTATCGTATGCCGTCGTGTTTTGCGAATTGCCGCCGCGTTAGTTTAGATGAACGACGATGGTTAAGCGTTAAGGTTAAGGGCCGTTTAAACATTTCCTGCCTAACTTCGCCTTGCTCAACGACCTTGCGCCATCGCGGGCGCGCGGTCGCATCGAGGAAAGGTCGAAGCGATGGTCAGCGTCAAATTCCTCATCAGCACCACTGCGGCAGCCATGGTCAGCACCGCGGCTTTCGCTGCGGATATGCCACAACCGCTGCCACCCCAGCCCTATCAGCCGCAGTTCATGGTGGTGGCGCAGCCCGAGGGCGCCTGGTATCTGCGCGGCGATATCGGGGTCGGCATTACGAATCAATTCGATATCACTTATCTGCCGAGTCCTCCCGACGTCGGCAATGGCTTCGCGTTCGACCAGCATTCGTGGGCCGACACGGTCTTCTTCGATGCCGGCGTCGGCTATGAATGGAACAGTTGGCTGCGCTTCGACGTGACGGCCGGCTATCGCGACCGCACGCAGGTCAATGCTCGCGGCGTTTACAATCCGGCCACCGGCGTCGGCGATTCCTATCAAGGCTATCTGCGGTCCTGGGTCGTGCTCGCCAATGCCTATGTCGATTTCGGCACTTGGGACTGTCTCACTCCCTTTCTCGGCGTCGGCATCGGCGGCGCCTATAACCAGATGGCCGACCTCGTCGACATGGGCATCGGCACTACGGGCGCCGGCTTCGGCAACAACAGCACCAATTGGAGTCCGGCCTATGCGTTTTATGCCGGTGTCGACTACGACGTGACCAAGAATTTCATCGTTGAACTGTCCTACCGCTATCTCAATTACGGCTCGGTCACCGACTCGGTCGACTGCGTCGGCGGTTGCAGCCCTGATTCCTACAAATTCTCCAATCTGAGCTCGAACGACTTCATGCTTGGCATGCGCTGGCGGTTCCCGATCGACACCGGGACGACCTTTGTACAGGCGCAGCCCGCATCCGTCATGGTGCAGCAGCCCGCACCGGTCTACACCCAGCCGGCGCCGGTCTATCAGCCGGCCCCGCCGCCGCCGGTCTATAACCCGCCTCCCCCGGTCTACGCGCCGCAGCCGCAATATCCGCTGTCGACCCGCGGCTAACAGCACCCATCGAGACTTAGACGGCGCGGGCAACCGCGCCGTTTTTGTTTTTCGGGGAGCGTTGTCAGGAACCCGATCGAGTAATCGGACAACGCCGGGTCGGCTGGGCGCAGCGTCGGCGCCGCCCCTGTCCAAGCTAACCGTCCATTAAGGTTAATGCCCGATGATCGCGCCTGTTCGGCTGCTCCATAAGCGCCGACCGGACCGAGAGGGCGCGGCAGTGCGTTGGTTCATCTGTGCTGTGGTTCTGCTCGCGTTAACGCCACGCGCGTTCGCGGACGACCTCGACATCCTGCGCGGCACCGAGAGCGTCGGCGCGGCGACGTTTCCGCGCTGGAGCGGCTTTTATTTCGGCGGCCAGGTCAGCTACAGCGATGGCAGCGCCAGTTTCAACAATGCGACCCAGCCGCTGCTCGCCTTCAGTCTGCGCGAGCTGGCGCTGGAAGAAGACGTCATGCCGTCCGCTTGGCCGGTATTGGGGAGTGGCACATCCAGCAGCACGGGTTTCGGCGGTTTTGTCGGCTATAGCACCCAGTGGCAGGATCTGATCCTCGGCCTTGAAGCCAACTACACCCATTCCCCCTTCACCGTCACGGCACCCGACGTGCCGATCGGGCGCGTCGTCGCGGCGAACGGGAATCTCTATTCGGTCAACATCGACGGCACCGGCACGCTCAATGTTACGGATTTTGGCTCTTTGCGCGCGCGCGCGGGCTGGGTGTTCAACAATTATCTTCCCTATGGCTTTGCCGGCGTGGCGCTGGGCCGCGCCAGCTACTCCGTCACCACCCTGATCGACGGACAACAGAACGCCGAGACTGCCCCGTCTCCTGTCATTCCCTGCGACCCGGCCATCACGCCGACCTGCGTCGATTATTCGTTCAGCAACAGCGCCGGCAAGACCAATACGATTTTGTACGGCTTCACGGTGGGCGGCGGGGTCGACGTGGCGCTCACCCAGAATATTTTCGTGCGTGCCGAATACGAATATATCCAGTTCGCCCCCTTCGCGAGCATTACGGCCGCGATCAGCAGCGTGCGTGTCGGCGCCGGCCTGAAATTCTAGGCCGCTCTTCCAGAGCCACGATTGGGTAGTGCGCACATGCCGCTTGACGACGCGGCGATTGCTCCCTAATTCCAATCTCGGGCCACCCCTCCCCACCGAGGGGCGACTATCTGGAAGGATAGACCATGACGCTTACGACGCCTCCCGTGCGGCCGGCTGTGCCGCATTTTTCGTCCGGTCCCTGCGCCAAGCGCCCAGGCTGGAATTCCCAAAACCTCAAAGACGCCGTTCTTGGCCGCTCGCACCGCTCGAAAGCGGGCAAAGCCAAGCTCAAGCGCGCCATCGATCTGACGCGCGAAATATTGCAGGTCCCGGCGGACTATCGAATCGGCATCGTGCCGGCCTCCGACACCGGCGCCATCGAGATGGCGTTCTGGTCGCTGCTCGGGCCGCATCCGGTGACCATGCTGGCCTGGGAATCGTTCGGCGAAGGCTGGGTCGGCGATATCGCCAAGGAGCTCAAGCTCAAGAACGTCACCGTGCGCCGGGCTGCCTATGGCGAACTGCCCGACCTTAACGGCATCGATCCGGCAAGCGACATCGTCTTCACCTGGAACGGCACCACTTCGGGTGTGCGCGTGCCCAATGCCGACTGGATCTCCGCCGATCGCACCGGACTGTCGATCTGCGATGCAACGTCGGCCGCCTTCGCGCAGGCGCTCGATTGGGGCAAGCTCGATGTCGCGACGTTCTCCTGGCAGAAGGCGCTCGGCGGCGAGGCCGCGCACGGCATGCTTATTCTCTCGCCGCGCGCCGTCGCGCGGCTCGAAAGCTATTCGCCGCCGTGGCCGTTGCCGAAAATCTTCCGCATGACCAAAGGCGGCAAGCTCAATGAAGGCATCTTCCAGGGCGAGACCATCAACACGCCGTCCATGCTGTGCGTGGAGGACTATCTCGACGCGCTCGACTGGGCGAAATCTGTCGGCGGATTGAAGGCGCTGCAAGCGCGCGCCGACGGCAATGCCAAGACCATCGCCGATTGGGTGGCGAAGGTGCCATGGATCGATTTTTTGGCGCGCGTGCCGGCGCTGCGCTCCAACACCTCGGTCTGCCTGAAGGTTGTTGACCCCACCGTAACGCGGCTTTCGCCCGAAGCCCAAGCGGCCTTCGTGAAAGGCATCGCCGCGGCGCTCGAGAAAGAAGGCGTCGCCTACGACATCGACGCTTATCGCGACGCGCCCGCAGGGCTCCGCATCTGGTGCGGTTCGACGGTCGAGCGGAGCGACGTCGAGGCGCTCACGCTGTGGCTGGATTGGGCCTACGCCAAAGCCAAGGATGCATTGGCCAAAGCGGCGTGACGCCATGATGTCCATGGCTCCGGCTCCTGCTTTCGCCAATCCGCTCACCGAGCGGCTGGCGGCGTTCGCGCGCGGCATCGGCATCGACGTGCGCGCCGCGACGCTCGTCAAGCCGACGGCCTATGGCATGAGCTGCGAGCCGCACCGGGCCGCCGAAAAAGGCCTGCCACCTTTTCCCCACATGCGGCGCTGGATGCGCTGACCCAAAGGATCTTGCCATGAGCCCCCGCGTACTGATCTCCGATGCCCTTTCCCCGGCCGCCGTCCAGATTTTCAAGGACCGCGGCGTTACCGTCGATTTCCAGCCGAACCTCGGCAAGGACAAGGACAAGCTTGCCGCGGCGATCGACGGCTTCGACGGCCTCGCCATCCGCTCCGCCACCAAGGTCACCGCCAAGCTTCTGGAAAAGGCCAACGGGCTGAAAGTGATTGGCCGCGCCGGCATCGGCGTCGACAATGTCGATATCCCCGCCGCCACCGCGCGCGGCATCATCGTCATGAACACGCCGTTCGGTAATTCGATCACCACCGCCGAGCACGCCATCACGCTGATGCTGTCGCTGGCGCGGCAAATCCCCGAAGCCGACGCATCGACGCGCGCCGGAAAATGGGAGAAGAACAAATTCCTCGGCGTCGAGATTTTCTCAAAGACGCTCGGCGTCATCGGCTGCGGCAATATCGGCTCGATCGTCGCCGACCGCGCCATCGGGCTCAAGATGAAGGTGATCGCCTACGATCCTTATCTCTCCGCCGAGCGCGCGGTGCATCTCGGCGTCGAAAAAGTCGAACTCGACGAGCTCCTTCGCCGCGCCGATTTCATCACGCTGCACACGCCCTCGACCGAAAAGACCCGCAACATCATCAATGCCGAATCGCTCGCCGCGACCAAGAAAGGCATGCGCCTGATCAATTGCGCCCGCGGCGAACTGATCGACGAGCAGGCGCTTGTCGAGGCGCTCAAATCCGGCCGTGTCGCCGGCGCGGCGATCGACGTGTTTCGCGAAGAGCCGGCGACGCAAAGCCCGCTGTTCGCGCTGCCGAACGTCATCTGCACGCCGCATCTCGGCGCCGCGACCATGGAGGCGCAGGAGAACGTGGCGCTGCAGGTGGCTGAGCAGATCAGCGATTTCCTGCTGACCGGGGCGGTGACCAACGCGATCAATATGCCCTCGGTGTCGGCCGAGGATGCGCCGCGGATCCGGCCTTACATGGATTTGTGCCGCTATCTGGGTGCGTTTGCCGG
>JBAQAB010000287.1:0-4265 GCA_049285535.1 Xanthobacteraceae bacterium
ACCTCGGCTGGCCCGCGAAGGCGCTCGCTACGGCACGGGCGGCGCTCGCGCGGCACGGCGACCGGGCGAACGCGGCGCATGCTCGGCACCTCG
This sequence comes from Xanthobacteraceae bacterium, assembly GCA_049285535.1. GTDB lineage: Bacteria > Pseudomonadota > Alphaproteobacteria > Rhizobiales > Xanthobacteraceae > BOG-931. Next base: position 94 of record JBAQAB010000287.1, read on the forward strand.
AGATCCGGCGTCTTCTGCTGATCGGGCACCTCGACGAGGCCGAACGCGCGCTGGCGAAGTTCGATGCCGCACCCTTGCCGCCGGCATTGCGGGCCGCCCACGAATTGGTGGTCGCAGGGGTGGCGATGCGGCGCTTGCGGATAAAGACGGCGCGCACGGCGCTCGCCGAGGCAGAGCAAGCCGCACGTCGTGCAGGCATTCCTGCGCTGATGGCGGAGGTCGAGAGCACGGCCCTGGTCCTGAAAACGCCTGCCGCGCGTCTGATTGCTCCTGGCGAGGAGAGGCTTCTCCTCCTCGAGGACGTTGAAGCGCTGCTGGCTTCGGGGGCGCTTGTCGTCGACGCATGCCGGCACGTGGTGCGCGATGCAGAGGCCGTGGTCTCGCTCGCGACGCGCCCGGTCTTGTTTGCGCTTGTGCGCGCGCTGGGTGAGGCGTGGCCCGCAGACGTTCCGCGGAGCACGCTACTTGCTCGCGCATTCAAGGCCAAGCACGCCGATGAATCGCATCGCGCGCGGTTGCGCGTCGAAGTCGGGCGGCTTCGCTTCAAGCTGAGAACTCTCGCCGACGTAAGCGCGACGACGCTAGGTTTTGCGCTGGCGCCGAGGCGCGCACGCAAGGTGGTCGTGATCGCACCGCCGGTGGATGATCAACATGCGTCGGTGCTTGCCTTCCTCGCCGACGGGGAATCGTGGTCGAGCTCGGCACTGTCGCTTGCGCTCGGAGCCAGCGCGCGCACCGTGCAGCGCGCGCTCGATGCGCTCGCAGCCACAGGCAAGGTGCAGTCGTATGGACGCGGCCGGGCGCGCCGCTGGATAACCCGGCCGGTGCCGGGTTTCACGACAACCTTGTTACTCCCGGGCCCGCTTCCGAGGGGCTAGGATCCACGCATGAAACGATCCGCAGCCGAAATTATTCGCGAATACGGCCCCTTTCCGGGCGTCGACCACGTCGCTGGCGTCACCTATGACGGTCAACACGTCTGGTTTGCGTCGGGCGACAAGCTGAACGCACTCGATCCCAAAACCGGCGAGAAAGTCCGCGCGATCGATGTCGCCGCGCATGCAGGAACGGCCTTCGACGGCCGCCACCTGTTCCAGCTCTCCGGCGACCGCATCCAGAAAATCGATCCGAAAACCGGCCGCGTGCTCTCGACGATTCCCGCGCCGGGAGGCGCCGGATCGGGTCTCGCCTGGGCCGAAGGCACGCTTTGGATGGGGCAATACCGGAACCGGAAGATCCATCAAATCGATCCCGATACGGGGGCCGTGCTTCGCACCATCGAATCCAACCGCTTCGTCACCGGAGTCACCTGGGTCGACGGCGAACTCTGGCACGCCACGTCCGAAGGCGAGGAGAGCGATTTACGCCACGTCGATCCGCAATCCGGAGACGTCCTGGAGAAACTCGAAATGCCACTGGGCGTCAGCGTCTCAGGACTAGAATCTGATGGTGGCGATCAGTTCTTCTGCGGCGGCGAGGGCAGCGGGAAGGTGAGAGCTGTGCGGCGGCCCAAGCGAGGCAACAGAGCCGCGTGAGGCGGTCTGTCTAGGCTACCTTAGCTGAGGGGGTTTCAACTCAGGATATTTTGCAACAATTGGATTTAAGATCTCGGAGACCATCTCTCCCATAGATTTTCCGATCATGCGTCGGTATGCATTAAATTCCTCCGCGGTACACAACGTCTGGATTTTTATCAGAGCGGCATCCTGCTCTGCCAGGTGTCTTATGACAGTGTCCAATATGATCTTAGCTGCTTCCTGCGACATCACTCCCTACTCCCACTCGATCGTCCCGGGTGGCTTGCTCGTCACATCGTACACCACGCGGTTGACGCCCTTCCCCTCGTTGATAATCCGGGTCGCCACCGCGCCGATAAACGCCATGTCGAACGGATAAAAGTCCGCGGTCATGCCGTCGGTCGAGGTCACAGCGCGCAGGCCGACGACGTAATCGTAGGTGCGGAAGTCGCCCATAACGCCGACGGTGCGGACCGGCAATAGCACCGCGAAGGCCTGCCAGATATCGTCGTAGAGGCCGGCGCGGCGGATTTCCTCGATGAACACATTGTCGGCGAGCCGCAGGATTTCGAGCTTATCGCGGGTGATGGCGCCGGGACAGCGGATGGCGAGACCGGGACCAGGGAACGGGTGACGGCCGACGAAAGCGTCGGGCAGGCCGAGCTCGCGGCCGAGCGCGCGGACCTCGTCCTTGAACAGTTCGCGTAAGGGTTCGACGAGCTTCATGTTCATGCGCGCGGGCAGGCCGCCGACATTGTGGTGGGATTTGATGGTCACCGACGGGCCGCCGGTAATCGACACGCTTTCGATCACGTCGGGATAGAGCGTGCCTTGGGCCAGAAACTCGGCGCCACCGATCTTCTTGGCCTCGGCCTCGAAGACGTCGATGAATAATTTGCCGATGGTCTTGCGTTTTTGCTCCGGGTCTTCGACGCCCTCGAGCGCCTTGAGGAAGGTCTCCGCGGCGTTCACATGAACGAGCGGGATGTTGTAGTGGCCGCGGAACAGCGCCACGACATTCTCGGCTTCGCCGAGGCGCAATAACCCGTGATCGACGAAGACGCAGGTGAGCTGCTCGCCGATCGCCTCATGGATGAGCACGGCGGCGACGGCAGAATCGACGCCGCCGGACAGTCCGCAAATCACCCTGCCCTTACCGACCTGTTTGCGGATCTTGTCGATCGCCTCCAGCTTGAACGCGCGCATGGTCCAGTCGCCGGTGCAGCCCGCGACCTTGCGCACGAAATTGCGAAGGAGCGCCGCGCCGTGCGGGGTGTGCATGACTTCGAGATGGAATTGCGTGGCGTAGAATTTGCGCTTGTCGTCGGCGATCATGGCGATCGGCGCGTTGGCCGAGGTGCCGGCGGCGACAAAGCCCTCCGGCAGCTTGGTGACGCGGTCGCCGTGACTCATCCACACCGGATATTTCTGGCCGACCTCCCAGACGCCGTCGGTGAGCGCCGACGGCGTCGTCACTTCGACCTCGGCGCGGCCGAATTCGCGGTGATGGCCGCCCTCCACTTTGCCGCCGAGCTGCGCCGCCATGGCCTGCTCGCCGTAGCAAATGCCGAGCACCGGCACGCCGGCCTGATAGATAGACGGCGGCGCTAGCGGCGCGTCCTTGTCGAGCACCGAAGCGGGGCCGCCGGACAGGATCACGCCTTTCGGCCGCATCTCCCGGAATGCGGCCTCCGCCTTCTGGAACGGCACGATCTCGCAATAGACCTTCTCTTCGCGCACGCGCCGCGCGATGAGCTGCGTGACCTGCGAGCCGAAGTCGACGATGAGAATCTTGTCGTGGGATTCCATGGCGGGCTCTACCCCCACCCTTCCCTCCCCCGCTAGCGGGGGAGGGTTCAGGGAGGGAGCCTGTCGAGATTTTGCGGGTGCATTCATGCCGAGTGTCGCAGCATGCTGACGAAAAACCCGTCGGTATCGGTGCGTCGCGGCGTCATCAGCAAGCCTTCTTCCGAAATAAGCACGGCACGGGCGAAAAGATAGGCGCGGTCGCCCAGTGAGTTGATGACGTTTCCGGGCTTTTCCACGGAAAAATCGCCGTGGCGGCCAATAAAGGCCCGCACCCGGTCGCCGTTCTCTTCCGCCAGCACCGAACAGGTGATGTAGGCGATGCGGCCGCCCGGCTTGAGTAGAGCGACCGCGCTCTCGAGCACCGCGTCCTGCTGCTTGATGCGTTCGGCCAGCGCGCCCGGCCGGATGCGCCACTTGGCGTCGGGATTGCGGCGCCAGGTCCCGATGCCGGTGCACGGCGCGTCGATCAGCACCAGATCGGCGCGGCCAGCGAGATCGGCCAGTTCATTGCCGACGCTCTTAGGCGTGCGAACCTGAACGTTGCGCGCGCCGGCGCGAGCGAGGCGGTCATGAATGGGTGCCAGCCGGCGCTTGTCAGTGTCAGTCGCGTAGATCTGGCCGCGGTTTTCCATCACCGCTGCAAGCGCCAGCGTCTTGCCGCCGGCGCCGGCGCAGAGGTCGATGACCTGCTCGCCCGGCTTGGCGCCGGCGAGGAGCGCGGCGAGCTGCGAGCCCTCGTCCTGGATTTCGATGCGGCCTTTGAGAAAGGCCGGTTCGGCATGAATCGCTGGGCTTTTGGCATCCGCCGCGAGCCGGATGCGAAGCCCGACGGGCGACCATCGCGCC
>JBAQAB010000288.1:0-3285 GCA_049285535.1 Xanthobacteraceae bacterium
GCCGACGAGCAAGACTTCAGGATGCGTTGGAATTCCGTCCGGCATCAACTTCCCTCAAAGACTAACAAAACTCCGGCATCACCTCGCGGGCGAACAGCCGCATCGATTTTTGCGCCTCGGCAAAATCCAGCGTGCCGAAATTGATCTGCAGCGACGCGTGCTCGAATGGGCCGACCGTCTCTTGGAAACGACGGATGATGTCTTTGATCTCGCCAGGCGTGCCGATCCAGGCATTGCCGGTCTCGATCTGGCCTTCGAGCGAAAAGCCCTTCATGCGGCCAATCGACTTGTCGTAGCCCTGATAGTCCTTCGACGTCGTGCCTTGCGTCCATTCGCCGGCGGATTCGACCAGCGCTTCGAAATAAAGATCGAAGGCGCGGCGCGGAATGTCGCGGGCGGCACGGGCGTCCTGGTGGCAGAACATATGGAAGGCGATCATCACCTCGCCGTCGCCGGGATGGCCGGCGTCGCGCCAGGCCTTGCGATAAAGGTCGAGCAGCGGCTTGATCGGTCCGATCGGGATCGCCATCAGCGCGTGGCCGGCGCGTCCGGCAAACTCGAAGGAATCCGGCGTGCGTGTCGAGGCGACGTAGAATTTTGGCCGCGGTTTTTGCGTCGGCCGCGGCAGCGAGGTGAGGTCTTCGAAGGAGTGGAATTGCCCGTGATGGGTCGCGTGCTCCGTCGTCAACAACAGGGCGATCTGCTCGACCCCTTCGCGAAAGCGGGCGACCGATTCGTCCGGCGAAATCTTGAAGCGGCGGAATTCATGCGGCAGGAAAGCGCGGGCAAAGCCGACGTCGAGACGGCCCTGCGAGATGGCGTCGAGCATCGCAATCTCGCCGGCAAGCTTCAGCGGATTATTGAACGCCGGCACCACCGCGCCGGTGACCAGCCGCATCTTTTTGGTGCGCTGTGACGCGGCGGCAAGAAACAGCAGCGGATTCGGGCTATAGCCGCCGTAGCGGCGGAAATAATGCTCGACCGTGCGGGCGTGGCTGTAGCCGAGGGTCTCGGCCTCCTCGGCGATCGCCAGGCACTGCGCGAAATAATCGTCCGCGCTTTTGTCCTGGGGCGCCACGCTGGGGAAGAACTGAACGCCGAACTGCATTTCCGTCACCCTGAGGTGGCCGCGGAGCGGCCCTCGAAGGGCGACGGCCCCAACGTCTCGGCTGCATCCTTCGAGGCTCGCTCCGCTCGCACCTCAGGATGACGGCTCACAATTTTGCGTCCGATATATTTGGTCAGGCTCGCCAAATTATCGCGTAGCGCCGCTTCATCGACGACATTCGGATCGAAGTCGGGAGCGTCGAAATCCAGCATGTCGTCGTGATTGACGCTCGACGGATCGGCGATGCTGCGCAGATAAGTCTCGTAGCCGGTCGGCCCGCCGATGTCGGCTGGCGGGCAGCGGCCCTCGGCGTTGACGAGGTGCGGATAGCGAACGCCGGCCTGCGCGCTCAAGCGCGCAAGGAGCGTAACAGTGTGCTCCCAGTCCTCACCCAGCACGTAGTCGTATTTAAAACGGTCGCCGTGCGCCAGAATATCGGCGAGCGTAGCCTCTTCGGCAGGCAGCCGCTCGGCTTCAATGTCGCGATCGAGCAGGCCCCAAATTCGGTCGCCGACGCGGAACTCGAACGGGTGGCCGTTCTGCCAGCCGATGGCGATTTGCAGCACGAAATGCAGATCGTCGAGGCGGATATCGATCGGCACATCAATGCAACGCACGACCCGCGGCGTCACGTCGTCGATTTCGACGGCGAGCCGCGCGATCTCACCCGCGGCCGCCGGCGCGGCCGTCATTCCGCAGCCTGCTGGAAGGTCAGCATCTCGTCGCGCGGGTATAGGTCGGCGACCCTGCCGTCCTTGACGACCCAGGCCAGATTTTTGGCGTCCTGCAGAATAGCGATGTCGGCAATCGGGTCCTTGTCCCACACCGTGATGTCGGCGAGCTGATCCGGCGTGATCTGGCCGACTTTGCCGTCGAGCCCCACGGCGAGCGCGTTGTCGCGCGTCGCCGCGACGATCGCCTCCATGGGCGAGTAGCCGCCATGCTTGACGAAGATTTCCAGTTCCTTGGCGTGCAATTCGCCGTGGCGCGTGAACGAATTGTTGCCGGTGTCGGTGCCGACCAGGAGCCGGATGCCAAGCTTGCGCGCCTTGTGCATCAACTCGCCGAGCAGATCGTAATGGCGCTGCATTCGGTTGAAGTCGAGCTGCACCTGCTCGGCGCCGACCTTTTGCTGCTTACCGAGCTCGCAAACAACAGCGAGGAAGGTCGCGGTGGGCAGGATCGGCATGCCGGCTTTGGCCACTGCATCGAGATCGCGATCGGTGGCGAGATCGGCGTGGACGATCCAGTCGACGCCAGCTTCCGCCGCGGCGCGGGTCGAGCCGGCGCCGCGCGAATGAATGGCGACTTTCAGGTTGCGCCGATGCGCTTCGCCGACCACGCCGGCGATTTCCTCGCGCGCCAGCATCTGCGATTCGCCGGAACGGCTGTCGGCCATCTTGATGAAATTGACGCCGTGCTTGCCTTGGCGGCGCACTTCGGTGACCATCTCGTCCTTGGTATTGCACAATTTGCCGATCGAATGATCGGGCGTGCCTTCCCATGACGGCTCGTCGTCCTCGATGCAACCATAGGTAACGATCATGCGGCCGGCGACGAACATGCGCGGGCCTTCCATGAGCCCGAGCCTGATGGCGTCGCGCACGCCGACATCGGTAAACCAGGTGCCGCCGGGCACCGAAATGCTGGTCACGCCGGCACGCAAGACCTTCTGCGCGCTACGGGCGGATTTCAGCGTGGAGAATTCCGGCCGGGTGGTGCCCTTGCCTTTGCCTTCGCCCTTGATCAGCGGGTAGCCGTAGGACATGTGGCAATGCGCGTCGATTAGGCCTGGCATGACCCACTTGCCGGCGGCGTCGATCACGTCGACGGTCTTGCGGTCTTCGAGGTGAACGTCGGGGGGCAATGCGCCGACGCTTTTGACCTTGTTGCCTTCGATGACGACGGCATCGTTGCGGCTCGACGGCTTACCGGAGCCGTCGATCAGCGTGCCGTTGCGGATCACCAGGGTTTTTGTGGCGGCGCTCATGGGGCTCCTCCGGGAAATCCCTTTGCTTTGCCCACACTATACAACGTCACGGTCATTAGGCGAGGGGCGGGCAGAGTTGAAAAAATGCAAAGACTCGCGTTCTCGCGATGCTTGGCATCCGAGTCATCGTCCAGGCAACGGATCATCGTCTACGCCACGCTACGCCAAGCCAAACCAAGTCAAACGA
>JBAQAB010000289.1:0-3254 GCA_049285535.1 Xanthobacteraceae bacterium
GGATACAACAGGGAATTCTGGGCGCCGACCGACATTCACGTGTCGCAGCCTGCGCTTGGCAACGACTTCACGATCTACGACGTTCGCGGCCACGATGAGCCGGGAGGCGAGAGCGGCCTCTTCACCGGCGATGCGTTCGGAGCGCAATACAATATACGTGTCGGCCGCTTCATCACCGACAATTTCGGCGTAGAATTCAGTCTGGATCACAGCAAATACACGACGCCCACGGGCCAGTTCGCCAATGTGAGCGGCACCATTGCCGGGAAGTCGGCCAGTGGAGTCTATCAGCTCGGCGCTCCATTTTTTAGCGAAGAGCTCCACAACGGCGCCAACCATGTGATGATCAACGGAGTCTATCGGCTTCCCTTGATCGGCCGGACCAACGACAGCTGGAGCGTCGCCGCAATCGGCAAAGCGGGTGTCGGCGTGATGTTGCCGCATACCTCCGACACGATCCTGGGCAACGAGGCCAACGTCGGCGACAAAACGATTGGTAATTCGTTCGGACTGCGCAATGGCTGGTGGCAACTGAACGGCGTGACCACCGGCGTGGAGGGCGGCTTCCGTGTTGTCTTGGTGGCGCCAGTCTACGTGGAGCTGACCGACAAGATAGCCTACTCCTACCTCGGCGACCTACCGGCCTATTTGGGAACGATATCGCAATCCCAGTTCATGGACGAAGTCATCCTGAGCATCGGCTTCACCTACGACGGCACCTCGTCGTCGCCCTGGCATGAACCGTCGCCCTGAAGACGCTCATGATGCTGTTCGGCCACCGCAAAAACGTCCGGCTTGACGGCCATCAGGGCCGTTCGCTTACCGCACGGCACCCGCCGCATCGCGGCGCAACACCTTGCCGGGCAGCGCACCGGTGTGGACGGCGTTGTCGACGACGATCACGCCATTGACCAGCACCGTCGTGCGCGGACCGCTCGGATAGCGGTGCGGCTCCGCGTAAGTTGCAAGCTCCTCGAAGTCGGCGGGATCGAACACCGCCACATCGGCGCGATAGCCGACCTTGAGCAGGCCGCGGTCGGCAAGCTTCAGCGCGGCCGCCGTCGCGCCGGTCATCTTGTGGACTGCTATTTCGATCGGGATCAAACCGAGTTGCCGAGAATAATGGTTCAAGACGCGCGGAAACGTGCCGTAGAAGCGCGGATGCGGAATGCCCTGGCTGGTAATGCCATAGTCGGCGACGCAATTGCCGTCGGAGCCGACCAGGGCAAAGGGCGAGCGGATCATGTCGCGCACGTCGTCCTCGGCAATCGAAATAACCAGCACCCGGGTCGCGCAGCGATCCTCGATCAGGTAGTCGCAGACCGCGTCGATCGGATCGGCGCCGCGCTCGCGCGCCAGTTCGGCGACGCTGCGGCGCGCGTATTGCGGCAGGTGCGGCGATATCGAAATCCGCACGCAATCCCAGTCCGGAATACGGCCCCAGTTGTTGAGGCCGTCACGCGCGATCTCGGCGCGGATCCGCGTGCGCGTCTCCGGCAGCGCCAAACGCGCCAACATGTCGGGCACGCCGCCGGCTTGCACCCATTGCGGCAGCAGATTTTTCAGCGGATTGCTGCCGACATTATAAGGATAGGAATCGCAATCGACGTCGACGCCGCGCGCCTTGGCCGCGGCGATCATGTCCAAGGCCTTCGCCGCTTTCCCCCAGTTGTCGAGGCCGGAGCATTTGAAGTGCACGATCTCGACATGAATCTTGCAGGCTTCCGCGACGTCGATGGCTTCTTGCAGCGCGTCCAGAACCTTGTTCGATTCGTCGCGCAGGTGCGTGAAATAGCCGCCGTTATGGCGCTTCAAGACGCGGCACAGCGCGACGATTTCGTCTATGGCCGCATAAGAGCCCGGCGCCGTGAACAAGCCGGTGGAAAATCCGAGCGCACCGGCCCGCAAGCCGTCGTCGAGCAGATCACTCATCGCCTGCAGTTCGCCGGCCGTCGGCGGACGATTGTCCATGCCCATCACCATCAGGCGCAGCGTATTGTGGCCGACCAGCATGCCGGCGTTCACCGCGGTCGCCGGGAAGCTGTCGAGATAATGCGGGAAGGTTGTTTCGCGAAACGGCAGCCACGGCGCGCTCGGCGACAGGTAATCGCGCAACAGCTCGACCTTTCCCGGCAGCACCGGGGCGACGGAAAAGCCGCAATGGCCGATGATCTCGGTGGTGACGCCTTGGCGCACCTTGCTCTCGGCCTTCGGATTGATTGGCAGCGTGAAATCCGAATGCGTCTTGATATCGATGAACCCCGGCGTCACGGCGAGCCCGGATACGTCGATCTCGCGGCGGGCAGACCCCGGCGCGTCGCCGAGAACGGCAATGCGGCCATCGGCAATGGCGAGATCGCCGCGTTGTCCGGGACTGCCGCTGCCGTCGTAGAGCGTGCCGCCGCGCAAAAGCAGGTCGTACATCAGGAGAGTCCCGCCAAGATCATGAGGTTCGCAAAATCATTCCGGATGGTCTTCCGGCCAGCCGTTGCAGTGGGCGCGCTCGTGGCGGACATAGGCGCGCAAATCTTTGACCGGACCGCCACGCGGAATAACGAGCTAGCATTTGTTCTTTGTCAGCCAGGAACAGGCATCGGCTTGCACGCCCATATGCGCGCAGGTGCGCCGCGCCTCCTGCAGCGGCAGGACGCGCTCGATCACCGGGCCTGGATAGGGGTGATTGTAGCGCTGCGGCGGTTCGAGAACGTAGATCGGCATGTTGCTTTGCCTCAAACGAGTTCATCCGCGATCCACGTCGTGATCGAGTGCCGCGTCGGCGACCAGCCGAGCGCGGCCGCGGCTTGGCCGCGTACGCGGCTGTTGGAGCCGAGCGAATAGACCGCCGTGGCACGGCCCCAGGCCGCGATCGCTTCGTCAGCCGGCCAGGATTGCGCGGCGCCGAGATCAAGTCGTGCCGCGATCACCTCGGCAATCTGCCCCAAAGCTTCTTCGCCGCTCTCGACATACATGAAGGCGCCTGGCGGCCCTTTGGCGATGGCGAGGGGATAAAGCGCCGCGACATCGGCGATATGCACGTTGGACCAGCGGTTCAAACCGCGCCCGATATAGCGCACCACGCCGGATGCCTTGGCTTGGCGCACCAGCGCCGGAATCTGCACGCTCTGCGCCGGCGGCCCCAAAGCATGGCCATAGATCATGCTGTTGCACAGCACCACCGAGCGTACGGCATGGGTCTGCTGCGCGGCGAGCACCAGCCGGTCGATGGCGACACGCGCGGCTTTGTCGGCGAGCGG
>JBAQAB010000290.1:0-16533 GCA_049285535.1 Xanthobacteraceae bacterium
CCTTTATCCGCATATCGGTCGCATGGACGATATTTGGGCTGCCTACTACGTCCAGGCCAAGGATTACCGCGTCGTCTATGGGATGGCCTCCGTCTTCCAGGACCGCAATGTGCACGACCTGACCCGCGATATGAGGCAGGAGTATCTCGGCTACGAGAACAACATCAGCATCGTCCAAGAGTTGCCCAAGAACCCGGAATCCTTGCTCGCCTATCTGCCCGGCCGCGCTGCATGGGCTTTCGAGCTTTACAAGAGGCACTTTAAGCATGCGTAAGATCCTTATCACGGGAGGAGCCGGATTCGTCGGGCGCCATTTCGTCAGACACTTTCTCGAAAATGGCGATGAGGTCCATGCAGTCGACTGTATCGCTCCCTTAACCGGCGCAATCGACCCGGCAGCGGGCTGGCCTCTATTCGAGCCGCGGGATTTTTCGAATTTCAAATTCTTCCGGGAGGATTGCCGGGAGTTTTTCAAGCGCGTACGCGACACCGATTACGGATATTCGGCGCATCTTGCGGCGATGGTCGGGGGACGCGCCATGATCGAGAACAAGCCGATCGCAGTGGCCGACGATCTCTCGATCGACGCCGAGTATTGGCAGTGGGCAACGGTGGCGAAACCGGCGAAGACGCTTTGCTTCAGTTCGAGCGCAGCCTATCCCATCAAATACCAGCGTGAGGACGATTATGTTCTACTGCAAGAAGACATGATCGACTTCGACCAGGATATCGGCATGCCCGATATGTCCTATGGCTGGGCCAAGCTCACTTGCGAGTATCTGGCACGTCTTGCTTATGAGAAGCACGGACTAAAATCGGTTTGTTATCGACCGTTTTCCGGCTATGGGGAAGACCAGGACGACTCCTATCCATTTCCCAGCATTTGCAAGCGCGCACTCGCTAATCCGGGAGCCAAGGTGCTCAACGTGTGGGGCAGCGGGACGCAGATGCGCGATTTCATTCATATCGATGACTGCGTTGCGGGCGTTATTACCACGATGGATAAGATCGACGACGGCAACGCCGTCAATCTATCGACCGGAATCTATACCAGCTTCATCGGATTTGCCTGTATAGCGGCCAAGCTATGCGGTTATTCACCGGAAGTTCGGGGAATGTCCCACCAGCCGGCCGGCGTGTATGCCCGCGGGGGCGATACCCGAAAGCAAATCGCACTTGGCTTCGAGTATAAGATCGACTTTGCGACTGGCGTTAAACGCGCCCTCGATTATTACTCTCGCAGCAGCCCCATAGACGCCGCGAGTGTTCCGCTCATACCGGAAATACCAAGAAGGTCGGCGGCCAGAACTGGAGCGTATCCCGTCTGATTCGAGGCCAGACCTTTTTTCTACACGGGCGGCTGCCGTAATGTCTGTTCGACCCCCGAAGGCGGACATCGTCGTCGCCACGCGCGCTAAATACTTCCCACGGTCTTCAATCTCACCCGCGGGTGGATTTCCGATTGTGCGAGCACGGCGGTCTGTGCGCGGAAACGTTCGACGATGCCGCGCACGAACGGCCGAATGCCGGGCGAGGTGACCAGCACCGGCGCCTCGCCCTCGCGCGCCGCCTGTTCGAATTTCTCCCGCACCAGGTTGATGAACTCGGTGAGCTTGGACGGCTGCATGGCGAGGCTGCGATCGTCGCCTTGACCGACGACCGACTCGGCAAAGGCCTGCTCCCATTTCGCGGTGAGCGCGATGATCGGCAGCGTGCCGGCCGCGGTCACATGCTGGGCGCAGAGCTGGCGCGCAAGGCGCGCGCGCACATGCTCGGCAAGCATCGTGGCGTTGCGCGTGGCGGGCAGCCCGTCGGCGATGCCCTCGAGGATGGTCGATAGATCGCGGATCGAGACCCGTTCGCCGAGCAGGATTTGCAGCACGCGCTGGATGCCGGAAATGGTGATCAGTGCCGGCACGATGTCCTTGATCAATTCGCTCTGTTCCTTCGGCAGTTCCTTGATCAATTTCTGCACTTCGCCATAGGACAAAAGCTCGGCCATGTTGGCCTTGATGAGCTCGGTGAGATGAGTGGCGAGCACCGTCGGCGCATCGACGACGGTCAAGCCTTTGACCGAAGCCTCTTCCTTGAGCGCAGCGTCGATCCAGGTCGCCGGCAGGCCGAACGTCGGTTCGGTGGTGTGCGTGCCAGGGAACGTGACCTGATTGCCCGACGGATCCATGACCATGTATTGGCCGTGCCACACCTTGCCGGTGCCGGCCTCGACCTCCTTGATCTTGATCAGGTAGGTGTTGGCGTCGAGCTGCACATTGTCGAGGATGCGCACGGCCGGCATGACAAAGCCCATTTCCGTCGCCAGCGACCGGCGCAGCGCCTTGATCTGCTCGGTCAACCGGTCCGAACCGTCGGGGCCGTTGACCATCGGCAACAGCGCGTAGCCGAGCTCGATCTTGAGGTCGTCCATCTTGAGCGAGGCGGCGATCGGCTCTTCGACGGGCGCCGCTTTGGCGATTTCCACCTTTTTCGCCTCGTCCGTGACCACCTGCTTGGCGCGGCGATCGATGGTGAAGGCCAGCGCCGCCGTGCCGCCGCCAAGCATGAGAAACGGGATCATCGGAATTCCAGGCAGCAACGCCATGACCAGCATGACGGCAGCCGACATGCCGAGCGCCTTGGGATAGCTGGAGAATTGGCTCAGCAGCGCCTTGTCGGCGGCGCCGGTCACGCCGGCCTTGGAGACGAGAAGGCCGGCCGCGGTCGAAACGATCAGCGCTGGAATTTGCGTGACCAGCCCGTCGCCGACGGTCAAGAGCGTGTAATCCTGCGCGGCGTCAGCGAAGCTGAGCCCTTGCTGCACGATACCGATGATCATGCCGCCGATGACGTTGATCATCACAACAAGGAGCCCGGCAATGGCATCGCCGCGGACAAATTTCGAGGCGCCGTCCATGGCGCCGAAGAAGCCGGATTCGTCCTCCAGCGCCTTGCGACGCCGCCTTGCGTCTTTCTCGTCGATGAGGCCGGCATTGAGATCGGCGTCGATGGCCATCTGTTTGCCCGGCATGGAATCGAGGTGAAAGCGCGCCGCCACTTCGGCGATGCGTCCCGAGCCCTTGGTGATGACCACGAAGTTCACGATCACCAGGATCGTGAACACGATGATGCCGATGACGAAATTGCCGCCCATGACGAAGTTGCCGAACGCCTGGATGACGTGGCCGGCGGCGGCGGTGCCTTCGTGGCCATGGGCAAGAATGAGCCGCGTCGAGGCGAGATTGAGCGCCAGCCGCAGCATGGTGGCGATCAGGAGCACGGTCGGAAACGAGGAAAATTCGAGCGGCGCCTGGATGAACAGCGACGTCATCAGGATCAGCACGGAAAAAGTGATCGAGATCGCCAGCGAAAAGTCGAGCAGCACCGGCGGCAGCGGCAGGATCAGGATGACGAGGATCGCCATCATGCCGACCGCCAGCGCAATATCGCTGCGCCGGAGCATAGTGCCGAAATCGGCGAGCCGTGACAGCGCCGTCGTCTCCCCGCCCTGCGCTGTCGATGTGTCGGTCATGCCGTCCGGTCGGCCCCGTCTGCGGTCGTGAGATTCAAAGCTGTGCGCGGCGGCCGGAGGGCCACCGACGTGAAGAAGCGGAGCCGCGCTCGAGTCCAAGGCTGACCCCAAAGAGCGTTAGAAGAGTGCAGTAGAAACGGTTACGCCTCCCAGGCAAAATGTGCCGGGTATATGGTTAGCGGTTGGTTAACGGCGGCGCCGTTTGCGGCCGAATGTCCGTTCCGGACAGCGATTTAAGGAGAATGCTTGTGGCTTACCGTCGCGTCGCGATCGTTATGTTCGCCGCCTTCGCATTGGCGGCTTCGGCGGCTCTCGCCGACGGCATCGACCCCGGGCTGTGGAAGATCACCACCCATATCGAGAGCGGAGGGGTGGCCGGCCCGACGCATGAATCGTCGAAATGCCTGACCGCGGCGCAGACCGGCGATCTTGGCGCCACCTTCTCGCCGATCCCGGCGACGGTGAACTCGGTCTGCGCGCCGATGGAGCGCAGCCTCAAAGGCCCGCTGCTGACCTGGCCTCTGGTCTGCACTGGTCAGCTCAACATGGAGCTGAGCGGCTCGTTCGACTTCGACAGTCCGCATCACTATACCGGCACCGTACAGACCAAGGCGGAAATGCAGGGAATGCCGAATGTCGATTCGCAGAACACGATCGAAGGGGAGTGGATTTCGGCGTGTCCGCAACAGTGAGCGGTGGGCAGGGAAATGATAGAGCGAACGCCGAAGTCGTCTTCCGCTTTTCGTTATGCGCTTGGCATGGTGCTGCTAGCATTAGCTTGCACTCAGACCGCGCAGGCGCAGCAACGGCCGGCGGACTTCGTTGACGCGGCAACGGTGGTGCCGGGGCTCATCGTCGAGATGCGCTATGCCGGCTCGCATAATTTCACCGGCCGGCCGGTCGACGGTTATCTGGCGCCGCACTGTCTGCTCACGCGCGAGGCGGCTGCCGCGTTGGCCGAGGTGGCGCGCGATATTGCGCCGCGCGGCCTCGCGATCAAGGTATTCGATTGTTACCGGCCGGTGCGCGCGGTGGCAAATTTCGTCCGCTGGGCGCGCGACCTCAACGACCAGAAGATGAAAGACGAGTTTTATCCGAACGTCGACAAGCGCACGCTGTTCCGCGACGGCTATATCGCCTCGCATTCGGGCCATTCGCGCGGCTCGACCATGGACCTGACGCTGGCGAAAACTGACGGCGCCGCGCTCGACATGGGCACCCCTTTCGACTTCTTCAGCCCGAAATCCTGGACCGCCGATCCGACCATCACGCCGGCGCAGCACGCCAACCGCATGGTGCTTGCCGATGCGATGCGCCGGCGCGGCTTCCGCGGTTACGACAAGGAATGGTGGCACTTCACCCTGCGCGGCGAGCCGTACCCGACCACCTTTTTCGATTTTCCGGTGCAGTAAACTTCACTCTCCTCAGGGGGAGGAAAAACTACAGCCCCAAATAAAATTTCTTGATCAAATCGTTATTGTTGAGCTCATCCATCGTGCGGCCCTCGAAGGCGATCTTGCCGTGGACGATGACATAGCCGCGGTCGGCGATGCGGATCGCCTGGGTGAAATTCTGCTCCGCCATCAGAACCGTCAGCGAATAACGCCGCTTCATCTCGCTGATCGCATCGATGGTGCGGCTGACCAGGATCGGCGCCAGGCCCACCGAAGGCTCGTCGACCAGCAGGATTTTCGGCGCCAGCATCAGGGCGCGGCCAAGCGCTACCATTTGCTGCTCGCCGCCCGACATGCTGCCGGCAAGCTGGTGGCGGCGTTCGGCAAGCCGCGGGAAGGTCTCGAAACAGACCGCCAGATTGCGCGACAACTCACGCCGCGCGGTGCGCCGGAAGGCGCCGAGCAGGAGGTTTTCCTCAACCGTCAGCTTGGGAAACAGCCGGCGGCCCTCCGGCACCAGCGCGATGCCGAGATCGACGATCTCTTCGGTGGTGCGGCCGACCAGATCGTGATGGATGCCGTCGATTTCGGCGACGATGGAGCCTTGGCTCGGCCGCACCAGGCCCATGATGCATTTCATCAGCGTCGACTTGCCGTTGCCGTTGGTGCCGAGGAGAACGACGGTCTCCCCGCCGCCGACCTTGACCGACACGTCGTCAATTACGCGCACCGCGCCATAAGAGGCATGGATGCCGGCGATGGCCAGGCTGCTAGCCAAGGTAAGCCCTTTCCACTTCCGGATCGCGCATGACGGCGTCGGGCGCGCCATCGGCGATCTTCTTGCCCGAAACCAGCACGACCAGCCGGCGCGAGAAGCTCATCACCGCGCGCATGATGTGCTCGATGAGAATGATGGTAACGCCCTGATCGTTCAAACGCGACAGTAGCGTCAAAATTTCCTCGATTTCCGAATGCGTGAGCCCGGCCATCGCCTCGTCGGCGATCAATAGCTTGGGCTCTGCCGCCATGGCGCGGGCGAGCTCGAGCTTGCGCATTTCGACCTGGGTGAGGTCGCGCGGCAGCCCCTGCGCCTTGGCTTCGAGGCCGACTTCGCCCAACAGGTGATGGCAGCGCTCATCGACTTCCCGCGCCGAATGAATCGTGCCGCGCGCCGCGACTGTATAGAGCAGCGGTACGCGGATATTGTCGGCGAGGCTCAGGCTGGCGAACGGCCGCGGCAGCTGGAAGCTGCGCGACAGGCCGAGCCGGGTGCGCTGATGCGCCTCAAGCCCGTCAAGCTTGCGGCCGTCGAAGCGCACCGCGCCTTGCTCGTTGCGCAGCGTGCCGCAAATGCAATTGACCAGCGTCGACTTGCCTGAGCCGTTGGGTCCGATCAGGCCGAGGCGCTCGCCCGCCGCGACCGACAACGAAATATTCTCCAGTGCGACGAAGCCGCCGAAGCGCTTGCCGAGATTGTCGATCTGGAGGAGCCCGGCATTGGGCAAACCATTCGCGGCGCTGCTCATGGCACGGCTCCCGGCACATCGGCATCGACGCGACGGCGGCCGACGAATTCCTGCGGCTTGCGCTGCCAATAGGTGCGGACCAGCCCGACGATACCGTTCGGCGCCACGATGACGAATACGACCAGAAGAACGCCGACCAGCAAAAGATTGACCGCAGAGGAGATCGTCACGGTGGCGACCTGCTGCAGCGTGCCGAGCAGGAGCGTGCCGATCAGCGGACCGACCCAGCTCGTGGTGCCGCCGATCAGCGGCATGGCGATCGAGTTGACGGCGTAGTCGAGGCCGAACGTCGAATCCGGCTGCAGGAAGCCGATATAATAGGGAAACGGCGCGCCGGCCATGCCCATCAGAGCGCCGGATAATGTGGTGGCGATGAGCTTTAATCGCAGCGTCGGCACGCCCGAAGCTTCCGCCGCCAGCTCGTCGTCGCGGATGGTGGCGAAACCGTAGCCGAGTCGCGAATGCTCGATCAGCCGCGCAATGGTGATTGCGCCCACCGCGAGCAGCATCATCATCAAAAATAGATATCTGATGTAATTGCCGATCAACGGCATCTCCTCGGGGCGGATGACATAGGCGCCGCGCGAGCCGCCGACAAAGTCCCAATTGACAACCAGCGTTTCCAGAACGACGGCGAGCGCCAATGTCGCGATCGAGAAGAATGCGCCGCGCAGCCGCAATGTCAGATAGCCCATGCCGAGGCCGACGACGCCCGAGACCACGCCGGCAACCAGCATCAGAACCGGAATCGGGATAACGTGCGGCAGTTCGCTGTCGCCGATCAATTTATAGATGGCGACGGTCGAATAGGCGCCGAGCGCGAAGAAGGCGCCGGTGCCGAAATTCACATAGCCGCAATAGCCGCCGAGGATGTTCCACGCCGTCGACAGCACGACATATTGCAAGATGACATAGCCGGCGAAGAATACATAATCGTTGCCGATGGCGAGCGAGCCCGCGAACACCGCGGCAGCGATGACCAGACAAATGACAAGGAAGGTTGGCGTGCGCACGGTCACCGTCCCAACAAGCCGGCCGGCCGCACCGCCAGCGTCAGCAGTAGGAAGCCGAACGATACCGCCGGCGCCCAGGATGGGCCGTAAAACGTCGAGGTGAGACTCTCGACGATGCCGATCAGCATCGCGGCGATGACCGTGCCGGGCAGGCTGCCCATGCCGCCGAGCACGCAAATGGCGAACACGCGGCCGATATATTCGCGGCCGACCGACGGCTCGACCGGTTGAATGATGATGAGGAAGGCGCCGGCGAGCGACGCCGTTGCGATCGAAATGCCGAAGGCGATCCGCTTGATGCGGACTGGATCGATCGCCATCAGCCGCAGCGCCAATTGATCCTGCGCCACCGCCATGATAGCGCGGCCGATGAAAGTGCGCGTGAGAATAAGCTGCAGCGCCGCGATCAGGAGCAGCGATACCACGCACGGCACCAACATGCGCAGCGGCAGGTCGATGTCGCCGAAGTGCCAGGTCGGACCGATATAGGACGCATTGACGTAGCGGTAGTCGACGCCGAAATACAGAACCAGCGACACTTCGGTGATGAACAGAAGACCGAAGAAGAAGGCGAGCCCGCGCAACGATTCCTGGCCGCGCTTCTCGAACGAAACGTAATAAATTTGATAGATGCCGGCGCCGAGAACGTAGAACAGCGGGGTGGCGATGATCGCCGTCACAATCGGGTCGATGCCGAACGTCGCATTGACGATATAGGCGACATAGGAGCCGAGGATGATGAAGGCCGGGTGGGCGATATTGACGATATCGAGAATGCCGAACGCCAGCGAGACGCCCGATGTCACCGCGGCATAGAAGCCGCCGATCAGGATGCCGGATACGATGGCGTTAGCAAGGAGATCGAAGGAAAAAATCATTACTCAGCCACACAGCCCCCGCGCGCGCGTGAGGGCTTCCCCCCTTCTGGCCCGTTATTGTTGCCATCCGAGAAACCGGATGGTTTGTAACCCCGGGGCCGTCCCCTCGGCCCATAATACCACGTGCCCCGCTTTCGCGGGGCAGGGCAAGCATCCGATCGGACATTACGCCGCGGCGCGCACCTTGTCCGGGATCGCGAGCGGCTTATTGGCGCTGTTAAGGAATTCGATGGTCATGAAGACCATTTCCTTGTCGCCGAGATTTTCGAGGTCATGGACCTTGAACTCGCCCGGACCATAGGTTTCGTGGCGGGTTTCGCCGGGCTGATAGGTATATTCGACGGTGGTGCCGTCGTGGATGTGCTGGCGGCCGCGGCCGCCGCTCACCGCGGTCCAGAAGTAATCGAGCACATGGCGGTGAAATCCGATCCGTTCGCCGGGGGCGAGCCGGATGATCCAGACCCGAACGCGTTCGCTTTCGGACAGGAGCGTCGAGCCGACACAGCCGTTATTGTTGAGCTTCTCGCGCTCGAATTCGGCGGCAATGGCCGGGGGCCATGCCGACTTGTCGGCGCGGTCGGTCGATTTATCCAGCATGGTCAGGGCCATGGTGTTCCTCCAAGGACTGTAGGCACAATATAGAAAACCTTTGCGGCTTGGGAAAGCTTGGCCAAGCCTAGGATTTAGGCGGGGTTGTGGAATGTCCGGGAAGCGCCGCGCGCTGGTCATCGGCGGCTCGATGAGTGGGCTGTTGGCCGGGATCACGCTGTCCCGCCACGGCTGGGACGTCGATATTTTCGAGCGCGTCGAAAAGGAGCTGGCCGGCCGCGGCGCCGGCATCGTCGCCCAGGCCGAACTGATCGCGCGGCTCAACGCGCTCGGCTTCGACACCAGAGACCTCGGCGTCGCCATGACGACGCGCCGCATCCTGGATAGGACTGGCCGGACGGTGCTGGAGCTCGAATGCCCCCAGGTGCTCACCGCCTGGGAGCGCGTCTACCGCCTGCTGCGCGATGCGTTCCCCGCCGACCGTTATCATCGGGCCACGGGGCTTACGGCCTTTGAGCAGAGCGGGCAGGGCGTGGTCGCGCATTTCAGCGACGGCAGCACGGCTGCGGCCGATGTCCTCGTTGGCGCCGACGGCTTGCGCTCGACGGTGCGCCAGTTCTGCGCGCCGGATGTGGTGCCGCTCTATGCCGGCTACGTCGCCTGGCGGGCGCTGTTGCCCGAAAGCGCCATCCCGCCGGCGATCCACCGCGAGCTCTTTATGGACATGACGTTCTGCCTGCCGCCCGGCGAGCAATGCCTCGGTTATCCGGTTGCCGGGCCGGACAATGAGCTGCGGCCCGGCCAGCGCCGCTACAACGTGGTGTGGTACCGCCCCGCGGACGAGGCGACGGAGCTGCCGGCGTTGCTCACCGACAGAACCGGGATTGCGCATTCGATCTCGATCCCGCCGCCGCTGATCCGGGCCGAGCCGATCGCCGCCATGCGTGGCGCCGCTGACCGGCTGTTGGCGCCGCAGTTTCGCGCCATCATGAGCCTCATCGATGAACCGATCCTGCAGCCGATCTATGATCTTGAAAGCCCACGCGTCGCTTTCGGCCGGGTGGCGATCATCGGCGACGCGGCGTTTGTGGCGCGGCCCCATGTCGCCGCCGGGGTTTCCAAGGCGGCCGACGATGCTACCGCGCTGGCGCAGGCGCTCGATGCCGAGGATGTGCCGGCAGCGCTGCGCCGTTTCGAAGCAGAACGCTTGCCGGAGAACGAAAAGATCATAGCGCGCGCCCGCCATCTCGGCGCCTATCTGCAGGCGACGCAGACCGCCGAGGAGCGCGTCCGCTCGGCGCGCCACAGTATTCCGGAAGCCGTGCTGGCCGAAACGGCGGTGCTGGATTTCTTATACGCGTGAAGAGATTTAAGGCGCGCGCCGCGACGCCGAATGAATGTAGCGCATCAGGAGGTCAATCGACGGCAGCGCCGATGTTTTTCGAAAGATTATCACCGGCGGAACAATGAAGAGGCCAAGCGTCACCGCCATGATGGCCAGCAATATCGGATAGCCGATGACGCCCTGGTACAGCCACACGATACAGCGGATGTAGGTGACGCCGGTGAATGCCAGGGCCGCCACGATATAGGCGGTGGCGAACAACAATGTGCCAAGCGAGTTCGGCGCTTCGCCAAATTCCTTCGATGCGTCGTCTTGGCCGCCGATTGCGGTTGTTGTGGTCTCGGCGTCTGGCGCCGGCTGCTGTGTTCCGTTCATGAATTTACGCGGCGACGGCTGCGGGGCGGCGTCGCTTACCTCGCCCGGCTGCACGGCCTGAAGGATTTTCGAAAGCGATCTTGCGGTGTTGTCGGCGCGTTCTTGGTCGGCAGCGACGCGCTGCCCCGGCCGTCGCGGCGCGCCGTTCATCCGCGCTTTGACCGGTCGCGATTCGGCCTCGATTTTGCGGATCGCAGTTTCCAGCGCGGCATGCTCGCTGACCGCCTCGCTTGCACCGCGTCGCAAGCCGCGTCCACGCAACTGCTCGGCGACGATCGTTCGGGCGCGGGCATATAAATCCTCACGGGCCTGGGCAGTGTTCTGCGGCAAGCTCGCGACGGCTCGTGCCAAGGTCGGATAGTAATCAAGCATTATAGGCCCGCCCCACGCATACAATTTTTGGACATTACGCCGTCCGAGCACGCAAATCCACGCCTACAAATACCCCGTCCCCATTTCCGCGGCGAAACCGGCCGGTGCGCCTTCCCAGACGATGCGGGCGTGTTCGAGCACATAGACGCGATCGGCATGCGGCAGCGCGAAGGTGACGTTCTGCTCACCCAGCAGCACGGTGATGTCGGTCGTCTGCCGCAGCCGCTCCAACGCCTTGGAAATCTGTTCGAGGATGACGGGCGCCAGTCCGAGCGTCGGCTCGTCGAGGATCAGCAGCTTCGGCTTCATCATCAGCGCGCGCGCAATGGTCAGCATCTGCTGCTCGCCGCCCGACAGGGTGCCGGCCGCTTGCTTCTGGCGCTCGCGCAGAATCGGAAACAGATCGAACAGCCAGGCGATCTGCTCGGCGCTCTCGGGCGCGGGCAGATGATGGCCGCCGAGATCGAGATTTTCTCGCACCGTCATATCGGTGAAAAGGTCGCGCCCTTCTGAGCATTGCACGATGCCCTTGCGTGCGATCGTCGCCGCGGTCTGGCCGCGTATCGATGCGCCCTCGCGGCGGATGTCGCCCGAATAGGGCAGCAAGCCGGAAATGGCGTTGAACAGCGTGGTCTTGCCGGCGCCGTTTAATCCCACGACCGAGACAAATTCGCCGGCATGGACATGGATCGAAACATTCTGCAGCGCCTGCGCCTTGCCGTACTGGACGCTCAGCTCGGCCACTTCGAGGAACGGCGTGGTGCGGTCGTGGAACGAGGATTCCGGGCGCGCCGCGGTCTCGATGCTGCCGCCGAGATAGACGCGCCGCACGGTTTCGTTGCGCATCACCTCGTCGGCGCTGCCTTCGGCGATGCGCTCGCCGACATACATCGCCAGCACGCGGTCGACCAGGCGGGCGACGCTTTTGACGTTGTGATCGATCAGCAGCACGGCGCGGCCGTCGTCGCGCAGCTCGCAAATGAGATCGGAGAAAGCCGCCGTCTCCGTCGAGGTAAGACCGGCGAACGGCTCATCGATCAGCAGCACCTGCGGATTGCGCGCGATCGCCTTGGCGATCTCGATCTTGCGCAGGTCGGCGAACGGCAGAGTGGCCGGCCGGCGGTCGAGCACGCCGCTTAGACCCACGCGCGCCGCGATGACGCGGGCGCGTTCGTCGATTTGCGGATCGGCGAACAGCCGGGTGAGCTTGTCCGGCAGCAGCGCGAGCTTGATGTTCTCCAGCACCGTCTGGCGGTGCAGCGGGCGCGAATGCTGGAACACCATACCGGCGCCGAGGCGGGCGATTTTGTGCGACGGCCAGCCGGCGACTTCGGTGCCGTTGATGCGCACCGAGCCGCCATCGGGCCGTTCGATGCCCATGATGAGTTTCATGACCGTCGACTTGCCCGAGCCGTTCGGTCCGATCAGGCCTAAAATCTCGCCGGCACGTATGTTGAATGCCATGTTCTTGACGGCGACGAGTCCGCCAAAACGCTTGGTAAGGCCATCGACCTCGAGATAAGCGCGCTCCGCCATGCTCAGCCGGGCTCCTTGCTACGGGTGAGCAGGCCGAAAAAGCCGCTGGGGAATAGCAGCACGACAACGAGCGCCATGGCAAAGACGACGAAGTTCGATAAGTCACCGAGCGGGCGCAACAGCTCGCTCATGGCGATGAGGAAAACCGCGCCGAGCACGGCGCCGAGAATGGTGCGCCGGCCGCCGATGACCGCGGCGATGATGATTTGCACGCCGACGGTGATGTCGATGAAGGTGCCGACCGAGGCCGAGCTGAGATAAAACGCCATCAGCGCGCCGGCGAGGCCCGAGAAGAAGGCGCTGATGATGAACGCGGCGAGCTTGTGCTTGGTCACGTTAAAGCCGAGCGCGCCGGCCTGGACGGCGTCTTGCCCGCTCGCCTGCAGGATCAGCCCCACCGGGGAGCGCGACAGCGCGAACAAGATGGCGGCGCTCACGGCCATGAACCACAGCGCGATCTCGTAGTTCGCGGCATCGCTGATGGTGATGACGTCGGGAATGGTGAGGCCGATCTCCCCGCCGGTGAGCGGGGCATCGACCACGACGAAATTCTGCAGCATCAGCACGGCGACGAGCGTGGTCAGGCCGAAATAGGGACCGCGCACACGTAACGCCGGCAGCGCCAACACGACGCCACCGAGGACCGCCGCCAGCGCGCCGGCGGCGACGCAAAGCCAGATCGGCGGCTGGTAAAGATTGTCGAGGATGCCCGCGGTATAGGCGCCGGTACCGATCAAGAACGTCGGCCCGAAATTCACCTCGCCGGCGAAGCCGAACAGCAGGTCCCAGGACATGGCGAAGACGCCGAAATAATACGCGACGGTCAGGAGGCCGAGGATGTAGCCGGAGACGCCGAGCGGCAGAAACGCTGCAACAACGACGACGCCGAGCGCGATCAGGAGTATGCGCGTGGTGGAGAGGGAGTGCATCTAACGGCGTCCCAAGAGGCCGCGCGGGCGCACATACATCACCGCGATGAGGAGCAGGAGCGCCGGAATGGTGCGATAGGCCGGCGAGATCAGATAGGCCGTCAGCGTTTCGAGATAGCCGACCACATAGGCGGCGATCAGCGCGCCCGATACGCTGCCGAGCCCGCCAAGCACGACGATGGAGAACGCGCTCGCGGTGAGCGGCCCGACGCTATAGGACGACACGCCGAGGAACATGCCAAGCAGGACGCCGGCGACCCCGACCAGCAGGCCGTAGATCGCCCAGACGGCGATATAGACCTGCGACAGCTCGATGCCGAGCAGCGTTACGCCGCGCGGGTCCATCGAGGCGGCGAGCACCGCTTTGCCGGCGCGGGTGCGGTTGACCAGGAGCCACAGCACCGCAATGACCAGCCAGCAGACGATGGCGGTAAAGATCTCGTTCGACGGCGTGCGCACCCCGGCGATCCGGACGACGCCCTCCACGATCGGCGCCACAGTTTTCGCATTGTTGGTGTAGAGGTAGGCGATCAGCTCCTGGAGCATGATGCCCCAAAGCAGCGTCGCGGTGAGGATGAAGATCTCCTTTTCCTCCTCGCGGATTTTGCGCGACTGCTGCAGCGGCCGGACGATCAGGAAATAGGTAACGAGCGAAGCGGCAAAACCGATGACGACGCCGATCGCGGCGCCGGCGTAAGGCCCGACATGGAGCTGATCGCCGGCCGCCCAGGCGGCGACGACGGCGGCGACCATCAGCGCGCCGTGCGACAGGTTGAGCACGCCGGAGACGCCGAATATCAGTGCGAATCCCGTGGCGCCGAGCGCGTAGAGCGAACTGATCGCAAAGCCGTCGATCAGGATTTGCCAGAACAGCATCGGTCAGACCACGCGCGCGAACCCCGACTTCAACACGAATTCTCCCCGCTCGCGGTTGCGAGCGGGGAGAATGACGAAGCGCCGATCATTCCCTCATCAATCGGCCGAGCCGACCTTGATGAATTTCGGGAATTTCATCTTGCCGTTGGCGACGTTGGCCGGCCACAGGTTGATCTGCTTGCCGTCCTGCCACTGCAACATGAGACCTGGGATTGTCGTGCCGCCGATTTTGAGAGCATGCGGATTGGCCGTATCCTTGCCCTTGAATTCGACAGTGCCGATCGTGCCGACGTATTTGGTCTTTTCCAGCGCGTCGACCAGTTTGTCAGGATCGGTGCCGCCGCGCTTGATGGCGTCGGCGATGTAATAGACCTCGTCATAGGCGGTATAGCCGCAATAAGACGGGTTGTTGCCGAAGCGCTTGTTGAATGCCGCCACGAACGGCAGCGTCTTCGGTGTCACAGCGACGCCGGGCCCGGACACGGCTTGGTACAGCACGCCTTCGGTCGCGCCGTTGGTGTCGTTCCAGAAGCTTGAATTGGTCGCTTGTGACGCGACGCCGATCATGGGAATCGGCACTTCCTGCTGCTTCCATTGCACGGTCGGCTGCACGCCGACATGCGAAATGCCGGTGACGATCACGTCGGGTTTTTCACCCTCGATTTTGTTGAAGATCGGAGTGAAATCCGTGGTGTCGGGCGAAAAGCGGATATGGTCGACGACCTTGAGCCCGGCTTTCGGCAGACAGTTGAGGTATTCGGCGTCGAGCGGCGTGGTCCAGGCGGCGTCCTCGCTCATCACTACCGCGGTCTTCATGTGAAGGTCCTTCACAAGAAGGTCTTTTGAAGCGTCGCAGACCTGGTCGGCGAGGCTCGTCGACGTCAGATAGCCATGGAACGTATATTTGAGATTGTTGTAGTCCTTGGCGATGTTTTGCGTGATGACGTCCGAAGCAGCGCCGGGCGTTACCATCACGGTTTTCAGACGGCCGGTCCACGGTTCGAGCGCCAGCACAACCTCGCTGATATAGCTGGCGATCACCGCGTTGACGTGATCTTCGTTCGCCGCGCGCTGGAACGCGCGCACCGCTTCGGCGGCCGAGGAATGATCGTCGTAGGTCACGATCTCGATCTTGCGGCCGTTGACGCCGCCCGCGGCGTTGATTTCGTCGGCTGCCATTTGCGCGGCTTGCGGAATCGACGAGCCGGCGACGGCTTGGGCTTCGGCGATGACGCCGATCTTGATCGGTGCGTCGGATTGCGCGTATCCGGGCGTGGTCAGCGAAAGCGCGACAATCGCCGCACCTGCCGAAAGCATCGCCGACGTAGCGCGGCTCAAAGACTTGCTCATTGTTACTACCTCCCTGAAACTGCAGTCATCTTTTGAGGATGACGGCTTGGTGGCAGTCTATCTCATCGCCCTTGCGCGGCAAGCCTGGGCAGGTCAACCTTTATGCCCATCGGAGCCGCAGCGGGCGCGTCGAATGGGCGGCGGCCGCGTGCCGGCTGTGGCGTAGATGACGGTGGTTCGGAAGGTAAGGACTCAGATGAAAGCTGCATTCATTGAACAATTTGGCGGTCCCGAAGTGCTGAAATACGGCGATCTGCCGGATCCGGTGGCGGCGCCCGGCGAGGTGGTTGTTGATGTTGTCGCAGCCAGCATTAACGCTGCCGACTGGAAATTCCGCGCCGGTCAATATGCCCGGCACTCCCGGGTCAAGTTTCCGCAGATTCCGGGGCGTGACTTTTCCGGCGTGGTCGGCGCGACGGGCGGTGGCGCCGATCTTGCCGTTGGCGATGCCGTGTTCGGCGTGCTCGATGCCGGACGGGAAGGCACCTATTGCGAGAAGATCGCGATCAAGGCGGCGATCATCGCCAAAAAACCGGACGGTCTGTCGCATGTGAACGCCGCCGCCTTGTCGCTCACCGGCCTCACCGCGGTGAATTCGCTGGAAGACACGTTAAAGCTCAAGCGCGGCGAGACAATCCTGATTCAAGGCGGCGCCGGCGGCGTCGCCGGCTTTGCCATTCAGTTCGCCAAGCATCTCGGCGCCCGCGTAATCACGACGACGAGCGCGGCGAACGCCGATTACGTGCGCTCGCTCGGCGCCGACCAGGTCATCGACTACAACACCCAGGATTTCACCAAAGTGGCAAGCAACTGCGATGCGGTGTTCGACACGGTCGGCGGCGATGTCGCGGAAAAATCCTTCGC
>JBAQAB010000291.1:0-17103 GCA_049285535.1 Xanthobacteraceae bacterium
CCGCCGAAGTTTCCTGGGACGCCGAAATGGCCGACCGTGGGCTGGTGGTTTACCAGTATGACCACACCGTCGAAGGACCGCCCTACCCGCACGCCAATTTTCGCTTTCATCCACGGAAGATCGGAGCGCGGGCCACCCATGACAGCGAGAGCATCGAGTCCGCTCTGGCGCGAGCACGCCTGACGCGGCCCCATTCGATGATCCTGAAAATCGATATCGACGACAGCGAATGGCCGGCTTTCGCGGCCACCTCACCCGCCACGCTCAATATGTTCACGCAAGTGCTCGGCGAATTCCACGGCTTCAATAACGTTCTTGACGACGACTGGTTTGAGCAGGCTTTGGCCGTGCTCGCCAAGCTCAACGAGAAATTTGCGGTGGTGCACGTTCACGCCAACAACTATAGACCGCTGCTCGCGATCGGTAATGTGTTGTTTCCGGAAGTGCTGGAAGTGACCTACGCCAGCAGGGCGAAATACACTTTTACAGATTGTGACGAGGTATTCCCCGGGCCGCTCGACAGCACCAATTGGCCGGCTGCGGCGGACTACGGCCTCGGCAAATTCGTCTACTAAGCGCGCCGTCGGCGCCGAGGGCCGGCGCCACCCGTGGCGGCGCTTCACCCGTGCCTGATTGACGAGTGTCAGGACGAGCTTTTTCCCAGAAACGCTTCGAGCGCAGCGGCGGCCTTCTTGTCGCCGCTCTCGAAATCCTCGGCGAAGCGCTCGTAGAAATGCGCGGCGCCTTCGTAGAGGTCGCGCGCCCCCGGATCGTCGGCGACGAAGCCGGCGATCTCCTGCATTTCAGCGACCCAGCGATAGGCTTTGGGCGGCATCTGCTCCAATTGGCGCTTGAGCCAGGGGAACAGCTGCTTCTGGCTTGATTGCAGCTCCGCCAACAGATCGTCGGCAGAGCCGGCACGCATGGCGGCCAGCATCATCGCCGCGCCGATCGCCTGCGTGCCCTTGGTGATACCGGCATAGGACATTTTCAATGCCGAGGCCGCGCTCGTCGCGCCGCCCAGCACGCGCACGTCGAGGCCGTAATCGCGCAAGCGCGCAAAGCGCTGCGCCGACGGACCCGAGGCATAGAATCGCGGGCTCCCCCCCACCCTTCCCTCCCCCGCAGGCGGGGGAGGGTTAGGGAGGGGGCTCGGCGGCGAACCGATGATGCCGGCATCGACGAAGGGACATTCGGTCGGCGCGATGGCCGCCATTACCCGCTCGACGGTGGCCGGATTAATCGCGTTGCAGTCGACATACACCGGCTTGGCGTTGCTGGCTTGCAGCGCCGGCGCGAAGCGCTCGGCCAACCCCAGCGCATCACCCGGCGGCAAAATGGAGAGGATGAAATCGGCGGCCGCGATTTCCTTGTCGCTGGCGTCGGCCATGCCGGCGGCTTTGGCCCGCGCCGCGGTCTCTGCACTGCGTCCGGCAAGCGACGTCAGCACCTTAAGCCCGTTATCGGCGAGCCGCTTGCCGACGGCAGCGCCCATGGCGCCGGGCGCGATGATCGCGATCACAGGGGTCATAATGTCCTCGATGGCAGTGACGGGAGGACAATAGCAGTTCGCGCGCTGGCGATACTACGCCTCCCCTCGCGGGACGGCGCGCAGTTTTACGCCGGCTCGAAGGCGAAGCTTGCGCCCTTGCGGACGATATGGCCGAAGCCGGGCGCGTTGACGTGGGCGCCGGCAATGGCGAGCCGCTCGGAGGCCGCCATATCGAGGATGCGCTTGCGCGATTTGACGGCCAAATCCTTGTCGAGATCGTAGATCATCCCGGCGTCGGGATGCGAAACCTGGATGGCCGAGACGTGCACCACGTCGCCCAGCGCCATGAAGCCGCCGCCGCCCGGCGCCGCGAGCAGCCAGCACGTGTGTCCCGGCGTGTGGCCGGGCGCGACCACCGGCACAAAGCCCAGGTACTCCTCGGTGCCGCGCACGCGATGGATGCGGTCGAGATAGGGTTTCAGGTTGATCCTGGTGCGCGCGCGATTGCCCTTGACCTTATCGGGATCGTTGGCGCCGTCCGGTGCCATCCAGAAATCGGCTTCGATCTCGTGCACCACGATCTCGGCATTCGGATAATGCGCATTGCCGGCGTCATCGACCAGGCCGTTGGCATGATCGCCGTGCAGATGCGTGATCACGATATGCGTCACGGCGTTGGGATCGACGCCGGCCGCGCGCAAGTTTCCGGGTAGCCGGCCGAGCGTCGGATACATGGTATTGCCGGCACCGGCGTCGATCATAATGACCTTGCCGCCGCGGCGAATGACGAAATTGTTTACCGGGATATAGAACGTGCCGTTGTCGGTGCCGCCGACCAGGCGCTCGACCTCTGCGGCGTCCATGTCGACGACCTTGTCGACCGACGTCGGCAGCGTGCCGTCGCTTAGGCCCTGCACCTCGACGCCGCCGACGGTCATGCTCGGCGGCTTCACATCCAACACTGTCATTTTTAGAATCCTTCCCTGCTCAGCGCGATCATGCAACCGGCCGCAACCACGACGGCGATGGCGAGAACCGCGAAGGCACCGATGAAGGCGCCGCCCGATAGCGCCAGGATATAACCGATCATGACCGGCGAAAACGCGCCGAACATTTGCGTCACCAAGGCGCGCACGCCTTGCGATTTACCCATGTCCGCGGTGCCGACGACGCTATGCATCAGCATCTCGGCGCAGGAAATTCCGACCTGCTGCGCGCACAGAGCGCAGATCATCAGCACCACGCTCCAGGTCGGGCTCGGCGCCAACGCCGCCGCCATCAAGAATACCGCGGCCGCCGCCCAACCCAGTCCGGCAAACGGCGCACGCCGAAATACGCGATCGGAGACCCGGCCGACGGTGAGGATGGTCACCACCGCAAAGCCGTAGATCACGAAGGTGAGATAGCCCGAGGTGCTGAACGCGAAATGCCGCTCGGTCCGTAGATAAGTCGGCAGCCAGCCGGACCAGCCCCAGAAGAAGATCGCATTGGCGGAGATGGCAATCGTCATCAGCCAGAAGCGGTGGTTAGTCCAGACGCTGCTGACGTCTTTGAGGATCCGGCCCGGCGCATCGTCGTTCTTCTCGATGGCGCCGGCCTCGATCAGATCGGCCTCCGCTGCATTGACAGCGGGGTGCTGCTCCGGCTTGTCGCGCACCAGAAACCACACCATCGGCAGCGGCAGGATCAGCGCCAAGATGCCGAGCGCATAGAACTGTCCGCGCCACCCGGCCATCACGATCAGGCTGGTGACGATGAGACCGGTGAGCATCGGCCCGATCATGGTGCCGATCCACCAAAAGGAGGTCGCCGTGCCACGCTCGCGCAGCGCGAACCAATTGGCGACCAGCGCCAGCGTCACCGGGTAGCAGGCCGCTTCGCCGATGCCCAAGCCGATGCGCGAGGCGAGCAACATGCCGTAACTGTCCGAAAGGCCCGACCAAAAGCAGGTCAGCGCCCAGATGACGAGACTCGCCATAATGGCGTGACGCGGGCCGTATTTGGTCACCGCCCAGCCCCAGATCGGTGCGGCCAGGCTGTAGGAGATGAACAGACTGCCCACCAGCCAGCCAAGCAATTTGGGCTGGCCGACAAGCTGCAGCTCGTCGAGGAATTTCGGATCGACGATGACAAGCGCGATATTGCTCTTGTCGAACATGGACACGATCCAGAACACCAAGAGCGTCGGCGCAATATAGGTCCAGCGCACGCGCGTGGCCGCGGCGATGGTGGCGGTGTCGCGCGCAAGCCGCTGCGGAACCGTGACGGTCATCTGATCCTCCCCGAACGAGCGCGCTTTTTTGATTTTGCTATGCAGCGCCGACACGACATGCGCGTCGTTGTCTTAAACTGTTGCCCGCGCATGGAAAATTGTCAACGATCCAAGGGTGGAGCTTGCGGCAGCCCAGCGCGAATCTTGCGGGCGTCATCGAACTTCTCGACAATGCCGCCCAACGCGAGTGAGCCCAATGGACGGGATGTCAGAGCATAGTGGCGGGGCAGTCGCCGCGAACGGCCGCCGCGGCACCGCGGCCGAAGTCCTGCTCGTTTTCCTGCGTCTGGGGCTGACGAGCTTTGGTGGCCCAATCGCGCATCTCGGCTATTTCCGCGAGGAATTCGTCGTCCGCCGCAAGTGGCTCGACGAGCAGGCCTATGTCGACCTCGTGGCGCTGTGCCAGTTTCTGCCGGGTCCGGCTTCGAGCCAAGTCGGCTTTTCCATCGGCTTGATGCGCGCCGGCTATTTCGGCGCGCTGGCGGCATGGACAGGCTTTACGCTGCCATCGGCGATTGCGATCGTCCTTTTCGCCTATGGCGCCGGTGCGCTGGTTGGCCCGGTCGGCACCGGTTTGCTGCATGGGCTGAAGCTCGTCGCCGTCGCCATCGTGGCGCAGGCGGTCTGGGGCATGGCGCGCACGCTGTGTCCGGACAAGGAGCGCGCCTCGATCGCAGTGGTGGCGGCGCTCATTATTCTGTTCAGCACCTCCTCAGTGGCGCAGATCCTGGCGATCGCGCTCGGTGGCCTTGCCGGGCTGTGGCTGTGCCGCGGCGCGCAACCCGTCGCGGGAGCGCATATGCCGATCCCGGTCGGCCGGGCGACGGGACTGGCGGCATTGACGCTGTTCTTCGTTCTGCTCCTGGGGCTGCCGATCCTGCAGAGCATCGAAGCCACGCCGGGCGTCGCGCTGTTCGATGCCTTCTATCGATCCGGCGCGCTCGTCTTCGGCGGCGGCCATGTCGTGCTGCCGCTGTTACGCGAAGCCTTTGTCGGCCCCGGCTGGATCAGCGACGATACTTTCCTGGCCGGGTACGGCGCCGCGCAGGCGGTTCCCGGCCCGTTGTTCACGTTCGCGGCCTATCTCGGGGCAGTCGTCAAACCGTCGCCGCACGGTGTCGCCGGCGCGGCGTTGGGACTGATCGGCATCTTTCTTCCCGGCATTTTGATTTTGCTCGGCGCGTTGCCGTTCTGGGAGACATTTCGTAAGCGCGCCGGCGCGCAAGCGGTCATGCGCGGTATCAATGCCGCCGTCGTCGGCCTGCTCGGTGCGGCCCTGTACAATCCGGTCTGGACGAGTTCGGTCAAGACGCCGGGAGACTTCGGCGTCGCGCTGGTCGGCTTCGTGCTGCTGACCGTATGGAGCGCGCCGCCGCTCCTGGTAGTCATTGTCGGCGGGCTTGGCGGGATTGCTTTGGCGATCGCCAAGCTCTGATTTTCCGCGCGCGCCGGCCGGCGTTTCCTCTGACAATTGGCCCGCTGCGGTTCTAGAACGCATTACGGCGTCGCACTGGGGTGCAAGCGGCGCCGCGCCGCGTCAATGCCGCCGTGGTCGGCATTCTGCTCGCCGCGCTCCATCAGCCGGTGTGGACCTCCGGCATCACCAATGCCAAGGATTTCGCCCTCGGGGTCGTCGCCTTTTTGCTCCCGTTCATGTGGAAGACGCCGCCGTGGCTTGTCGTCGTTGTTTGCGCGCTCGGCGAGACAGGGTTGGGTTGGATACCTGGGGTGTGACCTAGGTCACTTGCCGGCAACTTTCGGTAGTCGAAATATCCTTGAGGGAATTAGTGATCACTCACCAAAGATAGGTGTCCGATGAGCTCGATTTCCGCCGTCGAAGAGCACTCTTCGCAGGTTACCGGCCATGAACCAAGGCAACAATTATTTTCGCGGAAATCCGTGAGCACGCTATTTCGGGCGCTAAGTGGCCGCTCCGATGGCGAGCTTAAAGCAGCTGACGCGGCATCAACTCTGTTCCGCTTCTTCCGCTCCTGCCACGTTGTCGACTTGAAGCTGTTTCTCTCGCTTGCCCTGATTTTTCTAATTTTTCACTTCCTCGTTGTCTTTATCTTTGTTCTCTTTGATCCGGCTTATCATCTCATAGCTGGCGGACTGCACACATACGGAGGCTTTAGCCCGGCATTGCGCCATTGCGTCGACGTCGTGACGGCAAGCGTCGTGCCTGATCTAATCAAGTATGTGGGTCCTGCAATTCCGGTTTGCGGCGCCATCGCAGCCTGGGCTTACCTTTCAGCCGCCACCCGACTCGGCGTCGTCGATCTCTTCGCTTGTGAAATCCGTACCGTATGTCGTGTAGGCGCGGCCTTCGACGTCGCCAAGACTTACATCGACCGGCACAACCAGTGCTCTGCGCTGATCAAGGCCAACCGCAGCGATGAGCCATTAGGTGGCAAGGTAGGATCGCGGGCGGCTAAAGGCTTTGTAGCGCAAGAAGACTATTTCCCGGTCTTCACCAACAACTCACACGACCTCGAAGCCTTGGAGGCTACCGTAGTCGGCCACATCACCGAATTTTACACGTACATGAAGACCGTACGCGACCTGCAGCGTAAGCTCGCGGAAAACGAACCCGCCAAAACTGCAGAGGCGACTTACGCGAACCTAATTTACGTACTCTATCTCGGTCATGAGAGTGCACGAAAGGCAATCAAGGAACTGGTCGAATTTCAGCCGACGCGCGCCGAAAATATCATGATCATCCTGTTGACCGAGCTTCGATGCTTCTTGTTTCTGTGCGAGTACTATTACGGGGATAAGCTAAGATACCAGCGGCTGGTGTTCCGATTAGTCGACTACAAAAGTGACATTGAAACGATCCGGCTCGATGTGAAAAATCGCTCAGAGGACGATCCGGATTGGGGGCCGGCCAAACGGACTTTGGGGACTCTCAACGAGCGTTACCAGGAGGTGCTTGATATGCTCGATAAACTCGAAAAGCTGTCAACACCTGCGCCGTCAGCGATCCCGCAACAAACATTCCCACCGATCGCTCCCGACCGCGCCGCCTAGTGCCCTGTCGCCACCGCCGCCACGCGCGCCGGATCCTCCGGCGCCGCATTGCCGCGCCACACGACGTGAAGGTCGGGCCGCACTAAAATGACATCATAGCCGTAGATATCGCGCGCGATGCGGTCCGGAATGTCCAGCACCACGACCGGCGCGCCATGCGAACGAAGTGCCCGTTCGAGCCCGCCTACATCGGCCGAGGTACCGCCGAGTTTGAGGATCGCGTAGCTGTCGCCGACGCGGTCCTGCATCGCCGTCCCGTCATCAAGCCAAACGTGCGGCAGCCGCGCGCCGGGCCAGGTCGTGGGGTGGTATTCGCGGAACAGATGCTCGGGGCCGCCCGGAATGTTGCAGATGACGGGCGAGTCGACATAGCGATAGCCGAGCTCGGCGCCGATCATCTCGTTGCTCTTGCGCTGCTCGACGTCGGCGACGGCGGCGAGATTTTTGCGGGTCGTGGCGCCGGCCGGCGAAGCCTCGGTGATGTCCGGCCGCCACATCGAACGCCATTTGCGCCGGCCGATCGTGGCGTAGCGCGAGGCGCCGACATTGCGGTCGCCGATCTGACGGCGCTCGATCTCGTAGGATTTGAGCAGTTCCGGCCCGCCCCAGCCGGCCAGCGTCGCGGCAAGCTTCCACGACAGATCGACGGCGTCGCCGACGCCGGAATTCATGCCGAGCCCGCCGGTCGGGATGACGAGATGCACGGCATCGCCGGCAAGAAACACCCGATCCTTGCCGTATCGGTCTGCGAGCAACAGATTCTGCCGCCACGGCGCGCAGGACAACATCTCGTATTTCACCGGAACGCCGACGACTCGCTCGAATGCCGCCTTCATGTCTTCGTCGGTGTCGACGACGGAATGCAGCGTCCAATGCTTGGTGGAATCCTGCATGATCAGGAACGTCGATTTGGCGTCGGCGACGTGATAATGCCGGCCATGCCCCGGACCGTTCCCGATCGGCAGGCGGTCAAATAGCTCGTCGCAGCGGAAGAGCGCCTGGCGCAGCCCCAGCAAATTGCCCTCACCGGAAAGCGAAATGCCGAGCTCGCGACGCACCGGGCTGGCGCCGCCGTCGCAGCCGACCAGATAAGCGGCGCGAATGTCCTGTGTGGCGCCACCGGTCTGGGCGCGCGCGGTGACCCCGGCGCCGTCCTGGCGCAGCGATAGAAATTCGCAGCCAAAGCGTACCGTTACGGTGGGCAGTGTCTCAGCCACCGACTTGAGAAACGGCTCGAGCGTGTATTGCGAGACGAGCTGATAGGGTTCAAGCGGCAGCGTGCCGTCGTTGCTGGCACGCGTGTTCGCCCGCGCCTCATCGACCGACGGATAGGACAGGTGCAGGAGCGGCGGCTCAGTCAGCTCGAGAATGATGTAGACGTCCATCGGACAATCGGATGGCAAGCCGGCGGCGCGGATTTTGTCGGCAAGCCCCATGCGGCGATAGATTTCCATGGAGCGCGCATTGATGCGCTCCATCTTGGGCAAGAAAGCCGGGCGCTCCTTCTGCTCGATCAGCGTACAGCGCACGCCGCGCCGGCCGAGATCGATGGCGAGCGTGAGACCCGTCGGTCCCGCGCCGACGATGAGAACGTCACTGTCCAATTGGGTCATCGAGGGAGCGATTACCCCGGCGGCAGCGCGGCGGCAAGCTCGGTGAATGGCGTATAGGCCACCGCACCGCACTGCTCGGGCGTGGAATCGACGAACTGAGAGATCATGCCGCCAAAATAAATCGCGACTTTGTTCTTGACCTGGCCGTTGCCATGAAATTGCACGCAGACCATGTAGCGCTGGCTGTCCCCGATTGGCATCAGCATGGGCGCCGCGATCAAGGCGCCACGGAAATCGGGCCGGTTGGTCAACGATTGCCGTAGGAACGAAGCGATCTGGCTACGGTAGGTGGCCGGATAAGCGTTGGGATCGATAACGGTTTCTTCTTTCTTGGGTCCAAAGCCGCTGCAGCCGGCTAATGCTGCCGCGATCAGCGCCGCCGCCACGAAGTTTCGAAATTGTGTTCTATTCATAAGCACTTACGCCCGCTCACCCGTCAGTATCGCGGGCAATATAGCAGAGACATTTTGCCGGTTCACGTGCACTTCAGCGCAGATCCACGGGGCAGCCCGCGGCCGTCATTCCTCCGGCACCGGGCCGCACCAGCCGGGCAGATAGCCGGCATTCTCGCTCTTGGCCAGTTGCATCGCCTTCTCCAGCGCGTGTTCGAAGTTGCTTTCGACCAGCTTGCGTTTGATGCGCCGGCGCAGGAAATCGGCCCAGAGAAATTCCGAAAACGGCGCGGTGTCCTTGGCAAATCCACCTTGCCGACGCAATTCGCCGGCCAGCGAGCGGAACGGGTCGTCGGCCAGCCCGGTCACCGATTTGGGAATATCGCTGTAGGGCCGGCGGTCGCCCTTGGCATCGAAAGGATGCATCCACGAATGATTGTCCATGACGTTCCAGAACTCGTCGGTGTCGAGCTTGGCCAAGTTGGCAATGACGGTAACCGGCGCATCTTTGATCCCTTCGTCATGCAACGCGCGGGCAAGATGATGATGATCGATGACGTAATGGCGCTGTTTCGGCCCCAGGATCACCGGGATCATGTGCCGGCCGAGAAACTTTTCGCCTTTTTTGATCGGTGTTTCGCGCCAGCGTTTACGCTTCGCCATGACCTCGCGCATGCCGACAGTGATTTGGGTCGGACGCAGATCGGCAACGTCGATCGTCGTCAGAATGGGCTCGCGAACCATTTTCCGCTCCTCAAACAAATGGCATGAGCGACAATACCGGCAGAGGCCGGCCGCAAAAGCAAGCCGCCCGGCGCTGCGCTGCGCCGGGCGGTATCTGGTCGATGGCTCTGCAGTATCGCTTAATCCGCGAGCGGATTGGGCCGGATCTGGATATGCACGGCCATCGGCGTCATGCCTTTGCCGCCCTCCTTGAGCCACGGCGTGCGGTCGCCCTCGGAGCCCCACAGGCCCCTGCCCTTCCAGCCGGCTTTCGGATCGTCGACGCGGGCGTCGAGGCCCTTGGTGTAATAGCTGAGCGGATAAGGCACGCGCAGCATCACCATCTTGCCGTCGACCAGAGCCGCGTAACCGTCGTTCTCGTCGGCCGTCGAGATCGGCACATCTCTGCCGAGCCCGACCGCGTTATGCTGGTCGACCCAGGTGTAGTAGCTCGCCTCGGCGCTGTTGTCGCCGAGGCCCTGAAAGCCGGGACCGGGATATTTGTAGAACGCCCAGCCTTCCGGGCATTGATCGCCGGTGGCCTTCGGGCCGTTGAGCGGGCCCTTGCACTTCGAGCGGTCGAAGCTGCCGAGATGGCCGCTGGCGAGCGACACCCAGACCACACCCTTGGAGTCGATATCGCCGCCGCGCGGGCCGAAGCCAGGCATCGGGATCGCGTAGAACTCCGACAGCTTGGTCTTGGGATCGAAGCGGATGATGCCGCTTTTGCCGGCGAACACATCCCAGGTGTACCAGATCGAGCCGTCGACCGGATTCGGCATCACCGCATAGGTGCCGGACCCGCCGACTTGCATGTCCTTGCTCGGATCCATCGGCTGGCCCGGCTTGGTGAAGTCGTCGAGCTTGCCGTTGCCGTTGGTGTCGAGCACGAACGGCGCCCAGCCCTGCGCCTTTTCGGCGCTCCCGGTCTCCGCAAACACCTTGGTGTCGAGCCAGCCGGCGACGCCGGCGCCGCTCGTCCATAAGGTGTTGTCCTTGTCGAAGCCGAACTCCAGGTGATGGGTGCCGAAGCAGGTATCGATGAAGGTGAACTTCTTCGCCTTCGGATCGTACATCGCCAATTGGCGCTCGTTGGAATCGAGCGGGGCGGCCTTGGCGTAGGGATTATCCGAGCCCTTGCGGCAGTATGCCGGCGTGCCGGGCGCGTGATTGGTTCCCGTCATCCAGACATTGCCTTTGGCGTCGATCATGTCGTTGTGATTATCGAATTTAGTGTCCCAGATCTGCTGCATGCCCCAATAGGCCGATGCCGCGAGCGGTTTCTCGATGGCGGCGTGGCCCGGACCGAAAGCCTCCGGCACATCGGCGCCTTCCGGGGGCGTGACGTAGGAGACCTTGTTGGTCTTCGGATCGAGCACCGGCTCGTGGTCGGTAGCGTATTCCGTCGAGCCGTACAGCGGACCGTAGGCATTGACGGTCGGATTGCGCTTGTCGGTCGAAATCAAGTCGTGGAGATATTTGTCGGGGGCGCTCCAATCCCATTCCGTGATTACGATATTACGCTCGACGCCCTGCGGCCGTTCCGGCTTGGCAAACGGCAGCGCGCCATTCGCGATACTGTCCGTCCACTCGCCGAAATATTTGAACGGCACGCCGCCGAATTTGCCGGCGAGCACATTGACCATCAGCGGCGACGCCTGACCGGATTGCACGCGCCGTTCCCAGGCCTCTTCCCCGTTCTTGAACTCGCCCAATGCCGCGGGAACGGTCCGCGTCGCTAGCTGGCCCAACTGATGGCAGCCGACGCAGGCTTGGTTCTTCAATGCAGTCAGCCAGTCGACTTGCGTGACATTATCCGGAATGTCGCTCTTGCCGCCGAACTGGTCCTGACCGGGAATCTTCAGCATCGCGAACCAGTAGATCGCCGGATAATACTTTGCCGCCGCCGCATCGTTGGGCGCCGGCACCGCGGTCAGATTGACGTGCTTACCGAACTCGGCGTCGACTTTGGCGGAATCGATAAGGCCGTAGCCGCGCACCCAAACTTGGTATTTGGCCTTGGGCAGGTCGGGCACGACGTAACGGCCCTGGTCATCGGTGACGACGATCTTGGCGTAGCGGGTGGGAAAATCGTGGGTCTCGGCAATAACCCAAACGCCGGCTTCGGGACCGTGCGGCCCGGTGACCACGCCGCCGATATCATCGGCTTTGACGCTGACGGCATTTTGAGCATTGAGTCGCCCCGGCATTGCTGCCAGGAACGCGGCAATAACGATTGCCGCAACGCCGTACGCGCGTTTCATGCGAATCCTCCCGTTGATGGCAGGGCTCGGCGACAAGGCCGACCCGACCTCTGATTTTTATTGACGGAGAATTTGCCTCAGCGCCTGTCTGCCCGCAAGGGAAAACCGGCCGACTGGGAACCTGACCTGCGGCAAAATCATGCGTGGCTGACACCCAGCGCGCAGATCAGTTCGAGGACGTGTCCGCCGCGTTCGATAATTTATCGAACAAACCGGCGATGTCGCTCCGAATGGTCGCCAGCTTGGAAAATTGGTCGGTGACGGTCGCAACGCGGCTTTCGAGCTCTTTCTTGGTCTCGATGAACGTGTTCACCCGTGTGGCGAGATCGCCATTCTCGTCGGCTTCGATGCTTTCGATCTTGGCGACCAGCCGGTCGCGGATCGACGCGACCTTCGCGATCAGATCCGCCACGCCGCCATCGCTGGCTTCGAGCGGCACCAGGCGGGATTGCAGGTCGCCGAGCCTCACCTGCAATTGGCCGACAGTAGCCATGCTGCGCTCGATCTCGTCGAGCCGTGCTTGCGTTGCTTTGGCGAATTGCGAAAGTTCGGCGAGGCGGCCTTCGGCATCGCCGGCGGCCGAGTTTGAAACAAGATCGAGGGCGCGATCGAAATTCGCCGACACGCCATCGATGTCCTTGCGCAGCGACGCCAGCCGGGACAATTGCATTTCCAGGCTGGCCACGCCGTCTTCGAGCTTTTTCTTGTCCTCGGTGAAGGTCTGCACGCGCTCGGCAAGGCTGCCTTGCGGCGTCTGCTGCAAGGCTGCGATCTCCGCCGCCAACCGGTCCTTGGCTTCGTCGAGATCCTTGACCCGCCGCCGGATGCCGTCTTGCGCCGCCGCCTGCGGCTCGAGCCGCGTCTGCAAGCCGGCAAAATCCTCCTTCAGGCCGCCGATCGCTTTCGCCGCCTGCTCGATGTCGTCGCAGCGCTCGTGGCCGCGGCGGACGAATTCCATCAAATTGTTCAGACGCACTTCGATCGCCGTGGCGTCGTCGCCGCTGACGATCTCGGCAAGCGACCGCTCGATGTCGCTCTCGCGGCTATCGAGGTCGGCAAACAGTTGCTCGATCGACCGTCTTTTCTCCAGCACGGGAACGAGCCGATCGCGCAGAGCTTGCTGGCGGGTGCGCAGTTCGTCGACGCGCGACTGCAGGTCGCCGCCGATCTCGCTGCGGCTTTCCTGCACTTGCGTGACGCGTTCCGCGTCGGTCAGCCGCTGCGTGACCGCACCGATGGCGCCTTCCGGATCGGTGCGGGCGAGGTGATGCACCGACGCGTCGGCGTCGATCTGCGACTTGGTCAGTTCGCGCACGCCCTGGCGCACGCCGCCGAGGCGCTGCTCAAGCGCGTCGTTGGCGCGGCGCTGGCGCAGCAAGGCGTCGGTGAGCCAAAGCGCCGAGGGGATCAGCGCCAGTGGAATAAGAACGACCAGGAACCAGGCAAGCTTCTGCGCCAATGGCTCGGAGCGGAAGGCTTCGAACAATGCGGCCATATCCTGCGGCTGGTTCACGACGACGAGCCCGACCGCAAGCACAAACAGGACAACGCAAAATCCGATGAACTTCGCCATCAAAAGACCCAGCCCCGCCCAACAAATGTCGTCTCGTTTGGTACGACAGGAGCACGCCTCGCACAAGCGCAAGCTGGCGTATAAACTGGGGTTTCACGAGCAATCCGCGATCCGGCATAGTGGTATCAGCGGAAGGAGGGCGAGTCTCATGTTCGCGTGGCGGCGCGCCGGACCGATGCTTTTCGTGTTGCTCTCTGCGATTCTGCTCGTCGCCGATCGATCGGCGGCCAGAGCCGAAGAGCCGGCGCCGGGCGCAGCGAAGCCGGATCTTTGTCAGCGTGCAAAATTCCGCGTCGTGGTCGATGTCGGCCACACCGTCGATGTGCCGGGCGCGATGAGC
This sequence comes from Xanthobacteraceae bacterium, assembly GCA_049285535.1. Taxonomy (GTDB): domain Bacteria; phylum Pseudomonadota; class Alphaproteobacteria; order Rhizobiales; family Xanthobacteraceae; genus BOG-931. The sequence continues at coordinate 13,700 of JBAQAB010000291.1, forward strand.
GCGCGCGGGATTCCCGAATACGCCTTCAATCTTCAGCTTGCGCAACAGATCAAACAGACGCTCGCCGACGCCGGCTTTGGCGAGACGGTCCTGCTCATCACCGCCACGGCGCCCTGGCGGGGACTGTTCGAACGCGCGGCGCGCGCCAACGCGATGCACGCCGATCTGTTCATCGCCATTCACCACGATTCCGTTCCGGACAATCTGCTGCAGACCTGGCGGTACGCCGGCCAGGACCAGCACTACAACGACGACTATCCCGGCTATGCCATTTTCATCTCGAACGATAACCCGCATCGCACCGGCAGCCTGCTGTTCGGCAGATTTCTCGGCCAGGAGCTGCAGTCGCGCGGCTTGCAGTACACGCCGCATTACACACTACCGCTGATGGGACATCGCCGCCGCGAACTCCTCGACGCCAAAACCGGCGTTTATCGCTATGACCAGCTGATCGTGTTGCGCGCAACGCACATGCCGGCGGTGCTCCTTGAGGCCGGATCAATCGTCAATCGCCAGGAGGAATTGCAGCTGGCGAGCCCCGAGCGCCGTACGCTCACCAGCGCAGCCATCGTTGCGGCGGTGGAGGATTTCTGCGCGGCACGCGCCAAGCCAGTCGAAGCAAAGACCGCTGCGCCGCTCAAGCGCGTCAATTTGAACCCGCCGCAGCAATCGCCGGTTACGCCGGCGCGGTCTGGCTCTGCCGCAATGCCAGCGCGCTGATGATCATGAAATTGAGAATATTGACGCCGAGTCCGGTAGCGAAAGCCGGCGCGTAAAAACCGAAATAATCGTAGATCACGCCGGCGATCCAGCCGCCCGCCGCCATGCCGAAGCCGCTGCACAATAGCAGCGTCGGCATCCGCCAATAGGCGTCGTTGACTGGAAACATTTCACGTGAAGCCAGAATGTTCGCGGGGACCAGACCGGAAAAGCCCATCCCGAACAGCGCCGCGACGGTGAACAATCCGACCTCGTTCTGCGTCAAGAGAAACGCGAACATACCGAATGCCTGGCAGGCCGAGCCGGCGAGCATCGTATAGAGACCGCCGATCCGGTCGGAGATCGCGCCCCAAACCTGCCGGCTGAAAAATGCCGCGCCGAGGAGAACCGACACCATGGCCGCGCCGTGCGCGGCGCTGATGCCGTGATCGGTGCAAAACGCCACGAGATGGCCTTGCGGCATCGACATCGGAATGCAGCAGGTGAAAATCGCGCACATCTGCAGTCCAAAAACAAGATTCGGCGGCCAGCCCATGACCGATTTTTGTTTGTGCGCGGCGGCTGCGTGCAGCGTGTGGTGCGGCACGGCCGGCGGCTGCTCCAGGAATATCGCCGCCGCCGGCGCGATGACGAGAAGCTCGAAGGCGGCGTAATACAACATCGTATGCCGCCAACCGGAATAAGCGATCGCACGCGCGAATATCGGCGGCCAGATCGCACCGGCGAGATAAGCGCCGCTCGAAATCAAGGCCAGCGCGGAACCGCGGCGGCGGTCGAACCAGCGGCTGACATAGACGTAGGATGGGGCATTGATGCCGCCGATGCCGATCAGGCCGATGAACAAACCGTGGCCGATATAAAGCGGCCACGACGGACCCAAACTCGACAGCGCCAGCCCCACCGCGATCATCGCCGCGCCGAACATCACCGTCCAGCGCACGCCGATGCGCTCGGCGATCCGGCCCATGAGGATGCCGCCGACGCCGGAGCCGATCCACATCAGCGCGCTGGCGAAAGCCGGGACCGAGCGCTCGCCGTTGACCTCCGCTGCAATGTCCTTGAGCGCGACCACGGTGATCCATGGCGCGCCGAAGGCAATCGCCATAACCACGAGGATCATGCTGGCGACGAGCCAAGAGGTCCGCGTCTCGACCGATGAGACTGCCGATTGCAGCATGAATTCCGCGTTGCTGGCGCGCCCGGCGCCGTCGTTGGCCCGGAGGGTATAGCAGCGGCCCGGTTGTGCCGCCCATCAAAATTCGCACCCCTGCCGGGAATAAACCGCGGACCTTCCCGATCAAGTCCTCGGAAGCCGCAAGAGCCCCACCGGCCATAGCGGTTTCTTGGCCATCGGCCTTTCACAGGAGAGCGACAATGAGCGAATCCGATCGCGATGACGGCCCCAGCCGGCGCAAAGTGCTGGAATGCATGACCTGGGTCGGCACCGGCGTATTATGGACGGTATCCGGCGGCGTGCCCCACTCGCTGGGAATCATGGGCGAAGCCGCCGCGGCCGAAGCGAAGGGGCTGACCTTCCTGCAGATCAGCGACAGTCATGTCGGTTTCCATCTGCCTCCCAACTCCAACGCGCTCGGCACGCTCGAAGAGGCCATCGCCAAGGTCAATGCGCTGACACTGCCGCAGAAGCCGGCCTTCATGATTCACACCGGCGACATCAGCCACCTGTCGCTGGAAGCGCAGTTCGACGACGCCGATAAGGTCATCTCGCAGGCGCGCCTCGACGTGCACTACGTTCCCGGCGAGCACGATTTCCTCGACCCGGACCGGAAGTTTTACATCGATCGCTACGGACGCGGCACCAAAGGCGCCGGCTGGTACTCGTTCGATGCCAACGGCGTGCACTTCATCGGCCTCGTCAACGCCTTTAATCTCAAGGGCGGCGGCATGGGCGACCTCGGCGCCGAGCAGCTCGAATGGCTCGAGGACGACCTGAAAGTCCGTTCCGCGTCGACCCCAATCGTCGTGTTCGCGCACATTCCGCTGTGGACCATCTATCCGGAATGGGGCTGGGGCACCGACGACTCGGCCCAGGCGCTGTCTTATCTCAAGCGCTTCGGCTCGGTGACCGTGCTCAACGGCCATATCCACCAGATCATGCAGAAAGTGGAAGGCAACGTCACGTTCCACACCGCGCGCTCGACGGCGTTTCCGCAGCCGGCGCCGGGCACCGCTGCCTCCCCAGGGCCGATCAAGGACTTCCCGACCGACAAGCTGGGCACCGTGCTTGGCGTCGCCCACGTCACGTTCAAACAGAACGAGCAGCGCCTCGCCATCGTCGACTCGACACTGCAAGGCTGAAGGAGCTCCCAATGTCCGTCGCAAAGTCCATCTCAAACACCATGCGCAGCGCACTGGTCGCGGCCGGCCTCGGCGCCGCAACCGCGACGATGCTGGCCGCGGTCGTGCTGCCTGGCTGGGCGCAAAATGCGCCGCAACCGGCCGCCGGCGCGATATCGATCGACAATTTCACCTTCACACCGCAAACGCTGACGGTGAAGGCCGGCACCACGGTCACCTGGACGAACCGCGATGACATCCCGCACGGCATCGCCTCGGAAAACAACGGCTTTGCCAGATCGAAGGCGCTGGATACCGACGACAGCTATGCGTTCACGTTTACCACGCCGGGCACCTACAAATATTTCTGCTATGTTCATCCGCAC
>JBAQAB010000292.1:0-16312 GCA_049285535.1 Xanthobacteraceae bacterium
CCCCAGGGCCGATCAAGGACTTCCCGGCCGACAAGCTTGGCACCGTGCTTGGCGTCGCCCACGTCACGTTCAAACAGAACGAGCAGCGCCTCGCCATTGTCGACTCGCCACTTCAAGTCTGAAGGAGTTCCCAATGTCCGTCTCAAAGTCCATCTCAGACACAATGCGCAGCGCGCTCGTTGCGGCCGGCCTCGGCGCCGCAACCGCGACGATGCTGGCAGCGGTCGTGCTGCCCGGCTGGGCGCAAAATGCGCTGCAGCCGGCCGCCGGCGCGATATCGATCGACAATTTCACCTTCACACCGCAAACGCTGACGGTGAAAGCCGGCACCACGGTCACCTGGACGAACCGAGACGACATCCCGCACGGCATCGCCTCGGAGAACAACGGCTTCGCCAAATCGAAGGCGCTGGATACCGACGACAGCTATTCGTTCACGTTTACCACGCCCGGTACCTACAAATATTTCTGCTACGTTCATCCGCACATGACCGGCACGATCGTGGTAGAACCCAGTAACGGCTAGCGATGCGGCGCGGCGATGCTCGACCGGTTGCAGAGCCAGGCGCCGAAGGTAGTGTGGACGGCCGAGCGCGACACGATGATTGCCGACGCGAATGCCGAACAAGAGAAAGCGCGGCGTTTTCGTGACGTCGCGCTGCCTTATCTCGACGACGTCTTCGCGCTGGCGCGTTATCTGATGCGCAACGCCGCCGACGCCGAGGATGCGGTGCAGGAATGCTATCTGCGGGCACTGCGCCATTTTGACAGCTATCGCGGTCCGACGATGAAACCGTGGCTCTTGGCAATTTTGAGGAACGTCTGCAACGCCGAGTTCGCGCGGCGCGGCAAGCAAGACGTTCCGGTCGAAGACGCCGACGACGAGCCGGCGTCGGAAGAGCCGGCGCTGTGGCAGGAGCCGTTGGCTTCGCCCGAAGCCGCTTTGCTGCGCCGCCAGGACGACGACACGATCCGGCGTCTCGTCGCCGCGCTGCCGCAGCCGTTCCGTGAAGCCATCGTGCTGCGGGAGGTCAACGAATTGTCGTATCAGGAAATCGCCGAGGTTGCCGGCGTGCCGGTGGGAACTGTGATGTCGCGGCTGGCGCGCGCGCGTTCAATGCTGCGGTCGGCTTGGAACAGCGCCGAAGGCTCGATCCCAGGGGCGGTGTCATGAACTGCGCCGAATGCGAGGTCATGCTGCATGCGCTGATCGACGGCGAGCTCGACGCCGGGCATGCGCGCGACGTCGAGGCGCATGTGGCGAGTTGCGCCGGCTGCGCCGAGAAGCTCAAGGCGTTCCGCGCCATGCATGAAGCGATGGCGAAAGCCGACCTCAAGGAGAAAGCGCCGGCGCATTTGCGCAGCCGCATCGAGGCGATGCTGCCCATGCCGCCCGCGCAAACATCGGCCGAGATCATCAGACCGAGGCAATTCCTACAGCCGTCGCGGCGGTCCTTCTTCGGCGGCTTTGCGGTCGGCACCGCGGCTTCCGCCGCGGTTGCCGCCACTCTCGTGTTCACCGTCTTCAGCAGCGACCGCGAGCAGACCGTCGCCGACGAGGTGGTCTCCGCGCACATCCGCTCGCTGCAACCCGGCCACCTGATGGACGTCGAAACCAGCGACCAGCACACGGTCAAGCCGTGGTTCGACGGCAAGGTCGACGTGGCGCCGCCGGTGATCGATCTTACCGCCGAAGGATTCACGCTGCTCGGTGGCCGACTCGATTACATCGACGGCGAATCGGTCGCCTCGGTCGTCTACAAACGTCGCAAGCACGTGATCAATCTGTTCGTCGCACAACGATTAGGCACCTCACACGCCAATGTGACCGACCGGACGGTCCAGGGCTACAATGTGCGCCATTGGTCGGCCGGCGGCCTCGACTTCTGGGCCATCAGCGACCTCGATCCGGCCGAACTCGACGAGTTTGTGCAGAAAATCTCCGCTGCATTCCGCGGCAGCCCATCCTGACTGGCTTGCGCCGCCATTACCGGGTAAAAGCCAAACGGCATACGGGCGTTTGAAAAAGCGCCGCCGGCAACCCATTTGGCATGGCAAACGTTTAAGCCTCGGTCATGGATCAACGTGTCGATAACGAACGCCGCGCCGATTCGGCGCCCAGCCAGGAAGCGAGGCCCGCTTCCGGCAGGGCCGTTAAAAAGCGCTCGCTTTTCGAAAAAATCAGGCAACGCCGCGGCTTGGCCATCGCCATCGTTCTCGGTTCTGCCATTGTCATCCTGGCAATCGTCCTGTGGTGGCTGCATGCCAGGAACTACGAATCGACCGACGACGCCTTTATCGACACCCGCACCGTGCAGATCAGCCCGCAGGTCGCCGCCGCTGTCGTCGACGTGCCGGTCACCGACAACCAGTCGGTCGAAGCCGGCGCGGAACTAGTCCGGCTGGACGACCGCGACTATATCGCGCAGCGCGACCAGGCGCAGGCGAATGTCGACAATCTCATCGCGCAAATCGCCTCGCAGGGGGCGAAGATCGACCAAGCCGAGAAGCAGGTGACGCAGGCGGACGCCGCGCTGGCCTTCGCACAACAGGAAGCCGATCGCTATCAGCTGCTTACCAAGCAAGGCACTTCGACCGTTGAACAGGCGCAGCAATATTCCTCGAACCTCTTGCAAGCCAAGGCCTCGTTCGCGGCCGCCCAGGCCAATGCCGTTGCCACCGACAAACAGGAAGCTGTGCTCAAGGCGCAGCTGGAATCCGCTCAAGCCCAGCTGGCGCAGGCGGCGACCAATCTATCGCGTACCATCATCACCGCGCCGGTTGCCGGCCGCGTCACCCAGCTTACCGCCGCGAAGGGCGCTTACGCCGCGGTCGGCCAGGTGCTGATGATGTTCGTGCCCCGCGACGTCTGGATCACGGCCAATTTCAAGGAGACGCAACTCGACCTCATGCATCCCGGGCAGCCCGTCGATATCGAGATCGATGCCTGTCCCGACCGCACCTTCGAGGGACACGTCGACAGCGTACAAGCCGGCAGCGGAACTGCGTTCAGTCTGTTGCCGGCGCAGAATGCGACCGGCAACTACGTCAAGATCGTGCAGCGCGTGCCGGTGAAGATCGTCTTCAACAAACCGCCCGACGTATTGCTCGGTCCCGGCATGTCGGTGGTTCCGACGGTCAAGGTGCGATGAGCGATCAATTGCGGTCGCGTGGCTGGGATTCGAGCCGTTCGGCCGCCGGCGATCGGAACCCCTGGCTCGTCGCGGTCATCGTCTCGATCGCCACTTTTATGGTGGTGCTCGACACCGCGATCGCCAATGTGTCGCTCCGCTACATTGCCGGAAGTCTTGCCGCCAGCGTCGACGAAAGCACCTGGGTGGTCACGACCTATCTCATCGCCAACGCGGTGGTGCTGCCGGCGAGCGGCTGGCTGTCGAATGTGGTCGGCCGCAAGCGCTTCTACATGATCTGCGTGGCGCTGTTTACGATCAGCTCGTTGTTCTGCGGGTTGGCGCCGAACCTGCCGGCGCTGATCTTTTTTCGTATTCTGCAAGGCCTTGGCGGCGGCGGCATGCCGACCAGCGAGCAGGCCATCCTCGCCGATACTTTTCCGCCGCAACGGCGCGGTCAGGCCTTCGCGCTGTACGGCGTCGCAGTGATCGTGGCGCCGACGGTCGGCCCGACGGTCGGCGGCTGGATCACCGATAATTTTTCCTGGCACTGGATCTTCTTCATCAATGTGCCGATCGGGCTTGCTTCGCTGGCGCTGGTGCATTGGTTCGTCGCCGAACCCGAAGTGCTCGAGCGCGAACGCGAGGAGCGCCTGGCCGGCGGACTCAAGGTCGATTGGGTCGGCTTTGCGCTGATCGCGGCGACGCTGGCCTGCCTCGAAGTCGTGCTCGATCGCGGCCAGATCGACGATTGGTTCCGCTCCAGCACCATCGTCACCTTCACGGTGCTCGCCGCCATCTCGTTTCTCGCCTTCATCCCGTGGGAGCTCAGTCAGGACGATCCCATCATCGAAATTCGGCTGCTGTTTCACCGCCAATTCGGAATGGCGTTTTTCACTATGCTGATGATCGGCGCGATCCTGTTCGGCTCGAACCAGATCATGCCGCAGCTCCTGCAGACGACGTTCCCCTACACCGCGACGCTATCCGGACTCGCCATGATGCCGGGCGGCCTCGCCATGCTGATCATCATGCCGATCGCCGGTCAGGTCACCGGCCGTTTTCAGCCGAAATATCTGATGGTGCTGGGGCTCTCCGGTATTGCGCTGTCGATGTGGTACTCGACCTCGCTTACTCCCGACGCCAGCTTCGATTATTTCGCCTGGGTGCGCGTCTACCAGACGATCGGGCTGCCGTTCCTGTTCATTCCCATCAATTCCATCGCCTATGATGGGCTGCCGGCGAACAAGACCAATCAGGCGTCGGCGCTGATGAACGTCGCCCGCAATCTCGGCGGCAGCATAGGCATCTCGCTCGCTAACGTCGTGCTGACACAGCGCACGCAGTTCCATCAATCGCGGCTTGCCGAGAACACCACTCCCGCCTCGCCGATCTTCCAGTCCACATTGAAGGCGGTGACGAACTACTTTGTCCAGCACGGCGCCGCCCCCAGCGCGGCGCGCGGCGAAGCGCTCGGACTGTTCGGGCAGATCATTCAAACGCAGGCGACAATTTTAGCCTATATCGACGTTTTCTATGTCTGCGCCATTACCGCGGCGGTAATGATACCGCTGGTCCTGATCATGGTCCGGCGTGTGCAAAATCAGGGGCAAATGGTGGCCGGACACTGATGTAAATCATTCATGAGCGGCCGGCGGAATTTTGCCGGGCCGAATGTGTTAGTTCACCGATTCGAGCGGCGTAGCGGTATTACGCATAAGGTGCAGGTGAATAACGAGGGAACGTCGATGGCCTTGCCCGGGAAGGCAGTCATGCTTCGTAATGTCGCACAGCTATGTCTTTTGACCCTGTTCACACTCTGTCTAGCCGCCGCCGCGCCGGATCCGGCAACGGTGACGGTGAACGTGACGATGATCGACTACAAATTTGAACCCGATCACCTGACCTTCAAGCACGGCGTGCACTATCAGCTGCATTTGGAAAACCACGGCAAGGAGACGCACGAGTTCACGGCCCCGGTCTTCTTCGCCGCTGCCAAAATCGATAATCCGGATGTGCTCAACCGCGAGCGCACCGAGGTGGTGATGCAGCCGGGCGACGTCAAAGACGTTTTCCTGACCCCTGGCAGACCGGGCACCTATGACCTGCGATGCGCCGACCACGATTGGAACGGCATGGTTGGCGGCATCACCGTCGAATAAAAGCCGCAGCATCGGCAGACACCGCAGAGCCGTCGTGTGCCGGCCGCCCGCCTTCGTCACAGGCAGGCTGCCAAAAAATGTGCCCGCGTAACACGCATTGCTGATCGAAGGGCAATCGCCCCCGCGCTCGGCAGCGCTAAATTTGCGTGGCTGACAGCGTCGGCGCGTAGCCGAGAGGCCCAATCTCCAAGCTTGCCGCTACACGATTACGTGTATGCACTGAAATGTCCTGAGCCTGCCTCAGTGCGGCACCAAACTTGCTTAGACTCGTTGGATGAGGGGGTGGTGGGGCTGACTAGCGCAAGATCTGGGAAGAAAGGAGTCGCCAATGTGTGACTTTAGCCTTCAAAGCGTACGGTCGAGACCGGCCAAAGTCGGTGATAAGCTCGTGACGCGTGACTTCGGAACTGGAACCCGCGGGTTCTCGGCTTCCGATGACCCCGGAATGGCGGTCTGCATTCTGCCCGGCACCGAGCTGGCCTTTGCCGGCGAAGTCGCCTGTCTACCGGCCGGTCTACTCGGCTGGAAGACGAAGACGATCAACTTCCAAACGGCCATCTTCCGGCAAGTCAACAAGGACAAGATGGCCGCGCATCACGACGCGCTCGAGTTTCCTGACGGACGCACCGTGCTGCTGACTCTGTTGTGCGAAGGCCAGGGCGCGACGGTGCTGCAGTTGCCGGCGCAACCGAAGACCGACGAAGAGGCGCGCGAACAGGAACGCGTCAGCTACGTCGGCTGATACTTCGCCGATAGCAAAGCCGGCCGCCTAAGGCGGCCGGCGCCATCGTGTCCCAGCGGCGGACGCAAGGCTCGGTTGCTAGACAACCGGGAACGGGGTCCCCGCGCAGACGTTTCTGTCATGACGGCCACCGACCCGGGCGGGCGCCAATCCGCCCGGATTTCGTCGTGACTCGCGGGCGGAACAGTGGAAAATTGCCGGTCCTGAGTCTCCCAATGGCCGACCGCTCTGCCGGTCGGCCACTATATCCGCATCGCCACCAAGCGTTCGCCAAAACAGACAATGAACGAATCGCTCGACCAACCGGCGGCTACGGATCCCTCGCTTGCCCAGCCGGCAGCGACGCCTGCGTCTGATGCCCAACCGGACGCCGTCCGGGTGCTGGACCCGGAGCCGTCGACGGCCGCGCAGTTCCTCACCGTCTTTCCGCCAATCATGCTGCCGATGTTTCTGGCAGTCGCGGACCAGACCATCGTCGCCACCGCCTTGCCGGCCATTGCCTCGAGTCTGGGCGAAATCGAGCGCGCCTCCTGGGTCGTGGTGTCCTACCTGATCGCCAATACGATCGCGGCGCCGGTTTACGGCCGTTTGGGCGACACGTTCGGCCGCCGCTTGATGATGGTGCTGGCGCTGGCGCTGTTCATGGTCGGCTCGGTGCTGTGCGCGCTCGCGCCCAATATCGAACTCCTTACCGCATTCCGGGTGCTGCAGGGGTTTGGCGGCGGCGGCTTGATGACGCTGTCGCAAGCGCTGATCGGCGAAGCGATCCCGCCGCGCGAACGCGGCCGCTATCAGGGCTATCTCGCCGGCATCGCGGTGAGCTCCAACACTTTCGGCCCGGTCGCGGGCGGCTATCTGACGCAGGCGTTCGGCTGGCAGTCGATCTTCCTCATCAACATACCGCTCGGGCTCCTCGCGATGCTGTTCGTGTTTCGCATCCCGCCGCGCCAGGGCGATCGCCGCCGCACGACGTTCGATTCTCCCGGCCTGGTCCTGTTCATCTTCTTTGTCGGTCCGGTGATCCTGGCGCTCGAACAGGTACAGCGGATGCAACTGAGCGCGATGCCGATGGCACTGGCCTTGCTCGCCGTCGGCCTGATCTCGCTCGGTCTGCTGACGTGGCAGGAACGGCTCACCGCCGCGCCGCTTATTCCGCCGAAGCTATTCCGGCAGCCCTCGATCTGGCGCGCTGACGCGATGGCCGCGCTTCACGGCGGGGCGCTGGTTTCGCTGATCACGTTTCTGCCGATTTATCTGCGGGCCGTCCGCGGCGCGTCTCCGGGCGAAACCGGGCTGATTTTGCTGCCGCTCACCGCCGGAATCGGCATTGGTTCGATGATTACCGGACAGATGGTGACGCGAACCGGCTACACTGCGGTATTCCCGACGTTTGGACTGTTAGGCGCGACGGCCGGACTGATTTTCATCGCGCTCTGGATCCCGCATCTGTCGACCGCCGGGATGGCTTGGGCTTTTTGCATTATCGCGCTGTTCATGGGCACGATTATGGGCGTCGTCCAGGTGACGGTGCAGGCGGTCTCCGGCCCGCGCCTCCTCGGCACCGGCGCGGCCATGGTGCAGTTCTCCCGCTCAGTCGGCGCCGCTTTCGGCACCGCTACGGTCGCCGCAATCCTGTTTTCGATTCTGACGGCGAAGGATCGTGAGACGGCTATCCTGTTCGGCACCATTATCGAGCAGGGACCGCAAGCGCTCGCGACGCTTGCTCCGGCGCGACAAGCGATTGTGCATGCCGAGATCGGCGACGCTTTCCGTGCTGCTTTTCTGACCATCGCCAGTTTCACCGGCTGCGGCTTCTTACTTGCCTGGTCGCTGCCGCTGCGCCGGCTTTAACCGATCGAGTCGTGGCATTGCGGCGCGCAGCCGGACCCGGCAGACTCCGAGAAAATCTGGGTGGGCCGCATGACAAAGATCCTGCTGACCCGGCACGGCCACGTCGAAGGCATCAAGCCTGAGCGGTTTCGTGGCCGCGAGCCGCTCGCGCTGACCGCGCACGGCCGCGCCCAGGCCGCGGCATTGGCGCAACGCATAGCCGGCGCCTGGCAGCCCAGTCATATCTATACGAGCCCGCTAGGCCGCTGCATCGAAACCGCAACCGCCATCGCCAAGGCCTGCGGTATCGCCGCCAAAGCCTGCGACGAGTTGAACGACATCGATTACGGCGCGTGGCAATTTAAGACCTTCGCCGAGGCGAAGGCGCTCGATCCCGCGCTATTCGCTGCCTGGCTCGCCACCCCGCAGTCCGTGCGCTTTCCGAGCGGCGAGTCCCTGCAGGACGTCGCCGCCCGCATAGCCGACGCGATGCGTATGGTGCAGGCGTGGCATGCCGAAGAGACGGTCGTGCTGGTCGGCCATGACAGCGTCAATCGCGTGTTGCTGCTCGGCTTTCTCGGTCTGCCGCTATCCGCCTATTGGCGCATCGCACAGAACCCGTGCTGCATCAACGAGGTCGATATCGGTGGCGGCAACGTTTGCATACGCGGCATCAACGCAACACAGCATCTCGACGCCATTGCAAACGAGCAAAACCCGCGATGATGCCGCTGTGCAGATCGGCCTAGTCCATGGCGCAAACTCGGCTGCCTTATGTCGGTCGCTCACTGCCCCGCCTCGAGGATCGGCCGCTGGTCACCGGCCAGGGACGCTTCGCCGCCGACATCTCGTTTGCTCATCAATTGCACATGCGCGTGGTCCGTTCTGCCCATGCGCATGGACGCATCGTCGCCGTCAATGTGGACGCGGCATGCGCGATACCCGGCATCGTGGCGATTTGGACGGCGGCGGACGTCACCGCAATTCCGCCGATTGATTTTCGCCTTACCCGCATCGAGGGGCTCGAGCCCTATCGGCAGCCGATTCTCGCCCGGGACCGCGTGCGCTATGTCGGCGAGCCGGTCGCCGTCGTTTTTGCAGCCGACCCTTATGCGGCGGAAGACGCGACCGACGCGGTCGCGGTCGAGATCGAAGCACTGCCTGAATTGCTCGCCGCAGATGCGGCGCCCGGCGAATTCGCCGCCGGGCACTCAACCGAAGCCGCGATCGTGCGCAAGGGCTACGGCGACGTCGCGGCGGCCTTTGCCGCGGCGCATGAGATCGTCGCGCTCGAGCTCAGGATCGGCCGCCACAGCGGCGTTCCGCTGGAGACGCGCGGCGCCATCGCCCGCTACGACGCGGCGCGTAACGTTCTCGAGCTCTTCGGCGCCGCCAAAGTGCCGCATTGGAATCGCGACAGCCTAGCGCGCATGCTCGGACTGTCGCCCTCCTCCGTTCACCTGCACGAGGGTCACACCGGCGGCGGCTTCGGGGTACGCGGCGAGTTCTATCCCGAGGACGTGCTCGCCTGTTTTGGCGCGTTGCGGCTCAATCGCCCGGTGAAATGGATCGAGGACCGCCGCGAGCATCTGATCGCCGCCAATCACTCGCGCCAGCAGCACTACCTTGTGCGCGCCGCCGTCGACCAAGCCGGCCGGCTCCTCGCCATCGACGGCGAATTCTTTCACGACCAGGGCGCTTATGTCCGCACCCACGCCGCGACCGTACCAGACCTCGCCGCCACCATGATGCTCGGGCCCTATCGCGTCGCCGCCTATCGCATGATCGGCCGCATCCGGCTGACCAACAAGACGCCATGCGGCACCTATCGCGCGCCGGGACGCTATGAGAGCACTTTCGTGCGCGAACGCTTGATGGACGCGATCGCCGCGCGGTTCGGCATCGATCCGATCGAAATCCGCCGCCGCAATCTTCTTGCCGCGAGCGAGATGCCCTATGCCCGTCCTCTCGATACGCTGGGCACGGAAATGACCTACGACTCCGGCGATTATGCCGGGCTTCTCGACAAGGCGCTGTCCGCCATCGGCTGGGAAAAGCTGCGCGAAGACCTCAAGCGCCGGCGCGCTACCGGAGAGGCGGTCGGCGTAGGTCTCGCCATGTTCGTCGAGAAAAGCGGGCTTGGGCCTTTCGACATCGTGCGCGCCTCGATCGATACCGGCGGAAACGTCGAAATCGTGACCGGAGCGACTTCGGTCGGTCAGGGCATGGAGACGGTGATCGCGCAGATTTGCGCCGATGCCCTCGGGGTCGATTACCGGCGCGTGCGCGTCGTGCACGGTCAGACCGACCGCATCGCCTACGGCATGGGAACGTTCGCCTCGCGGGTCACGGTGATGACCGGAGAGGCCACGCGCATTGCGGCGGCAAAGCTGCGCGGCAAGGCGATCGCCGCCGCGGCCGGTCTCCTCCAAACTCCCGGCCCGACGCTCGACGTGATCGACGGCATGGTGGTGCGGAAAAACGCCGCTCAAGGACCGTCAATCTCGCTCGGCGACGTCGCGCGCGCGCTCAATCCCGGCTCGAAGCTTGTAGGCGAGGCAAATCCGGGGCTGTCTGCCGAAGGTTTGTTCGAGCAGCAGCATATGAACTACCCCTATGGCATTCACATCGCTGTCGTGCGTGTCGATCGCGTCACCGGAGCACCCTCGGTGGAGCGTTTTTTCGTCGCCTATGACGTCGGCAAAGCGGTCAATCCGATGCTGGTGGACGGCCAGATCGCCGGCGGCGTCGCCCAGGGCATCGGCGGCGCGCTGTTCGAGGAGTTTCTTTACGATGCGCGCGGCGAGCCGCTCTGCGTCAATTTTGCCGATTACCTGATGCCGACGGCGCGCGAAATCCCGCCGATCGAGGTGATGATCACCGAGGACGCACCGAGCCCGCTCAATTCGCTCGGCGTCAAAGGCGCCGGCGAAGGCGGCGCCAATGCAGCCGGCGCCGCCATCGCGGCGGCCATTGATGACGCGCTCGCCCAGCCCGGCGCAGTGACCGAACTGCCGGTCACGCCGCAGCGGCTGCGTGATATTTTGCGGGCGGCCGCGGCGGGCCGCTGATCACGTCATTTGTTCTTCGCCGCGGACGCCATCACCACCTTGATCGCCGCATTCAGATCGGGCTTCGACGCCGACACGTCGAGACCGATGCTGGAAATCTTCGACATAAAGGCGGCCTGATCGGCTTCCGGCAGGCTGGTCAAGCTGCCGCCGGATTCCGTCCACACCTTGCGCTGCGCGTCGAAGAACTGGTTGATGAACGGAACGGTGTCGGCCGACACCTTCAGCGCATCGTCGCGAACGATTTTCTGCAGATCGGGCGGCAGCCCCTCCACCCATTTTTTGCTCAAGACCGCGATCGAGCTGACGTAGGGCTGGCCGGTTTCCACGACATATTTTGCCGCATCGATATAGTGCAAGGTCGTGTATTGCGTGATCGTGGTGAGCGAGCCGTCGATGGCGCCTTGTTGCAGCGCCGGCAACACGTCGGCCAAGGTCATCGCCACCGGCGAGCCGCCCATGCGCTTGATCAGCTCCAGCTGGAACTGCGACGCCAACACGCGAATCTTCAGCCCGGCATAATCGGCAAGACTGTGAATCGGTTTTTTGGTGATGATCGAGGACGGCCCGATGGGAAAAATTCCGCCGCCGATCAAGCCTTTGTTCGCGCCCAGTCCCAAAACCAGATCGCGAACGGTCGGATCGTTGATGACGCGCAGATACTGCTCGCGGCTGGCAAATAGCCCGGGCGCGCTCAACACCTCATAACGCTCGTCGACGCCGACCAGGAATTCCGGCGGCCCAACCCAGCCCTGAATCGAGCCGAATTGCGTGCCTTCGATCTGCCGAGGAATGGAGCCGAGCTGGCTCGCCGGATAGACTTGGCCTTGGATGCGGCCGCCCGAATCCTTTTCCACCGCGGCGGCAAATCGCTTGAGCCATTCGTGCTGCGTGTCATTGAGCGTCGCGGTGCTCAGCTTCATGATAATCGGATTGGCGGTTTGCGCGGCAGCGGGTGACGCCAGTCCGACAATTACCGACAGCGCCGCGGTAAAGAATGTTGCGACCGTCGCGTAGTTGCTGTTTCTTCTTCCGCTCATAATATTCTCCCTGGCCCCTCAACATTGCGCCCGAGCGGCGCGTCGCGGAAAGCCCTGCACATTGCCATAGCGTTTGCAGCGGGTACAGAAGTCGATTCGCCGCGTCGAACGCGCTATCGTGCGGCGGGATGATCGGTGAGTGACGTATCGATGAGCGACGTGCGGCTGACGCTGCGGATTGATTTCGGCTCGGCCGGCGCGATCGGGCCCGGCAAGATCCGGCTCTTGGAGGCCATCCAAAAGACCGGCTCGATCTCGCAAGCCGGGCGTTCCCTGCGGATGTCCTATCGCCGCGCCTGGCTCCTGGTCGACGATCTGAATCGCTGCTTTCGCGAGCCCGTAGTCACCACGCAGCCCGGCGGCAGCCGCGGCGGCGGTGCCGCGCTTGCACCGTTCGGGCGCGAGCTGATCGAGAAATATCGCGCGATCGAAACCCAGGCGACGGGCGCAGCTAAGCGCCAGTTGCACGACCTGGAAAGCGCACTCCGGGCGCGTACACGTCCTCCGAACAAGCGGCTGAAAACGTCGATCCAGGGAGCCACGCGGGGCGATGACTGATGAGTTCGCTACAGTTCCGCGGCGATGAAATGCGTCACTTTCGGCGCGCCACTTAATGTGAACCGGTGCACCGCGTCTTGGACCAATCGGTCGGCATTGGTGACGCGCTCATGCTGGCGTAAGTGCTCCATCCACGATTCTACCAGGAAGGTCTCGACCATGCGGCCCGCCTCGGCGGCGTCCTCGAAGACGCCCCAGGCATAGGCGCCATCGCGACGCCGTTCGTGTTCGAGCTGCGCCAGCGCCTCAAGGAACGCCTCGCGATCCTGGGGCCGGATCCGATATTCGACGGTAACCAGGACCGGTCCGCGGTCCTGTTCGATCGCCTGCGCGGTGATCGGCGCAGGCCAATGCATGGACGGGGTCAGATCGACGCCGGCGCCGGTCTGCAACTTCCACCGCCAGGTGAGCAGCGTCGCTGCGACCGTGCCTGCGGCGGCGAGAAAATGCGCGGCCGGCAACCCGACATGGACGGCAATCTCGCCCCAGGCGGCGCTGCCGAGCGTCAGGCAGCCGAAGAACACCGTTGTATAGAGGGCAAGCCCGCGCGCGCGCACCCAGTCCGGCAACGCCACCTGCGCCGAAACTCCGAGCGTCGCCAGCGCAGCGATCCATGATGCCCCCGCGATGACGCTGCCGAGAAGCGCAGTGATTGGGTCGCGGGCAAGACCGTAGAGCACCATCGCAGCGGCCTGGCCGAGCGCACCGAGCGCCATCAGCCGATCCGGTCCGAGCTTGCTTTTCAGCCAGGGCAGAAAAAACACGCCGGCCACTGCGCCGGCGCCGATGGCGCCGAGAAGCACGCCGTAAAATTCCGGACCCTTCCCGATCTGCTCGCGGCTGATCAGCGGCAGTAACGCCCAATAGGCGCTGGTAAACAGGAAGAACCCCGCAGCCCGCACCATCGTCGCGCGCAGATGCTGATTATGCCGGGCGTAGCGCAGGCCGGCCAAGACGGCCTGGCCGAAGCGTTCGGCCGGCAACAATGTCCGCGCGCCTTGTCGCGGGCGCCACCACAGCAACGAACCGACAATCGCCAGATTGGCGAGCGCGTTGGCCCAAAACGGTGCGACCACGCCATAGGCCGATATGACCAAGCCGCCGAACGCCGGCCCGAGCGCGCGCGACACGTTCACGCCGGCGCTGTTGGCGGCAATCGCGGGCGGCAAATCATCCTTGGGCACAAGCTGCGGCACGACCGCCTGCCACGCCGGCACCGTCAAGGCTCCGGCGGCGCCGATGAGGAAGGTAAACAGGAGCAGATTGCCCGGCGTCGCCAGGCCAAAACCGACGATCACCGCATAGACCGCCGAAACCGCGGTCGTTAGCGATTCAACGACAAGCAAGAATTTTCGCTTGTCGAAAATATCGGCAAGCGCGCCAGCCGGAATGGCAAACAGGAAAATCGGCAGGGAACTCGCAGCCTGCACCAGCGAAACGATCAACGGATCGGGATTGAGGCTCGTCATCAACCAGCCCGATGCGGCGCTGTACATCCACCAGCCGACATTGGAGATGAGCGTCGCCGTCCAGATGACGGCAAAGGCGGGATGGCGAAACGGTGCCAAAAAAGATGGCGACCGATGCGCTGCCCGTTCGGCCGTGCTCATGGCGCCGTCAGCCTGTGCGCGAACCAGCGGCTGGCGCCGGCTGCTGTGATCTTCCGCATGGGAGGAACCCTACTCCGCGCAATGGGCTTTGATGTTACAGAAATTCGGGAACCGCGTACGCGAAAGCGGTCTCGCCAAAGCAAAAGGCCGCCCCAAACAGGGCGGCCCTCGTAGCCGGAAGGAGCGTTCGCCGAAATTCGCCGTTGATTACGCCATCCAGAACGGCTTGTGGGCTTCGCGGTGCGCGTCGCAACGGGTGATGCCGATGTCGCGCAATGTCGCGTCGCTCAAACCTTCCAATTCGTTGCGCGAGCGGGAGCGGCGCTGCCATTCGCCAATGCGCCGGACAATCCGATCCCAACTGAACATCCCGTGGGTGCGAAAGCTGGTCATCGTGGTGGTGGTCATGACTATCTCCAAATCCGGCAGATGAAGCCTTGAATACACCCTAGGCAGAGTTTGCAATGCGAAATGTGATCACGAGCACAGTTTGGCGTTTTCCATTTAAGCAATTGATGTTAAATGTCTTTTATCGCTGAAGTGGCGGTGGTTGCAGTGCGTTTTGCACCGGCTTCAGGCGGCCTGTGGCGCGGACAGCGCGGTGATCTCGCAAATTTCGGTAACCGGCTCCGGAAGTAACGCGTCCGTCCGGTCATAGCCGAGCACGCGCAAGACGCCCTCGGCCGGGCACATGGCGACGGCGAGCCGCGTATAGGGATTGAGAACCGGCTCGCGCACCCAATCGAAACCCGGCGCCGACGCCGCACCGTCCCATCCGTTAAGCGCCTCGCGGCGTGCGCGGCTATAGCTTGCCGCGTCAGCAAAGGAGCTGGTCAGGAAGCGCCGCGTGCCGATGCGGCCCTCCCAACCTTCACGGCACGGCACCCAGTCGTTGGCGGCGCTGGTCTCCTCCTCGCGGGTGACGAAACCGATCTCGGTGCGCTCGATAACGCAACGCTCGTCGACCGTGCAGCCCGCCAGCACGTAAATGACGGGACGCGCCACCGGCGTCGTCTCCAACATATGACGCGCCGCTGAGAAATCCCGGCAAAGCTCGAAGGTCCGGCGCAGCAACTGGTCAGGCGGCATCAAATCCGCCGATCGCCAGATCGCCTGCGCATTGGCGGCGAAATCGTACGGCCGCAGCCAGCGATGCGCGGTGCGCCGGCGCATCGGCGCCTGATTGACGCAAGCGGCGAAGCGAAACGGTGCCATGGCGGTCAGCGCCCCGACATAGCCCGGCCAGGTAACGCTATAGAAATCGCCGCGGTCGCCGCGCATGTGCGCCACCTCAGCATAGCGCCCCAGTCCGAGAAACGGCCAGTCGAGCGTGCGGAGAATCCACGGCGCGCCGTCGTGCTCGACGGCAAGCGACGTGCAGGCCCATTGATAGGACGCATTGAGGAGCCACACGCCGGAGAAATCGAGCGCCGAAGCAATTTGCCCGATCTCATCGACATAGGGCGAACGCGAGCGTTCAAGCCAGTTCCGCGATGCCCAATCGAGCGCCGGCACCAGGGGCAACGACGCGCGCGGCAGAAAGCCGAGACACGCATCGCGCAACGCGCGCGCCCGCGGCGCGCTGTTTCGCGCATGACGCGGCGGGCCGCCCTCACGCAGATCGACGATGGGAATAGCGCTCAACATGCCGCGTCTTATCGTCCATTTTGATGCAGACGAATCTAGCAGAACAGAGTTCAGTCGGCGACAATCGGCAACAGCAGATGCGAGGGATGCTCGCGGTCATGGTAGACCTTGTGCATTACCGTCTTGCTCGAGCAGATGTGGTACGGCACGTATTCGGCGTTGGTGGCGCCGGCGACGCCGGTCGGCAAATCGAGGCTGGTAATGTCGAGGCAGATGCGGTGGCCCCGGCGGAACAAATTCGCCGTTGCCATGATTTCGATCTGATATTCCTCGATGGCGCCCGGCGTGACCGGCTTCGAGGCTGCCCGCGTCAGGGGATGCCACGGCCACCACGGCTTTGAGCGTTTGGTGTCGATGGCCCGGTGCGAGGCTTTGAGCCAGCCGCGGGTCACTTCGCGCTCGGGCAGATTTTTCGGCACTTCGCGCTCGCCCTCGCGCACGCTCAAGACCGAGACGTCGGGACCGACGTCCTTGAGAATGACGATCCAGTTGGTGTCGTCCTGATCGATCGAGGCATAAAG
>JBAQAB010000293.1:0-5672 GCA_049285535.1 Xanthobacteraceae bacterium
CGAAAGCCTTCCAGATGCGGCGATGCCTTCAGCCGCGCGATGTCGTCGCCGGCGATATAATAGATCGCGGTCTGATTGGGCTTGAGCGCCGCGACATAGTCCTTGAGGCTGCGCCATTCGTCGCCGGACGCCGTGGTCTTGAAACGCGCCAGCTTTAGGAGCACATCGCGGCGCTCGAAGTCCTCGTAGATGCCCTCCTTTACGACGGCGCCGAACGTGTCCCAAATCTTGTCGAAACTCTGCGGCTCCTTATCGGCGAGCCGCTCGAATTCGGCGAGCACCCGGCTGGTCGCGCCTTTCCTGATCGCCGCAAGCAGCGGGCTCTCCTGGATTTTCTCGCGCGAGACATTCAGTGGCAGGTCGGCCGAGTCGACCAGCCCGCGCACGAAGCGCAGATAGCGCGGCAGGATCTCGGCATCGTCGGCGATGAAGACCCGCTTGACGTAGAGCTTGATGCGGCCCGAGCGGTCGGGATCGAACAGATCGAACGGCCGGGCGCTGGGGACAAACAACAGCGCCGTATAATCCTGCCGGCCCTCGGCGCGAAAATGGATGGTCAGCGCCGGCTCGTCGAAGGCCACCGCGATGCTGCGGTAGAAATCGGTGTAGTCGGCCGCGCTGATGTCGGCTTTCGGCTTGGCCCACAAGGCGGCGCCGTCAGTGATCTCGGCCGGCGCCGCGCCCGGCTTATCGACGATCGCAATCGGCACCGGCACGTGGCCCGATTGCGCCTTGATCAAGGGTTCGACGGTGGTGCGTTCGACGTATTGCTTGGCGTCATCCATCAGATGCAGCGCGACGCGGGTGCCGCGCCGCGCGGCCTCCGCGTCGGCCACCGGGAATATGTCGAATGTTCCTTTTCCGTCGGACGACCATTGCCATGCCGCGTCCGCCCCGGCGCGGCGGGAGATGACGTCGACGCGTTGCGCCACCATGAAGGCCGAATAAAAGCCAACGCCAAAGCGGCCGATTAGCGCGTTGCCCTCCCCCTCGCCTTCCTTCTGGCCTGCCTCGATCCGCTCCAGAAACGCTTTGGTGCCCGAGCGCGCAATGGTGCCAAGCGCCTCGATCATCTCCTCGCGGCTCATGCCGATGCCGTTGTCCTCGACGCTAAGCGTCTTGCCTCCGAGATCGAGCGCCACGGTGATGCGCGGCTTGGCATCGTCGCCCAGGAGCGCCGGTTCGGCGATGGCCTCATAGCGCAGCCGCTCACAGGCATCCGCGGCATTGGCGATCAGTTCGCGCAAGAAGACGGATTTGTCGGAATAGACTGAATGCACCATCAGGTGCAGGAGCTTGGCGACGTCCGCCTGGAACTGACGGCTCTCGGCTTTGTCTGCTTTGGTCTCTTCGGCCACGGTCATACGGCGTCCCCCGGCAGGATCTTGTTAGTATCGAGATAGGGGAAGCGGCAGCGGTTTCAAGATCGATCTGCCCTACACCGGCACGCGCACCGTCGCCCGCAAGCCGCCGAGCGGTGAATCGCCGAGCGTAATATCGCCGCCATGCGAACGCGCGATGTCGCGCGCGATGGCGAGGCCCAAGCCGGTGCCGCCTTCGTCCTGATTGCGGGCGTCGTCGAGGCGCAGAAACGGCTTGAACACGTCCTCGCGCAGCGGCGCCGGAATGCCCGGGCCGTCGTCGTCGACCGTGACGGTGAGCCAGCGGTGGTCGCGGTGGCCGGTAATGGCGACGGTGGAGGCAAAGCGCGAGGCATTGCTGACGAGATTGGCGATGCAGCGCTTGAAGGCTGCCGGCCGCACCGTGACCTCCGGCTGACCGTAAAAGCTCACGCTGGCGCGATGGCCGTGGCGTTCGCTGTCGAGCTTAAGCTCGTCGAGGAGCGCCGCGATGTCGGTCGGCGCCGATTGCTCGCCGGTATCGCCGCGCGCAAAGGCGAGATAGGCCTCCAGCATCGCCGCCATCTCGTCGATGTCCTTCTTGATGGCGTCGATTTCCGGGCCGTCGCCAAGCAAAGCCAGTTCGAGCTTAAAGCGTGTCAGGATGGTGCGCAGATCGTGCGAGACGCCGGCGAGCATGGTGGTGCGCTGCTCGATGGCGCGTTCGACGCGGCCCTTCATTTCCAGGAAAGCGGCCGCGGCGCGGCGCACTTCGCGCGCGCCGCGCGGGCGGAAATTCTGCGGCTCGCGGCCCTTGCCGAAGGCTTCCGCCGCGTCGGCGAGCCGCACGATCGGCCTGATCTGATTGCGCAGGAAGGCAATCGCGATCGCCAGCACCACCAGCGACGTCGCCACCATCCAGACCAGGAAGATCCACGAATTCGGATCGTAGACGTCGGCGCGCGGCGCGAAGACACGCATGATCGTGCCGGGAAGCTGGATGCGGATTTCCACGATCGACGAGCGGCCAACTGTGTCGATCCAGAACGGCAGGCCGATCTGCTTGCGGATATCGTCGGACAGCGCCTCGTCGAGCTGATTGAAAAATGGTTTCGGCCCGGGCGGCGGCAGCTGCCCGCCCGGGATGAAATCGACCACGAGGCCGAGCCGGTCTTGCGCGATGCGGCGGAGTTGGGCGTGGTCGGCATCCTGCGGGAAGGTCTTGTAGACGTCGATCAGTGTGGCGATTTCCTGCGTCACCGCCGACGACAGATAATTCGTCACCAAATCCCAGTGCCGCTCCAGGAACAACAGCGCGACCACCGATTGCAGCACCACCATCGGCACGATGATAATCAACAGCGAGCGGGCATAGAGCCCCTTCGGCATCACCGATTTGAGCCAGCGGCCGAAGCGGTCCCATGGCTGCGTGATCGGCCCCGCCAGCGGCCGCACCACGGTGGCGCCCGCGCTCGCCAGCGCATTCGCCGCCGCGACCAGCTGGCTGGCGGCAGTGCGCAAGCGGCCGAGGCCCGCGTCCAAGCTAGTCATGGTCGAGCCCGATCATGATGCCGCTCAATTCACCGCCACCAGGCGGTAGCCGACGCCGCGCACGGTCTGAACGATCAGCGGGTTGGACGGATCGCGCTCGATCTTGCGGCGCAGCCGATTGACCTGCACGTCCACGGTGCGCTCGCCAACCGCCTCGCCGTTGCCGGCCAGCGCCTGGCGCGGCACGGTCTCGCCGGCGCTGGTCGTGAGCACACGCAGCATTTCGCGCTCGCGGTCGGTGAGCCTGATCACTTCCTCGCCGCGGCGCAGCTCGCCGCGCGCCAGGTGAAACACGAATGGACCGAAGCGCACCGACTCCACCGGCGTTGCGGCGGGCGGCCGCGCGCGCTTGAGGATATTGGCAACCCGCAGCGACAATTCGCGCGGCTCGAACGGCTTCGCCAGATAATCGTCAGCGCCGATTTCCAGCCCCATGATCCGGCTTTCCTTCTCGTCGCGCGCGGTCAGCATCAGGATTGGCACGTTTGAGGCGGCGCGAATGCTGCGGGCGAAATCAAACCCGTTTTCGCCCGGCATCATCACATCGAGGATGAGAAGATCGAACTTCAAGCCGGCAAGCTTGGCGCGCGCATCGAGGGCGGTTTCCGCGGTCGACACCCGGTAGCCCTCGCCCAAGAGAAAGCGTGACAGCAGCGCGCGAATGCGGCGATCGTCGTCGACCACAAGGAGGTGCGGCGCATCGTCGGCCGGATTTTGCGCCGGACCAACCGCCGAGCTCGTTGCCGCATTCGCAGTCTGGTTCGTGCCGGCGGTCGTCATCGGTTATCGTCGCGCGCGCGGGCGCGCTCCTGCTCGACCAGCGAGTCGGCATGCGCGATCAGCCGCAGCACATGATCGCGGTCCTCGGCGTCAATCATGCCGGCGAGGAAACGCCGCGCCGCCTCGCGCGCGCCGGGACCGAGCTCAGTCAGCACGCGCGAAATGCGCGCGGTCTGCAGCCCGGCAAGCTTCAAGGCCAGCGCTTCGCCGGCCGGGCTGACATAGAGGAGCCGCTGCCGGCGATCGCGGGCGCCCTCTTTCTGCACCACATAGCCTTCGTCGATCAGTTGCTTGAGCACGCGCCCGAGCGACTGCTTGGTGATCTTTAACACGTCGAGCAGGTCCGCAACTTTCATGCCGGGGTTGCGGTTGACGAAATGCAGCACGCGATGATGCGCGCGGCCGAAGCCGAGCTTGGCCAGCACTTCGTCGGGATCGCCGACGAAGTCGCGATAGGCGAAGAACAACAGCTCGATGAGGTCGAAATACGGCTCGCCGACGCTCGACGCGGCTTCGGACGAAACTTGTCCCGACGCTGCGGCGCGCGCCTTGCCTGTTGCTGTGATGCTGATGTCGGCCATTAGGTCAGGTATGTTGACATATTTCGGTTTGGTTGTTAAGCTGCGCCCGCAATAAGGTTCGTGGGTTAGTCGATAACTGGCCGCTCAGGACATTGCGTCAGGACATTGCGGAGGGCGCCGAAGCGCGCTCTCATGACGCGTCTCTTGGAGCGGCGGAGACCATAGCGGGTCTCCAGTCCTGGTGCAAAAATCCAAGCGCGGCGGAATTAAGCGCGACTTGGGCATAACCGAGGGAGGCAATGCCATGGCAGTGCCCTTCGACCAACGTTCCGACCTGATCTGGTTCGACGGCAACCTCATTCCGACCGTGGACTGCAAGATCAGCGTGCTCACGCATGGCCTGCATTACGCCAGCTGCGTGTTCGAGGGCGAGCGCGCCTATGGCGGCAAGATCTTCGAGGGCACCGCGCATTCGGAACGGCTGAAGAATTCGGCGAAGATTCTCGATTTCGAAATTCCCTTCAGCGTCGCCGAAATCGACACCGCCAAACAGCTCGTGCTCGACAAGAACAATCAGAAAGAAGCCTATGTGCGCCCGGTCGCCTGGCGCGGCTCCGAGGCGCTCGGCGTTTCGGCGCAGTCGAACAAGATTCACGTCGCCATCGCCACCTGGGAATGGCCGAGCTATTTCGATCCGGCGCAGCGATTGAAGGGCATCCGGCTCGACCTCGCCGACTATCGGCGGCCCGATCCGAAGACGGCGCCGTGCCTTGCCAAGGCTGCGGGCCTTTACATGATCTGCACTATCTCGAAACATCGCGCCGAACAGCGCGGCTATGCCGACGCCATGATGCTCGACTGGCAGGGCCGCGTCGCCGAATGCACCGGCGCCAACATCTTCTTCGTCAAAGACGGCAAGATCCACACCCCGATCGCCGATTGCTTCCTCGCCGGCATCACCCGCGCGACCGTGATCGGGCTCGCGCGCCGGAATAATATCGAGGTGATCGAGCGGCGCATTATGCCGGAGGAGCTGTCCGGATTCTCCGAGTGCTTCATCACCGGCACCGCCGCCGAAGTCACAGCGGTGTCCGAGATCGCGCAGTGGACCTTCACGCCCGCGCGCATCACCGCGCAATTGATGCGCGATTACGAACACGCGGTGCGTCCGGGCGGCAAGGCCGCCGCCGCGTAACGCTACCTCTGCCCCGCCTCGGTGAAGAATTTCTCGCCGTAGGCGAAGCGGTTCGGCTTGAGAAAGAAACCGAGCAGAATTGCGCCGTTAGGCGCGACCGCTTCGTGCTGATTGCCGGCCGGCCGCCATACAAACTGGCCCGGTCCGCATTTGCCCTCATGATCTTCGAGCGAGCCCTCGATGACGTAAGTCTGCTCCAGCGCGGTATGCTCATGCAGCGGCACGATGGCGCCGGGATCGAGCTTGAACAGCGCCGTGGTGATGCCGTTACCGTCGGTATAGAGC
>JBAQAB010000294.1:0-3116 GCA_049285535.1 Xanthobacteraceae bacterium
AATTCGAGCCGCGCGATGCCGGCAAATCTCAGCCACAAGCGCTCGTTTGGATCCTGCGCGCTTTCAGTGAGCGCATGATCGATGCGGCCGAGGCCCGCTGCCGCCTGTCCCGCCAGCACCATGGCAAATCCGGCATGCGCCTCGGCCGGGACGAAGCTCGGATTGAGCTTGAGCGCCCGGTCGAACGTTCTGAGCGCAAGCTCGCGGTGGCCGCGTTGCAGATAAATATCGCCGAGCCAATAATGTCCGCGCTCGATGCGCGGATCGATTTGCAGCGCCTGCTGGATCAGCGCTTCGGCCCGCGCCAGCGCCGATTGCCGTTCGCACAGCAGATTGGCGCTCGTCTCGACGAGCCGCGCGGCCAGTCCGATCAGCGCCAAGGGCGAATGCGGTTCGCGCCGCAAGATTTCCTCGTAAAACGCCGCCGCGGCGGCATCGTCGTCCGCCGTCAGGCTGCGGTACTGGATGGTCAAGGCTTTGGCGACCAGCCGATGCAACGGAGCAAGCGCAAGCTTGGTATCGTCCAGTCCGCGCGCGGACGCATAGGCGGCCTGGACCTGGAAGTCGCGGGCGATGCGCCGTGCAATGGCGCCATCGATGTCGTCCGCATTGCCGTCTCCCGCATAATCGGCAGCCCACACCACGGTCCGGTCCGCCAGGTCGGTCAGACCGGTATGAACGAGAATGTGCGAGTCCTGCCGGCTGACAGCTCCCCGCCCCCAATAGCCGGAGCCTGTCGCGTTGTCCGGCGTTTGCAGCGCGCGCCCGTCGATAACCGTCAACCCGGAAAACCGCGACACGCTGGCGAGCACGTTTTCCGTCATATCGGCGGCCAGCGCAGCGGCATCGGCCTGTTGCGCTTGAAAGGGCGAGATCAACAGCGGGATCGCCGTGTCATCGATCGAGGCGCTGCGCAGCATGCCGGGCTTGAGCGACCCGCCCCAAAGAGCGGATTGGTACGACACGGCGAGTGCGGCGATCAAAAGCGCCAGAGCCGCCGCAACGACCGCCGATGTCATCGCCGGACGGCGGTCGCCCCGCCCGGCCAGCAGCCATCCCGGCTGCGCCGCTATTCGATCGGACGAGAAAAGTGGCGGCGCGGTTTTGCCGTTCGGCGCGGCAAACGCAACATCGCTGTGGCCAGCCGCGATGCCGCCGTCCGCTTTCAGAAGTCCGATCAAGGCGACGGTTGCCGTCTCCGGCGCGACGTCGAGCTCTTTTTTCAGAAGATCGACAAAGTCGCGCGCTTGCAGGAGAGCCTTGTCGCGGCCGAGATGACGCGCGGTAACGCGCAAGCTCAGCCGGAGCCAGTCCTCGCGGAACGGATCGATGACGACGAGCCGCGCCGCCAGCGCAGTAGCCCTTCCCGCATCGCCGGCATCCTCGGCACGGCCGATCAAGTTCGACAACACCGTCCCCGCGTCGGCATCAAGTCTCGCGCGCTCGGCAGACGCCCAGGCGCAAAACGCCTCACCCTCCAGCGCCGAGTCGGAAAGAAACGGCCCCCGATAGATCGATGCTGCATCTTCGATCTCGCCGGCCGCGTTCGCCTCGCCCAGCGGGCGGAGCTGACGCGCATCGACGCGCACGTTCTTGATCCCGACCGACTCGGCGTCGATCGCCAACACATCATCGGCTAGACTCGCGAGATCGTCGCGCAGCGACGCCAGACAGGCGCGCAGGTTCTGACGAGCCTGGCGATCGATCCGCTCCGGCCACAGCAGCGTGGCCAGCTGTTCGCGGCCGACCCGCATCGGCTCCTGCATGGCGACATAGGCCAAGAGCGCCCGCGCCTTTTTGGACGAGATGATGATCGGGTCAGGCGAGTGGCCGCGACAGCGCAGGCCAAATCCGCCCATCAGCTGCAATTCGAATTGTGGACTGGCACTCGGACTTGCGCTCATGAGCATGACCCATCGCCGGGTCCTGAGCCAAATCCCGGCCGCGTGCGATCGGTGTTATCCGGTCTTGCGCGCCGGTACGTTGGCGTTCCACCACGGGCAGACGTCGGCGGCGCGCAGATAATTGCCGTCCATGACATTGAGCGGCGCGCGGCCGCCTGACTCGGCGACGCCGACGCGGATGCTGCGCGCTTCCTCGCGCTTTTCCGGCGTCAGCCACATGCGGTCGTGGCCCCAGAGGCTCGGCCCTTCGGTGCGCTCATGCGGCGTCCAGTTCGCGGTGTCGATGGAGCGGCCGCCCCAGCCGTATTCGACCAGGAATTTCGACGGCGAATAGGAATAGAACGAGGTGACCTGATCGTTGGCGTGGCGGCCGAGCGTGGTGCCGATCATCTCCGGCTGGCGCAACGCGAGATCGTAGGCCTGGCCGACATCGTCGAGATAGCAGACCTCGAACATCATGTGGTGGATGCCATTTTTGCCGGTATCGATGAAGGCCAGCGAATGGTGGCGCGGATTGAGGTGGAAGAAATAGGCCTTGAACGGCTTGAGCAGATAGTCGGTCGGCTTGAAATTGAGGATCTCGGTATAGAACGGCACCACGTCCTCGAGCCGCTCAGCGGTGAGCACGGCGTGGCCCATGCCGAGCACACCGGTGCGGAAGCCCGAGATCGAGCGGCCGGGCTTGAACGGCTCGGTGGTGACTTCGGCGCCGTGAAAGACTTCGAGCCGGTTGCCGATCGGATCGGCAAATACGATCAAATCCTTGACGCGCCGCTCATCCGCCAGCGCGCGGGAGCCGCGCGCGATTTTCACCCCGGATTTTTCCAGATGCGCGGCGAGCGCATCGAGCGCGGCGGCGTCGGCGACCTCCCAGCCGTAGAACGACGGCCCCTCGTCCTCGTCGGTATGGACGATGACCCGCTGCTTGCGATCGTCCATCCGCAAAGCGAGCGTGCCGCGGCTCTTGTCGACGAGCTGCATGCCAAGGAATCGGGTGCCATAAGCGGCCCAGTCTTCGAGGCTCTTGGTGCGGATGCCGACATAGCCTAGCGCGTTGAGATTCATCGCGGATCACTCATTGTTCCGGAATCTCATATCACATTGGGGCCAATGCGTAAATTGACGGGCTCAATACGACGTCTTGAGCCCGTCATGCCCGCACGCGTTGCGGGCATCCACGTCTTTGGGCCTCAACAAACCAGAGTCGTGGAT
>JBAQAB010000295.1:0-1709 GCA_049285535.1 Xanthobacteraceae bacterium
TGCGTCTACCATTTCGCCACGTCCGCAGCGCGGGCTTCACGCAAGTCCGCCGGTGGACCCCGACGCGAAGTCCGCATGACGGCACTTTTAGAGCATGAGCCGGAAAAGGGAAATTGCGCTTCGATACGAAGAGCAATGGGCCTAGTCGGTGTGCTTCTTTTCCTGCGACACCTGCTGCTTCTTCTTCGGCGGCGCAGCCGGCGCCGGGGCCGAACGCACGTCGGACCAGGGGTCGTTGGCGATCTGCTTATCGGGGATCTTCTTAGTCGCGGACTGATAGGCCCGATCGATCGCCTTATCGTGCTCGATCTCTTGTGGGGTGCGCACCTTATCCTGTTCGAGGTTGACGCTCGGCATCGGGAATTGCGCGGCGGCGGAGCCGACGAGCACGGCGGTCACCGCCGCCGCGCCGGCGATCGTCAGCAAGGTCTTTCGTACGACAGTCATCACACTCACCGTTTCATGGTCTGTCAGTGTGCCGCCCACCAT
The DNA here is from genome assembly GCA_049285535.1 of Xanthobacteraceae bacterium. Taxonomy (GTDB): domain Bacteria; phylum Pseudomonadota; class Alphaproteobacteria; order Rhizobiales; family Xanthobacteraceae; genus BOG-931. The sequence goes on from JBAQAB010000295.1 coordinate 490, forward strand.
TCTTTCCGCGTCGGGACCCGCTCCGGTCGTTCAAGAGCCGGTCCTTGAAGAAGCCTATTCCTTGAAAACATGGCCCCACAGGTCGTCCCAGTCGGCGCCGGAAACGTCCGTCACGCGGCCGTCTTTCTCGAAGAATTTATTGGGCACCTGGAACATGGCAAGCATAAGCCCGCCTTCCGGCGTCCAGGCGACATGGCGGCTGCCGGCCTCGCGCCAGACGAATTCGCCGGGGCCGACGGTAAAGCCTTTGGCTGGGCCATCCTTGTCGACAAGCTTGCCTTCCAGCACATAGGTCTGCTCGATCTTGACGTGCTCGTGGTCGGGCAGCGTGGCGCCGGGCGCGAATTTCATCAGCGCGGTGACGAGCCCGGTCTCCTTGTCGAACAACAGGCCCTTGACCTCGCAGCCGGCAAATCGCGTCTTCTTCCATTCCATCTCGGCCGGGCGCACCACGTGCGAATGCGTATCCGGCGTGTCGTGCTTGGCTTTTGGCGTGACGGCGTCCATGGCGTCCTCCTCGATTGGCTTTGGCCGTATTATAGCCGAATGCGCGGATTACGCACTAGAGCCAGGTCGGTTTTGATAAAATCAAAACCAGGCTCTAGCTTTTTGTTTTGAGCATGATCTTTTCCGAAAACCGGCATCCACTTTTCGGGATCATGCTCTACAAGCCGGCGTCGCGGATCGGCGGTTGGAAGGCGAGCCCGGTATCCCAGGGAAAGTAAATCCAGGTATCCTGCGACACTTCGGTAATGAAGGTATCGACCTGGGGCCGGCCCATCGGCTTGGCATAGACCGCGGCAAAATGGGCCCGCGGCAACAGCGCCCGCACCACTTTCGCAGTCTGGCCGGTATCGACGAGATCGTCGACGATCAGCACGCCGGCGCCCTCCCCGCCGCCCGACGCGACGACCGCCGCCGCAACCTCCTTGAGCACCTTCAGGTCGCCCTGCCGGGTATGATCGTAGCTCGACACGCACACCGTCTCGATCAGCCGGATGCCAAGCTCGCGCGCCACGATCGCCGCCGGCACGAGCCCGCCGCGGGTGATGCAGACCAGCGCGGCGAACGGCCCGGCATCGGAAAGCCGCCAGGCGAGCGCGCGCGAATCGCGGTGAAACTGGTCCCACGACACCGGAAAGATCTTTTCCGGGCTTTGCGGCTTTTCCGGTTCGGGCGGCGGCGGCGGCATCGGCCGGATTATATCAGGGAATTTCGTA
>JBAQAB010000296.1:0-3814 GCA_049285535.1 Xanthobacteraceae bacterium
CGCGGACGTTAAGCGAAAAGATGGCGTCGAAATCCTCGACCTTGACGTCAGGCAGCAGCGCGGGCCGATTCATGCCGGCATTGTTGATGAGGATTTGAAACGGCGCGGCGGCTGCGATCGCCTGCCGTACGGCTTCAACATTCGTAACATCCAACACCAGCCCGTCGGCTTTTTCGCCGCGCGCGCGGATCGCCGCGGCCGCCTCCTCGACTTCGCTCTTGGTGCGCGCAGCCAGCGTCACATGTGCACCGGCGGCCGCCAAAGCCGACCCCGCCGTGAGCCCGATGCCGCGCCCGCCGCCAGTGACCAGCGCGCGCTTGCCGTCGAGGCGGAAGGACGAGGTTTTGGTGAGATTGACCGGCGCCATCGCAGTCATACCGTGCCGCTACGCCGCGGCGTTGCCTTTGGCGTAACATTCGAGCCGTTCGGCAAGCGTCCCGGTGTGTAGCTCGAACAGATGATTGTCGTCATCGTAGAAATAGATCGATCGGCCCTCGCCCTGTACCCGTTCGCGGGGCGTGCGCATTTCCAGGCCCAGCGTTTTGATCTTTGTCATGTAGCCGTCAAATTCCGCTTCGGGGATTTTGAAGGCGACATGATTGTAGGTACGCGACGGCAGTGGCTCGCCCTCCATGACCGCGATCCAAAGATCTCCAATGAGAAAGAATTTCTCGCGCGCCACCGAGAACGTTTCCTGGCCGCTCGAATAGACTTCGCGTGCGTCGAATATGCCGGTCAGGATCGCCTTCGTCCGCTCCAGGTCGCGGACGATGAAAGTCATGTGCGACAGGCCCTCGATCACTCCGCCGCCTCCCCATAAGGCACGTTGCGGCCGCCATAGCGGCGCACCCGGACATTGGCCTGCTCGGCGTGAGCGACAAAACCTTCCAACATGCACAGCCGTGAGCAAACTTCGCCGATTTTGGCGCTGGCCTCGTCGGTGAGCACCTTCTGATAGGTGCAGGTTTTGAGGAACTTGCCGACCCACAGCCCGCCGGTATAGCGCGCCGCCTTCTTGGTCGGCAGCGTGTGATTGGTGCCGATCACCTTGTCGCCGTACGCGACGTTGGTGCGCGGGCCGAGAAACAGCGAGCCATAGTTCTTCATGTTATTGAGGAAATAATCCGGATCGCGCGTCATCACCTGCACGTGCTCCGAGGCGATGCGATCGGCCTCGCGCACAATCTCGGCCTCGTCGTCGCAGACGATAACCTCGCCGTAATCGGCCCAGGCTTTGCCGGCGGTGTCCGCGGTCGGCAGGATTTTCAGAAGCCGCTCGACTTCTTTCATCGTGTCACGCGCGAGCTTTTCGGACATTGTCAGCAGGATCGCAGGCGAGGTCGGGCCGTGCTCGGCCTGGCCGAGGAGATCGGTGGCGCAGATTTCGCCGTCGACCGTGTCGTCGGCGATAATCAGCGTCTCGGTCGGCCCCGCGAGGAGATCGATGCCGACGCGGCCGAACAATTGCCGCTTGGCTTCGGCGACATAGGCGTTGCCGGGCCCGACGATCATATCGACCGGCGCGATGGTCTCGGTGCCGAGCGCCATGGCGGCGACCGCCTGCACGCCGCCAAGGACGAAAATCTCATCGGCGCCGCCGAAATGCATCGCCGCCACGATCGCCGGATGTGGGCCGCCGTGAAACGGCGGCGCGCAGGCGATGATGTGCTTTACGCCGGCGACGCGCGCGGTGACGATCGACATATGCGCCGACGCCACCATCGGATAGCGCCCGCCCGGCACGTAACAGCCGATCGAATTCACCGGGATGTGGCGGTGCCCGAGGATGACGCCGGGCAGCGTCTCGACGTTGAGATCGCGCAACGTCTCTTTTTGCGCTTTCGCGAAATTGCGCACCTGCGCCTGGGCGAATTTGATGTCGTCGATATCGCGCTGCTTGACCTGGCCGATGGCGCGCTCGACCTCGGCCGGCGACAGCTTGAACGAGGCCGGCGACCAGTCGTCGAATTTCTGCGACAGGTCGCGCACGGCGGCGTCCTTGCGCGCATCGATATCGGCAAGGATCGCCTCGACCGTCTCGCGCACCTTGGCGTCGGCCGCCTTGATCGCGCTGGCGTCCATTCCGCGCTTGAGATGGCGGGGCATTGTTTACTCCTTTCACCCTCCCCTGCGGGGGAGGGTCGCCCGCCGTAGCTCGCGCAGCGAGCGAAGGCGCGGCGGGGTGGGGAATTGCAGCGTCGCACGGCCCCACCCGGCTTCGCTGCGCTCGCCACCCTCCCCCTACAGGGGAGGGTAAAGTTATTTAATCGCCTGCGGATTGATCGGCGAACCGGTGCCGCCGGTGATAATCAACGGCGGCCCGCAGAAGAAGAATTCATAGATGCCGTCGTCGTCGCAATCCTGCGCCAGCTCCTTGAGATAGAAGATTTCGCCCATGCACAGGCCCATGGCCGGGATCACCACCCAGTGCCACGGCTGGTTCGCTTCGGTGGTTTCGTTCGGCCGCACCTCGACACCCCAGGTATCGGTGCAGATCGCCGCGATCTCCTTTTCCTGGCACCAATAGCAGTTCTCGAATTTGACGCCGGGCGCATCGCCGCCGGCATAGCCGCCCCACTCCTTCTCGGCGAGGCAGCGCTCCATCTGACCGGTGCGGACGAGGACGAAATCGCCACGGCCGATCGACACGTTCTGCTCCTTGGCGCATTTATCGAGTTCGTCGTTGGCGATGCTTTCGCCGTCTTTGAGCCACGGCCCGCCGCGAAAGCGCGCGATATCGAGCAGCACGCCGCGGCCGACCATCTTGTTTTTCGAGTGCTCGATGCCGAGCACGTTGAGCCCCCTGGAATCGATCAGTTTGGCGTCGTGGCCGTTATAGGCCTTGTCCTCGTAGAACACGTGGCCGAGCGCGTCCCAATGCGTGGCGCCCTGCACGCACAGCATCAGCGTGTCGTCGGCATAGCGGATCTTGTTCCAGTCCTGGCGTTCGGCGACGGCATCGGTGCCGGTCGCCAGCATCTGGTGGATCGGATTGAAGCGGCCGCCGAACAGTCCGTTCTGCGGACCGTCGCGGTCGAGCGGGATGCCGAGCGCGAAAACCTTGCCGGTACGAATGAGGCTTGCCGCTTTGACGATATCTTCCGGCCGGACCTGGTTGAGCGTGCCGATGTGATCGTCCTTGCCCCAACGCCCCCAGTTCTTGAGCTTCTGTGTCGCTTCGGCGATGGCCTTTTTGCCGACCTTGATATCCATGGCGATACTCCTTCCCCTGGTGTTTATCTCCCGTGGCGGTCAGAGGGCCGCTTGAGGGTGCGGCGTCAGTTTGACACAATTATTTTGCCAAGTGGTTAGAATATTCTGCCTCGCCAATCGAGCGGCAACTATCAACCGGCCGTTGCCGCAAAACAGCGAGTCAAAAATGAAGCTCATCTCGTCACGCCTTATCGCCGCGCTCGCCATCACGGTCGCGGCGAATAGCTTCGCAGTCGCCACCGCACGCGCCGGCACCGTCATCGACGACTGGGCTAGTATAAAAGCACCGCCGCCGCCCGAATTGAAAGCCGTCACCGTCGATCCGAAGACGACCGCGCTGCTGCTGCTCGACTTCGTGCATCCGATCTGCAACGAGCAAACCAAGCCGCGCTGTGTCGTCTCGCTTCCGGCGATGAAAAAGCTGTTGGCGCAGGCGCGTGCCAGCCACGTGATGGTGGTCTACAGCACCGCGGGCACGACGACCGCGAAGGATATCTGGGCGGATATCGCGCCGATGCCGGGCGAGCCCGTCGTCAACTCCCACCCTGACAAGTTTCAGGATACCGACCTGGAGAAAATCCTCAAGGACAAGGGGATCAAG
>JBAQAB010000297.1:0-4980 GCA_049285535.1 Xanthobacteraceae bacterium
TCCTGGCTGCGGCACGGCCGGTGGCGCCGCACGGCGCGGCGGCTCGAGCGCGACCTCACGAGGCTGCGCGAGGAGCTGGAGGCGCACAAACGGGCCGCGGCTGCCGCTCCGGTGAACATTCCCCGCGCAGTGGAGCCGCCCGAGCGGCTCAAGCTCAAGCCGCCGGTGCAGTGAGAAAGCTATCGCCCGCCTGCAAGACAAAGCGCCTGCGCCCATGTAGAACGGCGACAGATTTGACTAGGCCATTCCACGATCCGGCAGGTTCATGTCGCTGATAGTGAAAATTTGCGGTCTTTCGACCCCTGAAGCGCTCGACGTGGCGCTCGACGCCGGCGCCGACATGGTCGGTTTCGTGTTCTTTCCGCCATCGCCGCGCAATTTGTCTTTCAAGACCGCGGCGGCCCTGGAATCGCGCGTGCGAGGCAGAGCGAAGAAAGTCGCACTGTCCGTCGATGCTGACGATACCTTGCTGTCCTACGTGGTCGATGCGCTCGGTCCCGATATCCTCCAGCTCCATGGCAACGAGTCGCCCTTGCGGGTCGCCGCGATCAAGGCGCGGTTCAAGCTGCCGGTGATGAAGGCGATCGCCGTTGAGTCCAAGGGCGACCTCGCGGCGATTGCGCGCTATGCCGCGGTTGCCGACTGGCTGTTGTTTGACGCGCGGCCGCCGCGCGAGGCGACGCGGCCGGGCGGCCTCGGCAAGGCGTTCGATTGGCATCTTTTGGAAGGCGTCGATCCCCGCGTGCCATATATGCTTTCGGGCGGGCTCGATGCCGGCAATGTCGGCGAGGCCTTGCGCATCACCCGTGCGCCCGGCGTCGATGTGTCGTCGGGCGTGGAGCGCGCTCCGGGCGAGAAGGACCCCGACAAGATCCGCGCCTTCGTGCGCGCCGCGCGGGCGGCGGAAGCAAAGCGCGTCCATCCGGTGGCGTAAGGAAGATTGCCATGACCGTGCAGCCACTCAATTCCTTCCGCACCGGGCCGGACGAGTACGGCCATTTCGGCATTTATGGCGGCCGCTTCGTCGCCGAAACGCTGATGCCGCTGATCCTCGAACTGGAGCAGGCTTACGCCGAGGTCCAGGCCGATCCCGAATTCAAAAAAGAGATGGATGGCTATTTGGCCCATTACGTCGGCCGGCCATCGCCGCTCTATTTTGCCGAGCGGCTTACGGAGCATTGTGGCGGCGCCAAGATTTATCTCAAGCGCGAGGAGCTCAATCACACCGGTGCGCACAAGGTGAATAATGTGCTCGGCCAAATCCTGTTGGCGCTGCGCATGGGCAAAAAGCGCATCATCGCCGAGACCGGCGCCGGCATGCACGGCGTCGCCACCGCGACGCTTTGTGCGCGATTCGGTCTCGAATGCATCGTCTATATGGGCGCAGTCGACGTCGAGCGGCAGAAGGCGAATGTGTTCCGCATGCACATGCTCGGCGCCAAAGTGGTGCCGGTGGAGTCCGGGGCGAAGACGCTGAAAGACGCGATGAACGAGGCGCTGCGCGACTGGGTAACCAATGTCGGCTCGACATTCTACTGCATCGGCACCGTCGCCGGCCCGCATCCTTATCCGATGATGGTGCGCGATTTCCAATCCATCATCGGCCGCGAGACGCGCGAGCAGATGCAACAGGCCGAAGGCCGTCTTCCCGATTCGCTGATCGCCTGCATCGGCGGCGGCTCCAACGCCATGGGCCTGTTTCATCCGTTCCTCGACGACAAGGACATCGAAATCTACGGGGTCGAAGCCGCCGGCCATGGCCTCGACAGCGGCACGCACGCCGCATCCATCGAAGGCGGCCGGCCGGGCGTGCTGCACGGCAACCGCACTTATCTGTTGATGGACGACGACGGGCAGATCACCGAAGCGCACTCGATCTCCGCCGGCCTCGATTATCCGGGCGTTGGTCCCGAGCATGCCTGGCTTCATGACGTCGGCCGCGTCACGTTTTTGTCGGCGACCGACGACGAGGCGCTCAACGCATTCCAGCTTCTGTCGAAGCTCGAAGGCATCATTCCGGCGCTCGAGCCGGCGCACGCCATCGCCAAGGTACTCGATCTGGCACCGCAAAAACCGAAGGACCATCTGATGGTGGTCAATCTCTCCGGCCGCGGTGACAAGGACCTCGATACCGTGGCGCGGCATCTGGGAAGCGGCGCACGATGAGCGGACGCATCGAGCGGCGCTTCGCTGCGCTTCAAAAGGAAAACCGCGCCGCGCTGGTGACCTTCACCATGGCGGGCGATCCGGACCACGCCACGGCGGTCGCGATCCTTAAGGCGCTGCCCAAAGCCGGCGCCGATATCATCGAACTCGGTATGCCGTTTACCGATCCGATGGCCGACGGGCCGGCGATCCAGGCGGCGGGACTGCGCGCGCTCAAAGCCGGAGCGAATATGAAAAAAACGCTCGCCGCAGTGCGCGAATTCCGCGCCGGCGACGCGGCGACGCCGCTGGTGCTGATGGGCTATTACAATCCGATCTATATCTACGGTGTCGACACCTTCTTGGCTGACGCCAAAGCGGCGGGCGTCGACGGCCTCATCGTGGTCGATCTGCCGCCGGAGGAAGACGCCGAATTGTGCCTGCCGGCGCTGCAGGCCGGCATCAATTTCATCCGCCTCGCGACGCCGACGACCGACGACAAGCGGCTGCCAACGGTGCTCACCAATACCTCCGGCTTCGTCTATTACGTGTCGATCACCGGCATTACCGGCGCTGCCGCGCCGGACACTGGCAAAGTCGGCGCTGCGGTCGCGCGCATCAAGCGGCACACAAAACTGCCGGTTTGCGTCGGTTTTGGCGTGCGCTCCGCGGAACAGGCGCACGCCATCGCGCAGAGCGCCGACGGCGTCGTGGTCGGCTCTGCTCTGGTCGATGCGGTACGCTTGAGCCTCGGACCTGACGGCAAGTCCGCTTCCGACACTGTCGCAGCGGTCACTGGCCTTGTCAGCGCGCTGGCCGAGGGCGTGCGTAACGCCTAGCGGGTTCGCGCCTAGCATTACCGCTGCAATTTATCGAGCGTGATCGGCAGATCGCGCACCCGCTTGCCGGTGGCGTGATAGACGGCATTGGCGACTGCCGAGGCGACGCCGACGATGCCAATCTCGCCAACGCCCTTGATGCCGAGTCGATTGATGATGTCGTCCGGCTCATCGACGAAGATGACCTTTATGTCGTGAATGTCGGCGTTCACCGCGACGTGATATTCGGCGATATTGGCGTTCATGACGCGCCCGAATGCATGATCGACCAGCGCCTCCTCGTACAGCGCCATGCCGATGCCGCCGACAACGGCGCCCATGATCTGGCTGTGCGCGGTCTTGGTATTGAGAATGCGGCCGGCGGCGACCGCGCTGACCACGCGGGTGACGCGGATCACGCCGATCTCCTCGTCGATTTTCACCTCGGCGAACACGGCCGAATGTGTGTTCTGCGCGTATTTCTTGTTTTCCTTGAAATTGGCCTTAGCTTCCCGCTCGATGCGGTCAAGGCCGCCATGGCGCATGGCGTCGGCGATCAGCACGGCCTTCTCGGGCGCTTTCTTGTCGACGATCTTGCCGTCGATCAGCGCGGTATCTTCAAGCTTTGCGGATGCCAGCGGTGAATTCGGCAGTTTCTTGACGAGCCGGAGCAGCTCTTTGCGCACCGCCGCCGCTGTGTTGGCGATCGCGTTCGACACTGAAGCCGCCGTCCATGAGCCGCCCTCGACGGGGGCCAGCGGCAGCGTCGAGTCGGCAAGTTTTACGGAAATAGTGTCGAGGGGGAGGCCCAGCATGTCGGCTGTGACCTGGGCGATAATCGTGTAGGTGCCGGTGCCGATGTCGGAGAAAGCGGACGCGACCTCGGCGTGGCCGTTGGCCGTCAACACAATGCGGACGGACGTCTCCATCTGCAGCGCTTCCCAGACGCCGGTCGCCATGCCCCAGCCGACCAACTCACTGCCGTCACGCATCGAGCGGGGCTCGGGGGTGCGCTTGTCCCAGCCGAACGCTTCGGCGCCTTGCCGGTAACATTCGCGGAGCTTCTTGCTGGTGAAGGGCTTGTCCTCGTTCTGATCGCGATCGGAATAGCAGCGCAGCCGCAGCTCCAGCGGATCGAGCTTCAGCGCGACCGCAAGCTCGTCCATCGCGCATTCCAGTCCATAGACGCCGGTCGTCGCGCCCGGGGCGCGCATGTCGGAGGGTGTCGGCAGATCGAGCCGCGCCAGTCTGTGTACGTATTTGGCATTCGGGCTTTTGTAGAGCTGGCCCGACCAGGCGGTGTCGTTGCGGGAGAAATCTTCGTATTGCGAGGTGGCCGCGATGGCCTCGTGGATGACCGCGTCGAGCGTGCCGCCTTGTTTCGCGCCGAGCGCAAGATGCTCGATCGTGGCCGGACGATAACCGAGCCCATACATCTGCTGCCGGGTCAGAACCAGCCGCACCGAGCGCTCGAGCGCACGGGCCGCCAACACCGCGAGCGCGACCTGATATTGCGGGCGAAGGCCCGAACCGAAGCCGCCGCCCATGAACGGCGACATCACGCGCACGTCGTCCGGCTTGATGGCAAACACGCCGGACAGATAGTGCTGCACGTTCTGCACGCCCTGGGTTTTGTCGTAGACCGTGAGCTTGCCGCCGCCTTCCCAGATCGCGGTCGAGGCGTACAATTCCATCGGATTGTGGAATTCGCTCGGAATGAAATAGTCCGCCTCGTGGCGCACGTCGGCCGCGGCGTAGGCTTTGTCGGCTTTGCCGCGCGGTTTTTCCGGCTTTTTGACCGCGAAGGCTTTATCGCGCTCGGCCTGCAGGTCGGTGACGGACTTTTGTTTTGTGTATTCGACCCGCACCAGCGCGGCGGCGAAGCGGGCTATTTCCCATTCCTCGGCCACGACCAGCGCGATCGGCTGACCGCTGAACACGATCTTGTCATCATAGAGCGGACGAAACGGTTTGCCGTCTTCCGGTCCGACGTCGTCCTTGTAGGCTTCCGGTTTGC
>JBAQAB010000298.1:0-18660 GCA_049285535.1 Xanthobacteraceae bacterium
GCACACGATCGCGCGAGATGGCTTCGTAGCGCGGATGCAGGGCCGAGAGCTTGACCGAAATGCCGGGCCGGCCCGGCAGCGCCGCGTTGCCGGCATGAGCGCCGATTGCGGTAATGGCTGCCGCATAGGCGTCGAAATATTTGTCGGCGTCGGCGCCGGTGCGCGCGCCTTCGCCCAGCATATCGAACGAATAGCGGAACCCGGCATGGCCGCGGGCGCGAGCGAGCGCCTCGTCGATATTTTGTCCGATGACGAAATGCGAGCCGAGGAGACGCATGGCCTGTCGCGTCGCGGCGCGCATGGCCGGCTGGCCGAGACGGCGCATGACGGCGTCGAGAATGGTTTCCGGCGTCTCGCCCGGATGAATGATGCGGGCAGCGGCGCCGAGCGTCCAGGCCGAGGCCGACACCAAAAGTGCGGTCGATCTAATGTCGCCATCGCGCCAGTGGCCGGCGGCGAGCTTATCTTCGATCAGACGGTCCGCCGTGGCAGCGTCGGGCACGCGAAGGAGCGCTTCGGCCAGCACCATGAGTGCCAGCCCTTCCTTGGTCGAGAGCGAAAACGCGTGCAGGAAATCGTCGACGCCGCCCAATCCGGTCTTTTTCTCCCGGATCGCTTCCACCAGGCGGCGCGCGCGGGAGTCAATCCGGCCTTCCGCGGCAGACTCGCGTGCGGCGGCAAGGAGTCTTGCCGCCAGCTCCTCATCCGGCGGAGCGTAGGATGCTTGAAATGCTGGCAGCCCGGAATGAGGCTTGTCCATTCCGGCAATTTATCCCCGCCTTGCCGTCATTGCGAGGAGCAATCAGACGCCGCGCGCCAGCAACACCTGCAATTTGTCGATGCTTTGGGTCCAGCCCATTTCCATGCCTTGCAGATAGGCGGCAGCTTTGTCGACGACCGCGCGGGCGCGCGTGTGCAGTGTCAGCCTGGTCTTGCCGCCCTCATCGGCGAAGGTCACGGTCGTGAAGCCTTCGAGGATGGCGTTGCCGGCCTCGTCGAGAGCGATATTGGTGAAGGCGAGCCGCTCGGGCGGCACGATCTCGCGGAATTCGCCCTTCATCGGATAAATGCTGCCGTCGGGTCCACGCATATGGATGCGCAGCGCGCCGCCAATGCGAACGTCGATCTCGCACACCGGGTTGGTAAAGCCCTTGGGGGCCCACCATTGCGCTAATTGCACGGGGTCGGTCCAGGCTCGAAACACAACCGCGCGGGGCGCGTGGAAAATTCGCGTGATCCTGACTTCACGTTCGATGAGCGGCTTGGTTCGATCGGCGGCGGTCATGGTCATGCGGATCCGGCGTGAGCGTGCTTGAGCGCTTCGATATCGAATTTTTTCATTTTCATGACGGCGCCGATCACGCGATCGAGCCGTGCACCCGAGGGGTCCGCTATCAGTTCCGGCAATTCCGACGGTACGACCTGCCAGGACAATCCGTATTTGTCCTTCAGCCAGCCGCATTGGCCTTCCCGCCCGTCCTGCGACAACTTGCTCCAGAAATAATCGATCTCGGCCTGCGTATCGCACATCACCTGGAACGAGACGGCCTCGTCGAACTTGAACTGCGGGCCGCCATTGAGCGCGGTGAAGGTCTGCCCCTCGATCTCGAACTCGACGACCATGACCGAGCCAGGTTCCTTGCCGTGCACCTCGCGCCCGGCGTTGCCATAGCGGCTGATCTGCTTGATCGCCGAATTCTTGAATACCGACGTATAGAATTTCGCCGCGTCCTCCGCTTGGGTATCGAACCAAAGACAAGGCGAAATCTTCTGTTTGAGCGTGGCCATTGAGACCGACCTCCCCGTTACTTTGCAGTCGTCAGATAGGCGGCGAGTCGATCGAATGTACCGGCCCAGCCGCCGCGCATGCCCTCGTGCGCCGCGTCGAAGGTTGTTTGCTCGTCCGCAGTCGCGTCCATCGGCGACCAGCGGAGGGTCACTTTGGTCTTGCCGCCCGGCTCGTCCTCAAAGGTGACGGTTGTCAGCATTTCAAGCGGCCAGCTCGGGCTCAGCGGATGCCGCGTCAGGCCGCCGGCCTCGTCGGAAAACGAGTGCACCCAGACCAGGCGCTCCGGTGCGGCGATCTCGCGATAGACGAATTTGGCCCACATCACGCGGCCTGCGGGATCGCGCATGGCGCCGTGATAGGTTCCGCCGATCCGCAAATCCATTTTAGAGGGGACGATGGTGGAACCTTTGGGACCCCACCATTCCTTCATGCGGTCCGGATCGGTGAAGCATTGCCAGACGAGGTCGCGCGGCGCGTCGAACACCCGCGAGGTGACGAATCGGTATTTTCAGCTTGCGCGAGCATTGCTTAGTTCCTCTGCTCCACAGGTGCGCGCGGCGGCGTGCCTTATTGCCCGACGAGAACCATCCAACCGACGCCGAATTTGTCGGCCAGCATGCCGAAGCGCGACGAGAAGAATGTCTTCGCCAACGGCATGTTCACTTTGCCGCCGTCCGACAGCGCGCCGAAGATGCGTTCGGCGTCGGCGTCCGTCGCAACGCTGAGCGCGAGCGCAATGCCGTGGAAATTCGGGCCGCCGGTGCAGCGTCCGTCGGACATCAGCAGTTGCGTATCGCCGGTGCGAATCGCGGCGTGCATGACCTTGTCGGCATTGCCGGGAGAAACCATCGACTGGTCGGGCGCTTCCTTAAAGCGCATCAGCATGTCGACTTTGGCGCCGATCGCCTTCTTATAGAACTCGATCGCTTCGTCGCAGCGGCCTTCAAAAGACAGATACGGTTGGACTTGCATGGATTTACTCCGGGATTGACAGGCTTGACAAATAGGTTGATATCAACATAATTAATCCATGTCAAATTCGAAGTCAACTTTGGATGCAACTGCCGGCGACGGACGTGACAATCCGCCATTTTCGTTGACGCTTCACGTTCGCGATCATTGCCTGTGCTTGCACGTGCAGCGCGCGGCGCGGGCGCTGGCGCGGCGCTTTGACGACGCGCTGCGGCCGCTCGGGCTGACCCAGGGGCAATTTTCGCTGCTGATGTCGCTCAACCGCCCGGAGCCGCCGAGCATGAAAGACGTGGCGGCGCTGCTCGCGATGGACCGCACCACGTTGACCGCGAACCTCAAGCCGTTGGAGCGGCGCGGCCTGATCAAAATCAAAGTGGACAAGACGGACAAGCGCGGGCGGCGATTGCACTTGACGGCGGCCGGCAGGGCACTGCTCGCTGCGGCTGCGCCGGTATGGACGCGGACGCACGCGGAAACCGATCGTGCGCTGACCAAATCGAGCGCCGATACTTTGCGCGCCACACTGAGAGAACTTTCCTGACATCGCACACCAGATCTGTAGCCGTGACGCGTCACGGCCTTACGCGCCAATTTCTTTGACGTATTCGGCAAGCCGCGCCAGCGTCTGCACCAAGCCGACGTCGGCTTTGTATTCCTTGATGACGCGATCGCGCTCGGCCGCCGAGGGGAAATCGCCGCGCCATGTGATGCGGGTGCGCCCGCCCAAATCTTCGAAGGTGATCGTCTGCCGAAACTGCACCGGCTCGACGTCATCGCCGCCGCCGTGGCGATAAACAAGACGTTCCGGCGGGATGACCTCCTCGAAGGTGATCCGGTTCTGATAGTCACGGCCGTCGGGCCCGTGCATGACGAAACGCCAAACGCCGCCCGGCCGCATCTCGAAGCTCGACGTCGTCGTGGTGAAACCGTTCGGTCCCCACCACTGCGCCAGATGCTTGGGATCGGTGAACGCCGAGAAAACCAGCTCGCGCGGCGCGTCGAACTCGCGCGTACCGATGATCGACCGCGGTCGCTTAAGAGATTGAGGCTATTTGTCGCCGCCATCCGTCGCATCCTTTTTCGTCTGCCCGGGGGCGCTGGCCTGCAGGTTCCTCAGATAGTCGTCGAGCCGATCGAAGCTCTCGTCGTAAAAACGGCGGTAGTGCGCCAGCCAATCGTCGATGTCTTTGAGCGCGCGTGGCTCGATGCGGCACGGGCGCCACTGCGCCTCGCGGGAGCGCGTAATAAGGCCGGCACGCTCCAGCACCTTGAGGTGCTTCGACACCGCGGGAAGGGTCATGGCGAAGGGCTTGGCGAGCTCCGTGACCGAAGTCTCGCCAAGCGCCAACCGGGCCAAGATGGCACGGCGGGTGGGGTCGGAAAGGGCGGAAAATGCGGTGTCGAGGCTCAATTTAATCATCCGGTTAAATAACCGATAGGTTTAATACACCTGGCCGTTTGTGCGGTCAAGTGCGGCAGCGCTATTTCCAGATGCGCGGCGGCAATTGTCCTTTTGCCTTGTGCCGCTAGAACGGGGTCATGTCCTTTATCCGTATCTATCTGCGCGTCCTCGGCCTGCTGCGGTCCGACGCGCGGCTGGCCATCACGCTGGCGCTTGCCAATATCGCGCTCGCCGCGGCGCAATTCGTCGAGCCGGTGCTGTTCGGCCGCATCGTCGATGCCCTGTCGGGAACGCTGCCTGCTGGCGTCGCCCCGGCGGAGCGCGCGCTGGCGCCGCTGGTCGGCGCCTGGGTTGGCTTCGGTCTTTTCGTGATCTTCGCCGCGGCGCTGGTCGCCTGGTACGCCGACCGGCTTTCCCATCGGCGCCGCAACATGGTGCTGGCGGACTATTTCGAGCACGTGCTGCAATTGCCGCTCGCTTATCACGCCGGTGCCCATTCCGGCCGGCAGATGAAGGTGATGCTGACCGGCACCGACACATTATGGTGGCTGTGGCTCTCCTTCTTCCGCGAGCATCTCTCCGCTTTCGTCTTTATCGTCCTGCTGCTGCCGGCTTCGCTGATCTTGAACTGGCGGCTGGCTTTGCCGCTGATCGTGCTGTGCGCAGCGTTCACGGTCTTGACGGTGTTCGTAATCCGCAAATCCTTCGCGCTGCAACGCGCCGTGGAGCGGCATTATTCCGATCTCGCCGAGACCGCGGCCGATGCGCTCGGTAATGTCGCGCTGGTGCAGAGCTACGCCCGCGTCGAGCTTGAAGTGTCGGCGCTCAAAAGCGTCGTGAACTCGCTCTTGAACGCGCAGATGCCGGTATTGTCGTGGTGGGCCATCGTGACCGTGCTCACCCGCGCCGGCACGACGCTCACGATGCTCGTCATCCTTCTGGTCGGGACCTACCTCAAGCTCGTCGGTCTGGCCTCGGTCGGCCAGATCGTCAGCTTCATGGCGATCGCGGCGATGCTGATCACCCGGCTGGAGCAAGCGGTGAGTTTCTCCAACCGTCTGTTCATGGACGCCCCCAAGCTTGCCGACTTCTTCGAGGTCCTCGACACCGTGCCGGCGGTGCGCGACCGCGCGGTGGCTATCGCCCCGGGCCGGGTACGCGGTCTGGTCGAGTTCAAGGGCGTGTCGTTTTCCTACGACGGCAATCGTGCCGCGGTGGCGGATCTGAGCTTCACCGCGTTGCCCGGCGACCGCGTGGCGCTGGTCGGCCCGACCGGCAGCGGCAAATCGACGGCGCTGGCGTTGTTGTATCGCGCGTTCGACCCGCAATCGGGCGCGATCTCGGTCGACGGCATGGACATTCGCGAGCTAACGCTGTCGGGTCTGCGCCACAATATCGGCGTCGTGTTCCAGGAGACGCTGTTGTTCAACCGCTCGATCGCGGAGAACCTGCGCGTCGGCAAGCCCGATGCGACGGACGACGAATTGCGCGCGGCGGCAGCGCGCGCCCAAGCCTCCGACTTCATCGACCGCAATCCCGATGGTCTCGAAGTGCGGGTCGGCGAGCGCGGCCGGCTCTTGTCCGGCGGCGAGCGGCAGCGGCTCGCGGTGGCGCGGGCGTTACTCAAAGATCCGCCGATTCTGATCCTCGATGAGGCGACCAGCGCGCTCGACCCGGTGACCGAGGCGCGGCTCAATCTGGCGCTCGACGAAGTGATGAAAGGCCGCACCACTTTCGTCATCGCGCACCGGCTCGCCACCATCCGGGAAGCCACCCGCATCCTGGTTTTCCGCAACGGGCGTATCGTTGAGACCGGTACGTTCGACGAGCTGACGCGGCGCGGCGGATTTTTCAGCGAATTGGTGGCGGCGCAGTTCGGCGCCCCCGTCGTTACGAGCGAGGCGAAGCAATCCAGTCCTGCCGCGTAAGGCTCTGGATTGCTTCGCCGCCATCGCTCTTCGCAACGACGGTCAGCGCAGCCGCTCTAAAATGCTGACGTAATTCGCCACCGCCGTGCCGCCCATATTGAAAATGCCGCCGAGCTTGGCGTCCTTGATCTGCATGTCGCCCGCGGTGCCGGTGAGCTGCATCGCGGTGAGCGCGTGCATCGATACGCCGGTGGCGCCGATCGGGTGACCCTTGGCTTTCAATCCGCCCGACGGATTGATCGGCAGTGCGCCGTCCTTGGCAGTGATGCCGTCGGCGATGACGCGCGCGCCTTGGCCTTCAGGAGCCAGTCCCATCGCCTCGTATTCGATCAGCTCGGCGATGGTGAAGCAGTCGTGCACCTCGGCGAAGGAGAGATCCTTTAGCCCGATGCCGGCCTGATGCAGCGCGCGCTGCCAGGCCACTGCGCAGCCTTCGAATTTGAGCACGTCGCGCCGCGACATCGGCAAGAAATCCTGCACGTGCTGAGCAGCGCGGAACACGATGGCCTTGTCGAGCTTGAGCGCGGTCTCGACATCGGCCAGCACCAGCGCCGCCGCGCCGTCGGACACCAGCGAACAGTCGGTGCGCTTGAGCGGGCCGGCGATGATTGGGTTCTTATCGCTCTCGGCGCGGCAGAATTCGTAGCCGAGATCCTTGCGAATCTGCGCGTAGGGATTGCCGACGCCGTTCTTGTGGTTTTTGGCGGCGATGCGCGCCAGCGCGTCCGACTGATCACCCCAGCGCTGGAAATAAAGCCCGGCGATTTTACCGAAAATGCCGGCGAAGCCGCCGTCGATGTCGACCTCCTCGCGCACATAAGAGGCTTTGAGCAGATTGCGGCCGATCTCCGCGGGCGCCGTCGATGTCATCTGCTCGACGCCGACCACTAGCGCGATTCTTGCCGATCGCGACGCGATCGATTGCAGAGCCCCATGCACGGCGGCCGACCCCGTGGCGCAGGCATTCTCGACCCGGGTGGCGCGCTTGAAGCGCAAATCGGGCGACGCCTGCAGCACCAGCGAAGCGGTAAAATCCTGCGCCGAAAAGCCTGCGTTGAAATGCCCGAGCACGATTTCGTCGACGTCTTTTGCCGCAATCCCGGCATCGGCGAGCGCTTCGGTCGCGACGCGTACGATGAGACTCTCGACCGTTTCGCCGTTGAGCTTGCCGAAGGGCGTATGCGCCCAACCCACGATGCAGGCGGTCATAATTCCTCCCGAGGTTCTAGGGTGCCGAACTTTCGTCGCTTTTCATTGGCTTAGGAAGGTCTGGGCTTAGAAGGTCTGGGCTTCGGAATGTTTGCAATCCAGGCCCCGCTTAAGGATAGCGGTAATCCTCTTTGCCTTCGAGGCCGGCTTGGGGTTACATAGTTACGCGCTCCTGCTTCGTGAACGCCTCTCGAACGTTGCGTGAAACCTTCGCGGCCCGGTAGACCTTCAATGGGCCCGACTAACCGAACGGACCGCGACACGTGCCTTGTCCTGATTCCTTCCGGGCGCCGCTATTCGGCATCGTCCTGAGTTCCATCGCGGTCGGAGCGGCCGCTCTCACCGCGGTTGTATCGGCGAGTCCCGCCCGGGCCGACTCGACTATTCTCATCGATGCCAATTCCGGAAAGATCCTGCGCGCCAACAACGCGACCATGCCGTGGCATCCGGCGTCCACCACCAAGCTGATGACGCTGTACTTGACGCTGAGCGCGCTGCGCGATCAGCGCATCACGGCCGATACGCTGTTCACCGTGTCGGCCAATGCGGCGATGCAATCGCCCACCAAGATGGGCTTTCCGCCCGGCACGCAGGTCACCATCGACAACGCGATCAAGATGATGATGGTGAAGTCGGCGAACGACATGGCGATGATGCTCGCCGAAGGACTTGGTGGCACGGTCGACCAATTTGCGCAGGAGATGACCGACACCGCGCATCGCCTGGGCATGACCGAAACCAATTACGTCAATCCCAACGGTCTGCCGGACGACAATCAAATTACTTCGGCGCGCGATCTCGCCATTCTTGCCCGCGCATTGCTTCACGATTTCCCGCAATACAGTTTTTATTGGCACGTCCCGGCGATCAAATATGGCCGGCGCATCGTCCGCAATTACAACCCGTTGCTCGGCCGCTATCCCGGCGCTGACGGCATGAAGACAGGCTTCGTCTGCGCCTCGGGCTTCAATCTCGTCGCCACCGCGGAACGCGACAACAAGCGCTACATCGCTGTCGTACTCGGCGCGCCGTCGTCCGGGGAGCGGGCGGTCAAGGCCGCGGAACTGTTGCAATACGGCTTCAATCAGGGGCCGCTGTCGTTTTTGAAGCCGTCGCTCGGCCCGGTCGAAAAGCTGGCGCCGATCGATGCGGCGCCGCCCGACCTGACCGACGAAATGTGCGGCCAGCACCGCCGCCACCCGGCCACCGAGGAAGACGATCCCGACGCCGATCTCGGTAACGGCAATAGCGCTTCCGGCGATGCTACCCCCGACAATAGCGATGAAACTGGCCCGAAATTTTCCGTCGTGCTGTCGGCATTACGGGCGCCCAGCCCCAGCAACCTGTTATTGGACTCTGGTCCGGTAACGCCGGTTGTCGTCTATACCGGACCGACGCGCACGCCGGACGAGATCGCCAAGCTTGAGGCGCAGATTGCAGCCGAGCCGGTGAAGAAGCGGGCGAAGCGAAAAACGGCGGCCGCCAAGCCCGGCGAACACGAGGCGGCGAAGCCGGATGAGCGCAGGCCGGTGACGCCCGAGGACCACAAGGTCGCCAAACCCGCCAAGCGTAAGCCGGCGGCGGCAAGCCTCGACGGCGCCCACGATGGGCAAGCTGCCCGCACGCCGTGGACACCGATGTCGGCTGCGGCGCTGGCGGGAAGTCCGCCTGCCGAGCTCAAGGCTGACACCCCCGCCGCGGCGCCGAAGCCATCGCCTGCGGAAATTCGCCAGTAATTGCGACGCCGATCGCAAGCGCAAGACGCGACCGGGACGCGGCGCTGAAGCTCCATGCGGCGTTGCGCCCGAGACACGTGTTTGCGCTGCCGACTGCCGTGCTAAAACGACGGCAGCACGGGAGACAGCATGTCCGACAAGGTGACCATCGCCGCGCTGCAGCAGATGAAGCGCGACGGCAAAAAAAGCGTCGGCGTCGTCGCCTGGGATTACCAGCTCGCCCGCATCGCCGATCGCGCCGGATTCGATTTCGTCTCGGTCGGGGATTCGGTCGGCGTCAATCTGTGGGGCCGCTCCGAAGTGGTCGAGGTGACGCTCGACGAGATGCTGATCTGCTGCCAGGCGGTGCGGCGCGGCGTCGAGCGCGCGCTGGTCAGTTGCGACATGCCGTATGGCCCGGTGCAGCAGGGCATCGACGCGGCGCGCGCCGCTGCATTCAAGCTCGTCAAGGACGGCGGCGCCGACATGATCAAGGTCGATGCGGCAGCCGAATTTCCCGAGGTCGTACGCGCTTTGGCCGGCGACGGCATTCCGATCTTCGCGCAGTTCGGCCTGACGCCGCAAACGGCCGCCAAATTCGGCATACCCTATAGCGCGCAGAATTCGCCGCAAGCGCAGGCGAGCGGCGAAGCGGCGGCAAGGCTGGTCGAAGAAGCAAAGCTCCTCGAAGCCGCCGGCGCCTGCCTGCTCGATTTCACCAATTCGGGTCCGGTCGCCGGCGCCGCCGTGGTCGCGGCGGTGAAAATTCCGGTGATCGGCGGTTTCGGCGGCGGCCCATGGCTCGATGGCCGGGTGCGGCTTGCCCATACCGCGATCGGCTATGGCGAGAAATGGCTCGATGCCAAAACCGACACTTATTTCAATTCCGCCAGGCCGACGCTCGAGGCTTTCACGGCGCTGATTGCCGACGCCCGCGCCGGCCGCCAGATCAAAGGCTGACCATGCCGAGCGCGATCATCGACGGCATCGCGACGCGCTACGAGGTGGCCGGCGACGGGCCGCCGTTGCTGATGTATGCGCCGGGCGGTTTTAACGCGGTGGTCGAGGCGTGGACCACGCTCGGCAGCTACGCCAGGATCAAGCTGCTCGATCATCTGCCGCAGCATTTCACTTGCATCATGTTCGACCGCCGCGAATGCGGGCAATCGGGCGGCCGCGTCGAGCCCGTGACCTGGGCGCATTATGTCGCGCAGGGCAGGGGACTCCTGCAGCATCTGCGGATTGCGCGCGCGCATCTGATCGGCGGCTGCATGGGCTGCGCGCCGGTTGCGGCTTTCGCGGTGGCGCATCCCGAAATGGTCGCCGGCATGGTGCTCTATTGGCCCGTGGGTGGCGCCAAATATCGCATATCGAGCCATCAGCGCTTTGCCGAGCACCTGGATTTCCTACGCAGCGACGGGTTGGCCGGGGTCGTCGCGCTTATCCGCAAGGAAGGCAAGCCGTTCGGCGCCGATCCGCGCGGCGGGCCATGGGCTTCGGTGATCAAACGCGATGAGACGTTTGCCGCCACTTATGCCGCTCGCGACAGCCACGAATACATCCGCATCTGCGAGGGTATGCGCGATGCCTTGTTCGATCGCGATACCGCGCCCGGTGCAACGCCTGAGAATCTGCTGCGCAGCGAGGTCCCGGCATTGATCGTTCCGGGTCACGACGCTGCGCATGCCACCTCGGCGGCGCGGTATCTCGAGGAATGTCTGCCGCGATCGGACTATTGGGACGCGCCGGTCGAGGCGCAGACCGAAGCCGCGACCAATTCGCGCGTGCTGGAATTTTTGCATAAGATCATTGCCTGAAGGGTTCATGCCCGATGGTCGATTATTATTCCTTGTTGCTGCGTGCGGTGACCGCCCCGGGCGCGGGGAATGCAGAATGGCGTCGCGGCATCTATGACCGTGCACGGCGTATGCTGGCGAGCCGGCTGCGCACGCTGCGGCCGCCGCCGCCAATGGCGGAGATCGCGACCGAGGAAGCAGCGCTGCAAGCCTCGATCGATCGCATCGAGTCGGAATTGTCGTGGACCGAGCATGGCGAGATCGCGCCCGACGCGCGAACGCACGACCGCTTTGGCGACATTGACGGCGAGCCCTGGAGCGCGCGCGAGCAAGGACTGGTCGCGACGCCGTCGCGATTGAGCCGAGGCGCCTGGATCGTTGTTGCCATCCTCGTTTCGGCGCTCGGCGCCGGCGGCTACGTCGCCTGGGTCGAGATGGCGCAAAAATCAGCGCCGCCGTCGAGCAACACCGAAGTGCAGAATGCCTCGCCGCCGGCCCGCCCGGTCAAGACCGCGTCGAACGGCGAGCTCGTGCCCGGCATCGATGGCGGCAATTCCGATCCGGATATGCCTTACGTATTTCGCCGCCAGCCGACCTTTTACCGCACGCTGCAGCCGGTCGGCACAATCATCGTCGATAAGGCGCAACGCTATCTCTATTTGATCGAGCCAAATAATGTCGCGCTGCGCTACGGCATTGCGGTCGGCCGAGAATGCACCGGCCTCGCCGGACTGCGCCACATTGCGAGCATGGCCGAATGGCCGTCCTGGCAGCCGCCGCCCGACTTGCTTAAACGCATTCCCGCTCCGATGCCGGGCAAGCCGGGCAATCCGCTTGGTGCCCGTTTGTTGGCGCTTGATGACGGCGCCTCCCACATCAACGGCACCAACGCACCGAAGACCATCGGCAATGCGGTCAGCTTCGGCTGCATCCGCCTAGTCAACGACGACATCGTCGACCTCTATGGTCGGGTGAAAGTCTCGACCCCGGTTGTGGTCTATTAGATTCGCAATGGATCGTTTCGCGCGTGCGCCGCGGCGTCTTCCTCCTGCGCGACAACGTGACTGTCCTGGATCTTGTCGAAGGGCGCTTTCATCTTGTTTGTTGCTCCAATGCGTATTGGCCGCCGGCTCCCGGCGTGAGTTCCGCTAATCGAGGCGAAATCCCTTGCGGCCGACGAAGGCGCCGAAATCCGTGCGTGTCGGTTCGGCATATTGCCGCGCTTTGTCTTCGGACCAGCCGTAAAACTGCGTCTCTCCCCAACGCTCGGCATTACGTTGGCGGCGGTAGGGCCGCAACGCGGCGCGGCGGCGATCATAGGCGTCGATCCCGGCGGCGAGGTTATGATCGCTGTAGCTATTCTCAATCACGGTGGTATCGAGCGAAAGCCGCGGCGTAATTTCGCCGGACACCGCCGGCCAGCCGACGCAAAGGCCGGCGACCGGGATGATGCGGTCCGGCAGATTGAGCGAGTCGCTCACAGCCTGCGGATGATCGCGGATGGCGCTGATCGGGCAGCAGCCAAGGCCGATCGCCGCCGCAGCCTGGATGAAGGTTGCCAAGACGATGCCGGCATCGACCGCGGCATTGAAAAACTGGTCGAGATGATCGTTGGGAAACGGTTTGCCGCGCATTTTGCACAAGGCGGGCAACCGCTCGCCGTTGGCGGTGAAGACCAGGAACGCCGGTGCGTCCATGATCCACGGCATGTCGGGAATCGTTGCGACGATCGCTTTTCGTATCGCCATGTCGCTGACGACAACGATGTCGCATTGCTGCAAGTCGCTTTTCGACGGCGCCGACAGCGCGCAGGCACACAACAGCCGCAACAAGTCGGGCTCGACCGCGCGCGGCGTAAAGCGCCGATGCGAACGATGACCCGCGATCTTTGCAAGCTCGGCCAGCCCCGGCAGGCCGGTGTCGACCGCAAATGTCTCGCCGAAGCGCTCGAACAACGCGGTGCGAATTGAGTTTACGACCTCGTCATTCGCCATGGACGCTATCGCATGCCGCCGCTATTTGGCGCTGCGATCGAGCAGCTCGATCGATACGCCTTCCGGCGCGCGGATGAAACAGACGCGTACGCCCGGCCGCACGGTGGTCGGCTCGCGGGTGAACTCCACGCCCTTCTTCTTGAGATCGGCGGCTAGCGCGTCGATGCCGCTGACCGAGAGACCGAAGTGATCGAGGCCGCGATAGGGTATGCTCGGCGCCGCATTGGTGCCGTCGCCGTCCGCCACCGGAGCGATGAAGATATTGGCGCCGCCAAGCTTGAGATCGATGCGCGGCTTGCCCTCTTGGGTGCTGCGCTTCACTTCCGCGCCGAGCATTTTTTCGAACCACTGCGCCATGGCCTCCGGATTGGTGGTGCGCAGATGAATGTGGTCCCAGGTATAGGTGGCCATCTGGTGCGTTCTCCCCATTTCGCTTGTGTGAATGCAAGTTAGGACATGTCGGCGAGGGTGCCAATGGCATTTGGCCTCGGTGTCATTCCGCGTGACTGCCATCCTGGCGCGACGCCGGACCGCGGCACAATCGTCAATGGCGCGCCGGCTTGGGAGCGGTTGGAGCCGGTGTTGCCGCCGCTTGCGGCTGCGCCAGGGCCGATATCCAGCCGGCCTTGGCGATCTCAGCCTGCAGCATCTGCAACATGCGTTGCAGCTCCGCCCGCGCGACGAGCCCCGCGGCCCCATCGTCGCGCAGTCCGCGCAGCTCGAAATGAAAACCGTTCGCCTGCTGCGCAATCGTCAGCCGCTCGGCGAGCTCAGCAGCCTCTGCGGTCATGTTGAGAACGGTGCCCGTTGTCACCGACATTGCCGGCGCGGTTTTGGCAATGGCAGCGTCGCGCTCGAACGCGGCCATCTCGCCGCGCAGATCCGCCGGCGCACGCTGCGTCAGATTTGAGCTGCTGGCGACGTAGTCCGTCGTGCGCTCGAGAACCGCCAGCGCCAGCCGTCGCGTCAGCCAGCATGACCAGGCGTCGTTATGACCAGCATTGATTGCGGCGAGGATGCGATCCTCGCGCGGCACATAGACGAACGTCACGCTTTTCAAAACGCGCGGCATCGATCGAAAATCCAGTCTATGTCGCCATGCGCAGCGGCGCATCGGTGACCTTTTGCAAGGCATCGAGTGTGAGGCCCGGCGCCATTTCACGAACCGCAAAGCCTTGGTCGGTGACGTCGAGCACGGCAAGATTGGTATAGACGCGCTTGACGACGTGGAGCGCAGTCAGCGGATAGGTGCAGCGGCGCACCAACCGGCTGTCGCCGGATTTGGTCAAATGCTCCATCAACACCCAGAGCTGACGCGCGCCGACCGCGAGGTCCATGGCGCCGCCCACGGCAGGCGCGGTGTCATTATCGGACGTCGACCAATTGGCGACATCGCCGTTCTCGGCGACCTGAAACGCGCCGAGCACGCAGAGATCGAGATGGCCGCCGCGGATCAGCGCAAAGCTGTCGGTGTGATGCATATAGGAGCCGCCGGTGCGCAGCGTGACATATTGCTTGCCGGCATTGATCAGCCAGCGGTTGATCTCTCCCGGCGCCGGCGCCGGACCCATGCCGAGCACGCCGTTCTCGGAATGGAAAATGACCTCGCGCTCCGCCGGCACGTAATCGGCGATCTGCAGCGGCGCGCCGATGCCGAGATTGACGTACCAGCCTTCGGGAATATCGCGGGCGACGCGCGCGGCCATTTCGCTGCGCGTCAACGGCTTGCAGGTGTCGAGCACGGTCATCGCCATTCCCTCCCAGAGCATGATCCGGAAAAGTGGTCACCGGTTTTCCGAAAAGGTCATGCTCCATCGAAAGTTATAAAGCGCAATCGATTCCATTGAAACGATTTCCCTTTAGGTCACGGTCGGTTCGCCGTAAGGCACGTGCAGCACGCGCTTGACGTAGACGCCGGGCGTAACGATCTTTTCCGGGTCGAGCGCGCCGAGCTCGACGATGTGCTGCGCTTGCGCGATGGTCAATGCCGCCGCGGTCGCCATGACCGGATTGAAATTGCGTGCCGACGACCGGTAGGTCAGGTTGCCCCAGCGGTCCGCCTCCCAAGCCTCGATCAGCGCGACATCGCCGGAGAGCGCTTCTTCGAGCAGATATTTGCGGCCCGCGATTTCGCGCTCCTCCTTGCCGGCGGCGAGTTTGGTGCCGACGGCGGTGGCGGTGTAGAAGGCGGGAATGCCGGCGCCTGCCGCGCGCATGCGTTCCGACATGGTGCCCTGCGGCACGATCTCCAGCTCGATCTTGCCGGCGCGATAGACTTCTTCGAAAACCACCGAGCCGGCGCTGCGCGGATAGGTGCAGATGATTTTCCGCACCCGGCCGAACTCGAGAAGCCGCGCCAGGCCGGTGCGGCCGGTGCCGGCGTTATTGGAGACCACGGTCAAGTCTTTGGCGCCTTGTTCGATCAAGCCATCGATCAGCGCATTGGGCTGGCCGATCGAGCCAAAGCCGCCGAGCAGCACGACGGAGCCGTCGCGTATGCCGATCATCGCGTCGGCCATCGATTGTACGATCTTGTTGATCATCTTACGCGTATCGTCATCCTGAGGTGCAAGCGAAGCGAGCCTCGAAGGATGCTGCTCAGGCGCCCACCGAAATATGTTTTTGACGGAATGTGTATCTTATCATCCCACTACACGGGCTCGCGCTTGGTCGGCGAAGGCCGGCATCACTTCGCGGGCGAAGCGGCTGAGATTGTCGGTCGCCTTGTCGAGCACCAAGCCGCCGCCGTTGAGCAGGACATATTCAACGCCAAGGCGCCGCAGCTTTTCCAGCTTTTGCGCGATCTCGTCGGGCGTGCCGTACAGCGCGCTCTCCTCGCTCGCTTCGCGGGTGTCGGAATAGGTCATGATGCTGGCTTTGCTCTTGGTACCGTCCGGCGCATTGGAAATCGCTTCCAGCCGGCGCTGCGCTTCCATCCGCCGCTCCAGCGCGGCGTCCTTGTCGGCCTGGCTCTTGGCGACATAGAAGGCGCGTGCAACGCCGACCTCCAACGGATCGAACAGGCGGCCGCGCTCTTCCACGGCGGCCTTGAAAATGGCGATGCGTTCGGCCACCGCCTCGAAGGAGGCAAACTGGTCGAGCAACAGGTTATAGCCGCGTGCGGCGACCTGACGGATGGAATCCGGGCTGCCGGCGCCCATCCACATCGGCGGGTGCGGCTTTTGCGCGGTCGGCGGCTCGACGATGATGTCCTCGAAATTCCAATATTTGCCGTGATGCGAAAAGCGTTGCTTGGCGGTCCAGGATTTGACGATCACGTCGAGCGTCTCGTTGAAGCGCGCATCGGCTTCCGCGATCGGCACGCAGAACCCGTGAAACTCGTTGTGGCGATAGCCTTTGCCGACACCGAAATCGAGCCGCCCGCCGGAGAGAAGATCGATGGTCGCCGCTTGCTCGGCAAGCAGCACCGGATTGTGCCACGGCAACACCAGCACCGCGGTGCCGAGACGTAATGTCTTGGTCTTCGCCGCCAACCAGGTCAGCAACGCGAGACTGGCGGAAACCTGGCCGAAGCCGGTGAAATGATGCTCGACCAGAAAGGTCGAATGGTAGCCGAGCCCCTCGGCCTCGATATTGTAGTCGACGAACTGCTTATAGCCTTGGCCGGAATCCACGTCGGGTCCACCGTGGCGGGCCGTGGCGCTGCCGAATAAACCGAACCGCATAAAGGCGCTCCCTGCGTTGCGGCCGTAATGTAGCGCATGCCCCGCGCTCGGAGCTATAGTGGCGCGGGGAGGAAATCATGATGTTGCAACGAGCTATTCTCGCCGGGCTGGCTGTCGCCGCAGTGGTCGCCGCCTTCGCCTTTCCCTCGCCGCAACCGGCTGCGGCCGACGATTATCCGAGTCATCCGATCACCATGATCGTGCCCTATCCGGCGGGCGGCGGCGTCGATTTCATGGGCCGGCTCGTCGCACAGAATCTTTCGATGTCGCTCGGCCAGCAGGTCATCGTCGAGAACCGCGGCGGCGCCGGAGGCATGATCGGCACGCGCGATCTCGCCAAGGCGACGCCGGACGGCTACACCATCGGGATGATGCTGACCGGCATCAGCCTCGGCGCCAATACCGGCTACGACATTAACAAGGATTTTTCGCCGATCGGGATCGTGGCCTCGACGCCGATCATCGTCGATGCCAATCCGGCACTGCAGGCAAAGTCGTTGGCCGAGGTGATTGCGCTGGCAAAAAAGGAGCCCGGCAAGCTTTCCGCCGGCACGCCGCCGGCGCCGACCATCAATTACTTCGCCGCAAAATTGTTCAATCTGATGGGCGGCGTCGATATTACGACTGTCGCCTACAAGGGCACCGGTCCGCTGACAACCGATCTACTCGGCAACCACGTCCCGCTCGGATTCAATACTATCCCGGCGTCGGTGAGCCAGATCGAAGCCGGGCAATTGCGCGGTCTCGCCGTGGCCGCCGCCACCCGCTCGGCGGCACTGCCCAATGTGCCGACTGCGGCGGAATCCGGCCTGCCGGGTTTCGAGGCGGTGCAATATTACGGCGTGACCGCGCCCGCCGGGGTGCCGCGGCCGATCGTCGATCGGCTCAACAAGGCGCTGCGCGCGATGTTGACCTCGGACGAAATCAAGAAACAGCTCATCGCTGCCGGCAGCGATCCTGCGCCGTCGACGCCGGACGAATATGCCGAGAATATCCAGCATGAGGAAGGCAAGTGGGCCGCGCTCATCAAGAAGCTCGGCTTGAAAATCGAATATTAGGATTGGAATCAGAAAATGGAATTGGGACTGAAGGGTAAGGTCGCGCTGGTGACCGGATCGAGCCGCGGCGTCGGCCGCGGCGTCGCGCTGGCTTTGGCGGCCGAGGGCTGCGACGTGATGCTGACCGGCCGCGACGCGGCGGCGCTCAATGAAGTCGCTGACGCGATCCGCAAATCCGGGCGCCGCGCCGGCGTCGCGGTGCTCGATCTACGCGAGAAAGGTGCGGTGGAGAAGCTCATCGACCAGGTGCGGGCCGAGTTCGGCGGGCTCGACATCCTGGTCAATAATGCCGGTGCTACCAAGCGCGGCGATTTTCTCACCCTGACCGACGCCGATTTCGAGGACGGCTACGCGCTCAAATTCTTCGCCCATGTGCGGCTGGCGCGGGCCGCGTGGCCGCTCCTGAAAGAGCGGCGCGGATCGCTGGTTTCGATCGGCGGCACCGGCGGGCGCAAGCCGACCGCGGAGTTCACTATCGGTGCTTCCGTCAACGCCGCCGTCGCCGCGTTTTCCAAATGTCTCGCCGATCGCGGCAAAGAGGAGGGCGTTCAGGTCAACTGCATTCATCCGAGCATGGTCGAGACCGACCGGCTGTGGAAGCGCATCAAGGCCGAGATGGAGCGCACCGGCTGGCCGGAGGACAAGGCGCGCAAGGAAATGTGCCGCGGCTTCGGCATCACGCGCTTCGGCACAGTCGACGACGTCGCCGACCTCATTACATTCTTAGTGTCGGCGCGCGCGACCTGGATGCACGGCGCGACCATCGATCTCGACGGCGGCGAGATTCCGACACTGTGACCAACGTCCTCCTCACCCCGGCGCGCATCGGGCCGGTCGAAATCAAAAATCGCATCGTCATGCCGCCGATGACGACGCGGACGTCGGATGCCGAAGGTTTTGTCACCGACGACAGCGTCGCCTATTACATGGCGCGGGTGCGCGGCGGCACCGGACTGATCACGGTGGAGATGGCGTCGCCGGAAAAAGCCGGCCGGCATCGCCGCCACGAGGTCGGCATCTATGACGATCGCTTCATTCCCGGCCTGACGCGCCTTGTCGCGGAGATCCACGGCGGCGGCGCCAAGGCCTCGATCCAGCTCGGCCACGGCGG
>JBAQAB010000299.1:0-20081 GCA_049285535.1 Xanthobacteraceae bacterium
TGCCTGCAAAATCCTCCCAACTCGGCCGCCCTGCAACGATCCCCGCCTCGCCGGCCGAAGCGGTGCTCGATCGCGTCCGCAATCCGCATCCGGAAACGCAGTACGTCGCCCGCTTCACGTTTCCGGAATTCACGGTGATGTGCCCTGTGACCGGCCAGCCGGACTTCGCCACGCTCGTCATCGACTATGCGCCGAAGGACTGGCTCGTGGAGTCAAAATCGCTGAAGCTTTATTTGAACAGTTTCCGCAACGAGGGAGCGTTTCACGAAGACTGCACGGTCACGATCGGCAAGAAGCTCGTCGCCCTGCTCAAACCGAAATGGCTGCGGATCGGCGGCTATTTCCATCCGCGCGGCGGCATGCCGATCGATGTGTTCTGGCAGGCGGGAAAACTTCCGGCTGGCGTCTGGGCGCCCGACCAAGGGGTGGCCACCTATCGCGCGCGCGGATAGCCATTGAGCGTCGCGACCAGCGCGCCGACTTCGACGGCCGGATCGGGCGCGCGCATGATGCCGCCCATGACCGCGACGCCGGCGCAGCCCGCGGCCATGACCTCGCCGACGCGCGCGGTATTGATGCCGCCGATGGCGAGGATTGGCACACGGCACGCACGCGCCATTTCGCCGAGACCCTTGCGGCCGATTTCGGGGCCGTAGCCAGGCTTGCTCGGCGTCTCAAAGGCGGGTCCCGCGATCGCATAGTCGGCGGCTTGCGGATCGATCGCCTCGGCTTCGGTGACGGTGTGGATCGACACGCCGATGAGCTTTCCCGGACCGATGCGCGCGCGCGCTGCGGCGGCATCGCTTCCAGAGGGCAAATGGGCGCCATCGACGCCGGCCATTTTCGCCAGAGCCGCCTCGCCGTGCAGCATCAGCCGCGCGCCATATTTACGCGCTATCGGGACGAGCGTGCGCGCTAAAACAACCTGCTCGTCCTCGGGAAGATCTTTTTCGCGCAGACTTATCCAACGACAGCCGCCTGCCAGCGCCGCCGCGACGATTTCAGGCAGCGAGCGGCGCGCCTGGGTCCTGTCAGTCACCAACAGCAGCGCGGGATCGGGAAGCCGCATCGTCGTTCCTTGCCTCGCGCCTTGTCGGCCAACCGCGATTATGGGAAATCTGCGTGCACAAATGAGCTGTTTGCGTAACGGAGGCTCCGGCGTGGCGATGAGATCAATTGCGAGGATCGTGGTCGCCGGCGTGCTGATTCTCGCGCTCGGTTGGGCATCGCCCTCTCCGGTGATGGCAGCAAAGCACAAAACGCCGACCGGCGCCTGCGCGCAATCGAGCGGCCGTTGCGTGGCCGATTGCGATCAACTGCATTGGTGCCAAGTCTATACCTGCGTCGGCGGCAAATCGACGGCGGTGCCGTTCTGGCGTTGCTTTGAACCGAGCGGCCTCTGCCTCGCCCAGCATTGCTGAGCGCCTAACGTCTGGGATTACCGCCCTGCTGGCGCGTAGCTCGTGACCGTACTCGGCATCTGCATCGGCACAAGATGGCGCGGCACGACGATGCGCTGGCCTTCGCTGAGCGGCTCGCGCTCCGGCACCGAATTGATCTGGGCCAGCGCCCAGAGCGGCACATGATAGGTCGCGGCCAGCGTCTTCAAAGTGTCGCCGGCATGGGCGGCAACCGGCAGGCCGGAATCCCATAGCTCGATGGCGGCGTCGGCCGGCACCTCCAGGTGGATCGGTACCGCCTCGCCTTGGGCATCGGCCGGCGTTTGGGCAAGCTGCGCGACCTTGGCGACCAATTGCTCCTGGATGCGATCGGCCTTTTCGATATTGATATGAACGATTTCGGCGTGGTCCTTGAGATTGTAGCTCGCATAATCGCCGTGGAAGCGCGTGCCCTGCACGACATTGCCGCCGCCCATGAAGTTGGACGATTGGTAGATGTTGATATAGCGCTCGACATTCGGCGCCACATCGTCGGCGATGCGGGTCGGATCGTAGGTGACGAGCAGGCTGACCGGGATGCCGGCCTGATTGAGCATCTCGGCAAAGTCCAACACGCAGTCGCCGCCCATGGAATGGCCGATCAGTATGATCGGCTGCGGATCGCGGCGGTAGTCGCGGATCGCCTCGTCGAGGGTGGGGCGCCACAGCAGATAGGTCCCCACACTGGCGGGGATGCCGGTACGCCTGATGCGCGCCGCCAATGTATCGATGCCACGCGAATAGATCAGGCCGGCGACGCCGCGGAACAGGTAGGCGCGGCCGCGCGGCTGGGTGATCTTCTCGACGGCTTGCGGCGCCGGGGCCACGGGAACGGAAATGTCAGCGGCATCGGCGACTGCGATTGGCTTTGCCGTTGTGACGACGGGCGCGAGCGGAGCGGCGAGCTTGGTCTCGGACGCTTGGGTAAAGAGAGAGCTTTGCGCCGTGGATTCAGGTTCGCTCGAAGCCGCCGGCGTCGTTGCGGTCGTCTCGTAATCCGCCGTCTCAGGGACCGCGGCTTGACTTGCGCCTTTCGTCCAATCGGCTTGTTTGCCGGGCGAGGTAAATGCGGCGCTCGGATCGAACATGGCATAGCCGCCGCAACCGCTGAGACAGACGGCCAGCAGCAAAACGATCAAGTGACTTGGTCGCACCATGAACTTCCGGCGCCCCCGTTCGCGCGGCAAAACAGAAACGACCAGCCGGTCAGCTCGCGCTGGACCGGTTGGCTGACAGTGACGTCCGAAGAAACGGCATTCCAAGAATCAGGACCCGCCACATCCGGCCGGAGGAGACCGTCAAATCCTTAATTTCCCCCGAATAGGCCCGCAGCAGCGCCGACAGCAACAGCCGGGCCCGGCTTTTTCGTGGCGAAATGACGTTGCGTGGCCTATTTGCGGGGTAGCCTAAATCCAGCCCTCCCTTCGGCAGCCATGCTATGAACCGCGCCAAATGAACCGTTCTCTCCGTATTTCCTTCGTTTCGCTCGGCTGTCCGAAGGCACTCGTCGATTCCGAGCGCATCATTACGCGGCTCCGTGCGGAGGGCTATGAGCTCACGCGTGAGCATTCGGGCGCCGACCTCGCCATCGTTAATACCTGCGGATTCCTTGACAGCGCACAGGCGGAATCGCTTGAGGCCATCGGCACCGCCATGGCCGAAAACGGCAAGGTCATCGTCACCGGCTGCATGGGAGCGGAGCCGGAAAAGATCACCGCAGCACATCCCGACGTGCTCGCCGTGACCGGCCCCCAGCAATACGAGAGTGTGCTCGACGCCGTGCATCGCGCCGTGCCGCCCGCGCACGATCCTTATACCGATCTCATTCCGCCGGAAGGCATAAAGCTTACGCCGCGGCACTATGCTTATCTAAAAATCTCAGAGGGTTGCAACAATCGTTGTACCTTTTGCATCATCCCCAAATTGCGCGGCGACCTGGTCTCGCGGCCGGCTGCCGACGTGCTGCGCGAGGCTGAGCGGTTGGTCACAGCCGGCGTCAAGGAGCTCCTGGTTATTTCGCAGGACACTTCCGCCTACGGCGTCGATCTCAAATATGCGGCCAGCACGTGGAAAGACCGAGAAGTGCGGGCAAAATTTCTCGATCTCGCGCGCGAGCTTGGCGAGTTTGGCGTCTGGGTGCGGCTGCATTACGTCTACCCCTACCCGCACGTCGACGAGGTCATTCCGCTGATGGCCGAGGGCAAAGTGCTGCCCTATCTCGACGTGCCGTTCCAACATGCGAGCCCCGCGGTGCTCAAACGCATGCGCCGCCCGGCCGCGCAGGAAAAGACGCTGGAGCGCATTCACGCTTGGCGCGGCATTTGTTCGAGCCTGACTATTCGCTCGACCTTCATCGTTGGCTTTCCCGGCGAGACTGAAGAGGATTTTTCGCTGTTGCTCGACTGGCTCGATGAGGCCCAGCTCGATCGCGTGGGCTGTTTCCGCTACGAGCCGGTCGCCGGTGCGTCCGCCAACGATCTCGCCGCGCCGGTATCCGATGCGGTCAAAGAGGAACGCTATCATCGCTTCATGCGACGCCAGCAGGCGATTTCGCAAAAGCGGCTCAAGCGCAAAGTCGGCGGGCGCGAGCGAGTCATCATCGATGAGGTCGACGCCAGGTCGGGTGTCGCCAAGGGCCGCGGCAAGGGCGATGCACCGCAGATCGACGGCACTGTGCATATCTCAAGCCATCGTCCGCTTCGCGTCGGCGAGATCGCTACGGTGAAGATCGACCGCGCCGGTGCATACGATCTGCACGGGACGGCTGTTGGTTACTAGGACGCGAGCCGACGAGCTCGGCTTGCATTTCCGAACACTTGATAGGATGGTCCCTCCGCAAAAATCAGAGGATATCCGCGCATGCCGCTTTCCGACACCATCAAAACCCTGATCCGCAATGCCTGGGACGATGGCTGTCCCTGCCTTGTCGCCACCAGCGGCCCGGCGGGTCCGAATATCTCGATCAAGGGCAGCATGATTGTGTTCGACGATACCCACCTCGCCTATTGGGAGCGCTCCAAGCGCACGGCGCTCGAGAATCTCTCGCACGACAAGCGGGTGTGCGTGATGTATTCGAACTTCAAGGCGCAGCGCGACGGCGTCCTGGAAAGCGGCTTCTTGCGTTTCTTCGGCAGTGTCGCGCTGCATGAGAGCGGGCCCATCCACGATGCTATTTTCGCCAAACTCCTGCCGCGCGAACAGACCCACGTCGGCGCCGATACCGGCATCGGGGCGCTCCTGAAGGTTGAGAAAGCGATCGATATCCGCGGCAAGCCGATCATGTGAGGCGTCGGGCCGCTCCAAGACGCATGCGGGCCCCATGACATTGCTATGAGCGGTGAACCCGTCTTTCGCAAAGCCCGTCGCGCCGATCTGCCGGGCATCGTTGAACTGCTCGCCGACGACCCCATCAACGGTCATCGCGAGCGACCCCGCGAGCCGCTGGTGCAGGGCTACTTTGATGCGTTCGAAGCCATTGCGAGAGACGATGCCAACGTTCTGGTGGTCGGCGAACAGGGCGGCGCCATTATCGCGACCGCTCAGATTACCTTCATTCCCTATCTCACCCGGCAGGGCGGCAAGTCCGCGATCATCGAGGCTGTACGAGTCGCCTCGCGGCTCCGTTCGCACGGCATCGGCGAAAAGCTGATGGCGCATCTGACCGCGCTCGCGGAGGCGCGCGGCTGTGTCAGCGTTCAATTGGTCACCAGCAGACCGCGTGTCGATGCGCAACGGTTCTGCGCGCGCATCGGCTTTAAGGACAGCCATATCGGCTTCAAGCGCGATCTTCGGTGAAAGAAGCGTGATCAGCGCTGCTTGCTCAGCATACGGCGGATCGCAGCCGTCAGCGCCGCAAGCTCATCCTCAGTGATCGTGAAGGCTGGCGTCAGGTAAACGACGTTGCCGAACGGCCGGATAAAAACACCTTCGGCAATAAACCTTTGGCGCAAAGCGTTGAGATCTTCTATGCGGTCGAGCTCGACCACGCCAATGGCCCCTTTGACCCGCACTTCCTTGACGCCGGGAAGTGCGCGGCACGGTTCGAGGCCTTGCCGCAACGCGACCGCGATTTTGTTCACCTGATCCAACCGCGGCTCGCGTTCGAAGAGATCAAGCGACGCATTGGCCGCGGCGCAGGCGAGCGGGTTCGCCATGAAGGTCGGGCCGTGCATGAGAGCCTGTGCCGGATCGTCGGACCAGAAGGCGTCGAAGACCTTTCGGCTGGCAATAGTGGCGGCGAGCGGCAGCGTGCCGCCGGTCAGCGCCTTCGACAGCGTGACGATATCCGGAACTACACCGGCGTTCTGGAACGCGAACATCGTGCCGGCGCGGCCGAATCCGGCGAAGATTTCATCGAAGATCAGGAGCAACTCGTAACGGTCTGCCAGGGCGCGCAAGATTTTGAGCACGCTGGTGTCGTGAAACCGCATCCCGCCGGCGCCTTGTACCAGTGGCTCGACGACGATCGCGGCGATCTCTTCCGCCCGCTGTGCGAGGAGCTTTTCCAGTGCCGCGGCGCTGGCTTCGTCGATCGGCAGATCGGTGACAATCTGCTCCGGCAACAGCCCGCGGAACGCGGCATGGAAGCTGCCTTCCGGGTCGGATACGGCCATGGCTCCGGTCGTGTCGCCGTGATAGCCGCCTTTGAACGAAACGATGCGGCCGCGGCCGCGAATGCCGCGGTTGCGCCAATACTGTACCGCCATTTTCAGCGCGACTTCGACGGCCACCGAACCGGAATCGCTGAAGAAGACACGGTCGAGGTCGGCGGGCGCCAGCAGCGCCGTCAGCCGGCGCGCCAGCGTCAGCGCCGGTTCGTGCACCATGCCGCCGAACATCACATGCGGCATTTGCGCCAGTTGGCGCTCCACAGCGGCCCGGATATGCGGGTGGTTATAGCCGTGACAAGCGGTCCACCATGAGGCAATGCCATCAATGAGCTCGCGCTCGTCGGCGAGCACGATGCGGCTGCCACGGGTCGCTGTGACCGCAAGCGGCGGGCTTGCCGTCTTCATCTGCGCATAAGGCAGCCAGATATGGTCGAGGCCGGCGGCATACCAGGCCGGTCGTGCGTTCTGATCCATCCCCTTGTTTTGGCTGGTATTGCCAGGCATTCGGCGCTTTCATGGAACCCTACGGGAGTGCCATTGTGCCCGTCGGCCCCGCCGGGGTCACGCTTGTTCGAGGGTAGCGAAAGATAATGCGCTCGCTTGATGAGTTTGCCGGCGAGAAACTCGATGCGCTGGAGCGGGCCAAATTGCGCCGCAGCCCGGCCGTCACCGCGCGTGACGGCATCTGGGCCGAGCGCGACGGCCGGCGGCTGCTCTCGTTCTCCTGCAACGATTACCTCAATCTCAGCCGGCACCCCGATGTGATCGCCGCGGCAATCGAGGCCACCACGCGTTATGGCGTCGGCGCCGGCGCGTCGCGGCTCGTCACCGGCAATCACCCGCTCTATGCGGAGCTCGAAGGCCGGTTGGCTCAGCTCAAGGGTACGGAGGCGGCATGCGTCTTCGGCTCCGGCTACCTCGCCAATACCGGCATCATCCCGGCGCTGGTCGGGCCGCACGATCTCATCCTCGTCGATGAACTGTCGCACGCCTGCATCCATGCCGGGGCCAAGCTTTCCGGTGCCGCCGTCCAGCATTATCGCCACGCCGATGCCGATCACGCCGAGGTGCTGCTGGCGGCGGATCGCAGCGGCAAGAAGCACGCCTTGATCGCAACCGACGGCGTTTTCTCAATGGACGGGGATTTGGCGCCGCTCGCTGCGCTGTCGCAATTGGCGCAGCGCTTCGACGCTTGGCTTCTCGCGGACGATGCGCACGGCCTCGGCGTCGTTGGCGGCGGCCGCGGCTCGAGCTTTGCCGACGGCGCCTGTGAGGTGCCGCTGCAAATGGGCACGCTGTCCAAGGCGGTCGGCGCCTATGGCGGCTATCTGTGCGCCTCTCGCGCCGTAATCGATCTCATACAGACGCGCGCGCGCACCTTCATCTATTCGACCGGCCTGCCGCCGCCCGTCGTCGCCGCTGCCATTGCCTCCCTTGACGTCATCGCGCGCGAGCCGGCCTACGCCGCCCTGCCGCTGCGCAAAGCCAAGGAGTTCGCCCGCGCGCTTAATCTGCCGGAGGCGCAGAGCGCCATCGTTCCCGTGATCGTCGGCGAGGCCGACGCGGCGCTGGCGGCATCCGCCCTGTTGCGCGACGAAGGATTTTTGGTGGTGGCGATCCGGCCGCCGACGGTGCCGGTTGGCACCGCGCGGCTGCGTTTTGCCTTCACGGCGCGGCACCCCGATGCCGAGATCGCGCGGCTCGCCGACGTGGTGCGAAGCCGCGTGCTAAGGCACTGACGCGTGAGCGCGATCTTCATCACCGGGACGGGCACCGACGTCGGCAAGACTTACGTGGCGGCGTCGTTGATCCGGCACCTGCGCCAGATGGGCCGCTTGGTCGACGCTATCAAGCCTGTGGTCAGCGGCTACGATCCGGCGCAGGCACCGACCAGCGATCCGGGCGTGCTTCTGGAGGCGCTCGGCCTGCCGGTGACGGAGCCGGAGATTGACCGGATTTCGCCGTGGCGCTTTCGCGCCGCGCTATCGCCCGATCTCGCGGCCGAGCGCGAAGGCCGCCGTATCGACGTCGATACGGTCATAAAGTACTGCCAGACCGCGATCGATCGGCGGCGCGGTATTTTGCTGATCGAAGGCGTCGGCGGCATCATGGTCCCGCTCGACGGTGAGCGCACCATTCTCGACGTGATGATGGCGCTGCAATTGCCGCTGATCCTGGTCGCCGGCAGTTATCTCGGCACCATCAGCCACACCTTGACCGCGCTCGACGCGTTGTTCCGGCGCGGCATTCGAGTCTTGGCGATCATCGTCAGCGAAACCAAGGACTCCACCGTGCCGCTCGACGATACGGTCGCGGCGATTGCGCGCTTTGCCGAACCGGTCATTGGGCTGCCGCGTCGAGAGCCGAGCCAGCCCGGCCAACCGAACGGCCCGGCCAACAAAACGGTCGACGCTTTGGGCCGCATTTTCGGCCAATAGCCAAGACTTCGGCGCCGATTTATTTGGCGAAAAAATGGACCTGCGCCACGGTCTCCAAAGTACCTTCGAGATTGAACAGCGCGTGGAGAAGAAACGTCAGCACGATCGAGCCGCTGCGCAGCCGCATCCAGGCCAAAAACAGACCGACGACCAAAATCTGCGATACCCCGACCCAGTCGTATTGCACATGCGGAATGGCGAAGAGCACCGCCGTCGCGACGATGCCCGGCCACGCCGGGCGTTCCGGCCGGACGAAGCCGCGGAACAGAAAGCCGCGAAACAGGATTTCTTCGCCCGCCGGCGCGACGATGATGGCGGCGAACAGCATGGCGGGCAGCCAACCCTCTGCGACCGCCGTCGTATAGGATTGCAACTGGAACGAGGTCACCAGTCCCTCGCCGCTCAAATAAAGCAGTCCGTCGCTCACGGCGATCAGGCATATGAGGCCAATAACGCCTGTCGCTACGTCGCGCGCGCGCGGCCAAGCCAGGGCCAAATATTCCACCGGATCGGCCTTCGCGAGACGCACCGCGGCGAACAGAACGGCGACCGTGACCGGATTGAGGGCCAGTACCGATAGCGTGATGGTCGCCCCGTCGTAGGGTGTGCGCACGAGCGAAGACAAATCGCCTTGCTGCCACCAAAGTACAATCGCCGTCGCGGCGATTTGGCCGGCAAGATAGGCGAGGACCGACCAGCCGAGCGTTGCCCAGTAGCCCCAGATTTTCATCGTGGCCTCGTCCTTCCTGGTCCGCCTGGCGCGCACCAGGAATCCATAAACACGATGTCTAAAAAAACACTGCTGCGCCCAACTGCGCGACTACGATTATTGGATTCCGGGTGCGCCGGCTTGCGGCGGCGTCCCGGAATGAAACGAAGTTAGGGAATCAGAATCGACGAGCCCGTGGTGTTGCGGCTTTCCAGATCCCGGTGCGCCTTCACCGCGTCCTTGAGTGCGTATTTCTGGTTGATCGGGATTTTGACCGCGCCTTTGCCGACGACGTCGAACAGATCGTTGGCAATGGCCAACAAATCCTCGCGCTTGGCGGCATAGGTGTTGAGCGTCGGGCGGGTGGCGAACAGCGAGCCTTTGGCCTGCAGGATGTTGATGTTGAAAGCGTCGACCTGGCCCGAGGCGCTGCCGTAGCTGACAAAATAGCCGAGCGGCGCAAGGCAATCGAGCGAGGCCGGGAACGTGGTCTTGCCGATGCCGTCATAGATCACGCTGCAAAGTTTACCGCCGGTGATTTCCTTAGTCCGCGCGGCGAAATCTTCGTCACGATAGAGGATGGTGTGGTGGCAGCCATTGGCCTTGGCGAGCGCGGCCTTGTCCTTGGAGCCGACCGTGCCGATGACATTGGCGCCGAGATGATTGGCCCATTGGCACAGGATCAAGCCGACGCCGCCGGCCGCGGCGTGAACGAAGACGTTCATGCCCTTCTCGACCTTGAACGTGCGGCGCAACAGATATTCCGCCGTCATGCCCTTGAGCATCATGGCGGCGGCCTGCTCGTAGCTGATGCTCGACGGCAGTTTCACGGCGCGGTCAGCCGGGACGTTGCGTTCGGACGCGTAGCAGCCGAGCGCCACGACATAGCCGACGCGATCGCCCACCTTGAGATCGGTGACGCCGGGACCGATGGCGGTAACCTCGCCGGCAGCCTCGTTTCCGGACACGAAAGGCAGACCGACGGGAGAGGGATACATCCCCATGCGGAAATAGGTATCGATGAAATTGACGCCGCACGCGTGCTGCTTCACCCGCACTTGGCCCTGCCCCGGCGCCGGCAGTTCGATGTCCCCGTGAGTCAAAACCTCGGGTCCGCCCGTCTTATGCACGCGTACTGCCGCAACCATTTTCCTCTCCTTTGAATATGTTCGGATTGTCTGTGAAACTCAGCCGGGATCATAGGCGCAGAAGCGTCGAACACAAGGCGGTTAGGACGCGGCCCGGCGCATCATGCGACGTCTGAGTTTGCGACACCACCCTTATTGAAGGAGGTCGTGCATCGCGCGAACCGCGACGGCATAGCCTTTCGCGCCCAGGCCCGCGATGATTGCGGTCGCAACCTTGGACACATACGAATTGTGATAATACTCCTCCCGTTTATGAATGTTCGAAATATGCAGTTCGATGATCGGACCCGGAAACATCTTCAGAGCATCGAACAACGCGAGCGAGGTAAAGGTGTAGGCGGCTGGGTTGATGATGATCCCGCCGCCGTTGTCGATCGCCTCGTGGACCCAATCGATCAGTTGTGTCTCGCTGTTTGTCTGTCGAAATTCAATCGGCTGCCCCTTGGCTTCCACCCGGCACATAGCCTCGACGTCCGCGAGCGTCGTCGTTCCGTAGATATGCGGCTCACGGGTGCCGAGCCGATTGAGGTTTGGACCATTGAGGACATAGATCGGTTTCGTCATGAGATTGTCTTTCTCAGCGTTCATCGAACCGGCCACCAGGCGACCCGCTTAGCGCGCCCCCGAAACATTGAGCACCGTGCCGCTGATATAGGACGCGGCGTCGGATAGTAGAAACAGCACGGCCTCGGCGATCTCTTCCGGCTCGCCCGGCCGGCCCATCGGCAATAGCGGCGTGATCCGTTCCAGGCGCCCGGGTTCGTGGATGTCGGTCCGGGTCGGGCCGGGCCGGATCGCATTGACGCGAATGCCCTCTTTTGCCACTTCGCGCGCCAAGCCGTTGGTCAGCGCATCAACCCCGCCTTTGGCAGCGGCGTAGAACACATATTCACCGGCGCCGCCGGTGACCGAAGCAATTGAAGACAGAAACACGATCGATCCGCCTTTGCCGCCCTGCGCCGTCGACATCCGCCGCACCGCTTCGCGGGCGCAGATCAGGCAGCCGAATAAATTGATGTCGATTACCTCGCGGATGGTATCGGCCGTGGCAACGTCGAGTCGTGAATTCTTGCCGCCGATGCCGGAGCTGAAGACAAAATGCGTGATCGGTCCAAGCGTGCGCGTCGTTTCGCCGAACACGCGCAATATGTCCTCTTCCTTTGCCATGTCGCCTTGCAGCGTGACGGCCTTGCCGCCGGATTTCTTCACCGCCTCGGCGACCTCCGCCGCAGCCTTGGCATTGCGAACGTAATTGATGGCGACGTCATAGCCGCGCTCGCCGGCGAGGCGTGCCGTCGACGCGCCGATACCGCGGCTGCCGCCGGCGATGAGAAGAACATGTCGTGGCACGGGTTGCTCCGATTTCAGGGATGATGCCGGCGCAGGAAGCCGACGCCGATGAAATAGATCGCAAGTAGGCACAGGCCGGCAAGGGCCCAAAAGCCGGGCTCAAGATTTCGCGCCACAGCGATGATGGCAAGCAGCGTCCACAGGACGAGCGCGCCCGTCGTTAAGGTGCGTAGATGGGAGATGCGGACCGGGTGAACGACGTGAAACGGCAGGAAGGTCAGCGCCGCCAGCGCCGCGATCAGCGCGGTGCCGAGCCACGGCGCGGGCTTGAGCAGAAACAGATAAAACACTGCCACGTTCCAAAGCGCCGGAAAACCGCGGAAATAGTAGTCCGAGGTCTTCATCAGCCGGTCGGCAAAATAAAGCGATCCGGTGACGACGATGAGGATACCAAGAGGAATGGCCAAGGCCTGCGGCAACAGCCCGCTGACGGCGACCGCAAAGGCCGGCACGAAAACGTAATTGAGAATATCGACGACGAGATCGAGCACCTCGCCGGACCAGCGCGGCAGCAGGTCGGCCACTCGGAGTTGCCGCGCAAAAGTACCGTCGACGCCGTCGATGAACAGCGCGACGCCTAGCCAGACGAACATTTGCGGCCAGTCGGCGCGCACTGCGGCGATGAGCGCGAGCAGCGCGCAAGCGGCGCCGCAGGCGGTAAAAACGTGGACCGCAAAGGCCGCTGTGGTCAGCGCTTTCGTCTCTTTTGCGGGTTCGGTTGGATCCATAAGTTGAGCTTATACGTGAAATGGAAATTCGTGCCCAATCGCGCTGTCATTGTGGGATATTCGATCCTAAATCATGCAGTTGCTGGCGTAGCGTGGAGGCAATTATGGGAACGGACAGGGAGTTTAGCTCCGAAGTCGCCGTGGTCGGCGGCGGCCCGGCCGGGCTGGTCTGCGCCATTGCGCTTAAAGCAGCGGCGGTCGACACAATTCTGATCGCGCCGCCGGCAAAGCCCGATCACCGGACGACCGCGCTGCTTTCGGGCTCCGTCACCGCACTGGAAACGCTTGGTGCGTGGCAGGGTTGCCTGCAGCATGCCGCGCCGCTGAAAAAGCTTCGCATTGTCGATGATACCCAACGGTTGTTCCGCGCGCCCGAGGTCTTTTTCGACGCGGCCGAGATCGGGCTCGATGCGTTCGGATACAACATCGAGAACCGATATCTGCTGGCCGCGCTCGAAGCCCGCGCTGCCGAATTGAGATTGCCGCGCATTGCCGTTCCGGCGCTCGCGATCAAGCCCGACGCCGACGGCGTCACAATCGAATATGCCAGTCGCGAAGCGCGCGTCCGGCTGGTCGTCGGCGCCGACGGCGCTCGCTCGCTCGCGCGCGACGCGGCCCGATTGGCCACGCGGCGGCGGAGCTATCCGCAGACGGCGCTAACGCTCAATCTCGCCCACGCCCGATCGCACGACGACACATCGACCGAGTTCCATACCGAGAACGGTCCGTTCACGCTGGTGCCCCTGCCCGGCCGCCGTTCGAGCCTGGTCTGCGTGCTCGATCCGGCACGCGCGGCTGAACTGGCCGCGCTGAACGATGCCGCCCTATCGGCCGAGATCGAGCGCCGCGCCCATTCGCTGCTCGGCACCATGCGCGTCGAGCCGGGCCGCGGCATCTTTCCGCTGGCGATCGAAACTGCAGAGGCCTTTGCGCGCGGGCGGATCGCGCTGGTGGGGGAAGCCGCGCATGTGGTGCCCCCGATTGGCGCGCAGGGGCTCAATCTCGGACTGCGCGACGGCGCCACGCTGGCCGAGATCGTCGCCGGCGCGCGGCGGCAAAGCCTCGATGTCGGAGCGCCCGATGTATTGGCGCGTTATGACCGGCAGCGCCGCGCCGATGCGACCAGCCGGACCATCGCCATCGACATGTTGAACAGGAGCCTGCTCACCGATTTTTTCCCGGCGCATGGCGCGCGCGGCCTATCGCTCTATCTCGTCGACCACATCGGCCCGCTGCGCCGCGCTTTGATGCGCGAAGGGGTGATGCCGGCCGCCTCGCAGCCACGGCTGATGCGTGG
This sequence comes from Xanthobacteraceae bacterium, assembly GCA_049285535.1. Lineage (GTDB taxonomy): Bacteria > Pseudomonadota > Alphaproteobacteria > Rhizobiales > Xanthobacteraceae > BOG-931. Next base: position 13,720 of record JBAQAB010000299.1, read on the forward strand.
CGAGATGGTTTGAGGGCGTTATTTCCTAGGCAGCAATGCCGTGAAAAGCGGCTTGGCGCGCCCTGTCATTCATCCTACCGTCAGCTGTAAGGAACTCTCGGTACCCGTATGAAACTGCCGCGCAATTTCTTCAAGCCATTGGCGATCGGTGCACCGGCGCCGCTGCGCGAGCTGCCGCTACGGCTCGAGCGCATGATCCATTTCGTGCCGCCGCATATCGAGAAGGTGCGCGCCAAAGTGCCGGAGCTGGTGGCGCAAGTTGACGTCGTACTCGGCAACCTTGAGGACGCCATTCCGGCCGACGCCAAGGAGGCGGCGCGCGCCGGGTTCATCGCGATGGCGAAGTCTTGCGACTTTGGCGAGACCGGGTTGTGGACGCGCATCAATGCGCTGAATTCACCGTGGGTGCTCGACGATATCACCGAGATCGTCGCAGCGATCGGGCAGAAGCTCGACGTCATCATGCTGCCGAAGGTCGAGGGTGCTTGGGACATCCATTATCTCGATCAGCTGCTCGCGCAGCTTGAGGCCAAGCACGGCGTGAAAAAACCGATCCTGATTCACGCCATTCTCGAGACCGCAGAAGGCGTCGACAATGTCGCTTCGATCGCAGTCGCTTCGCCGCGCATGCACGGCATCAGCCTTGGGCCCGCCGATCTCGCCGCTTCCCGCGCGATGAAGACGACGCGCGTCGGCGGCGGCCATCCCGATTATAAAGTGCTGGCGGATGCCGGCGCGCCCGATGCGCCGCGCGCGGCCTATCAGCAGGACCTGTGGCATTACACGATCGCGAAAATGGTCGATGCCTGCGCCGCGGCCGGCATCAAAGCGTTTTACGGCCCGTTCGGCGATTTCGCCGACAGCGCCGCCTGCGAGGTGCAATTTCGCAACGCCTTCCTGATGGGCTGTGTCGGCGCCTGGACGCTGCATCCGAGCCAGGTGCCGATTGCCAAGCGGGTGTTCTCGCCCGACCCGGCCGAAGTCGCCTTCGCCAAGAAGATCATTGCCGCCATGCCGGACGGCAGCGGCGCGGTGATGATTGACGGCAAAATGCAGGACGACGCGACCTGGAAACAGGCCAAGGTGCTGGTCGACCTAGCCGGGATCGTGGCCGAGAAGGATCCCGAAATGGGGCAGCGCTATGGGCTATGAAGGCAATTTCGCAGGTCAGGCAAAGTAAGGCATAATCGTTGCGCGGCAACCTTTGTGAAGCGATAAAATGCGACCCGAGATGGAAAAGATTCGCAGCGCCAAATTCCAGATTGGCCAGGTGGTGCGCCACCGGCTCTATCCGTTCCGCGGCGTCGTATTCGACATCGATCCGGTGTTCGACAATACCGAGGAATGGTACGAGGCGATCCCCGCCGAGGTGCGGCCGCGCAAGGACCAGCCGTTCTATCATCTGTTCGCCGAGAACGAGGAGACCGAATACGTCGCTTACGTCTCGGAACAGAATTTATTGCCCGACAATAGCGGCGAACCCGTGCGCCATCCGCAGGTCTCCGAAGTCTTCGTCAAAGACGGCAAAGGCGGCTATCGCCCGCGCACCGCGATGCTGCACTGAGCCATTGGCGCCGATCATTCCCGCGGAAGCGGGAATCCTCAACGATATTGAATTCCGCACATCGAAGCCGGGTGCCGCCCCCGCGGGGGCGGCGGGTAACCCGGCTCCAGCGTCTCTTACTTCGCCGGCGCGCCTGCAGGCGGGGCGGCAGAAGCGCCGGGGGCGCCCTGCTGCTGCTCGAGCTTCTGGCGAGCTTCGTCGGCGCGCCGCTGCAGTTCGTCCTGCAGCTTCTTCTGCTGCTCCTCGAACACCTTCGGATCGGTCGGCGGACCGTCATAGGCCTTGGCGAAATCGGCGAGCGGCAGCACGAGGCTGATCGGCTGGCCGGTCGAATTGATCGCCTGCACGATGAGGCCCTGCCCCTTTTTCATCTTGGCGATCATGTCGGTGGTGGCCTCGTAATCCGCCATGCAGCCGTTGGTGAAGCAGATCACGTAAGGCGCGGTCATTGGCTGGTTATTGTCGATGATCACGCGCGTGCCATGGATGAGCTGCATGCCGAGCGGCAGGGTGACGCGCAGGATTTTCCTCGGCTCGCCCTCCGGTTCGATCAGCACGGCGGCGACCACCGGCATGCCGGATTCGATGCGGGCGTCCTTGCCGGTGAAGCAAACCTGCTTGGAATTGGGGTCGTTCTGGTTCTTGAGGCAAAACTTGGTCCAGGGCGAATAGATCAATTGGACCGGCTGCTGCTGCTGGTCGCCTTGCGCGGGCGCCTGCGGTTGTGCTGCGGGAGCAGCCTGTGCCGCCGGTGCGGCCGGCTTCTTCGCAGCGGGCTTCGGCGCTTGTGCGAATGCGAGCGAGCCGGTTGCGGCCTGCAGTCCTAGGGCAAGTGCGACAGTCAGGATTGCCGATTGGCCTAGCCGTCTAGCGATGGCAGCGGGCGCCCGGCCCACCGGCCGTGCCGGCGCCGACGCGATGCGATAATTCATGGGATGTCGTTCCTCTTTGGTGCCGCCACCCGCAATTCGACCGGGATCTAAGCGATCCTGTCGATCTGCCTGGTCAGACTTGACTGTTAATGATCCGATATCGTTACGGCCAGCATTCGCCGCCGTGCCGCGCCGTCCCCCGCGCGACGGTCAATCGACGCAGAATACGGCAACACGGTGGCCCTTCTTGCTCCCCGGCCCGGCCCAATAGCGCAATTGCACCCCCAGATAAAGCCCGCGTCGGGGGCCGTCGCGAAAAAGACTGCGCCGTTCCGGCGGCGGACGGCCGCCCCGACGCTCTGGTACATTCGCGGGCGGTCGAGCGAATCGCGCTTGGCACGGGCCCAATCGAGGAAACCCTGCGCACCGTCGGCTATGGAATTCGCGCCACCTATTGCGGCGCTCAATTGGCGGCGATGCTGCTCGGCCTCGCATTGCCGGCATTTGGCGAGCCGACGCAAATTGCTGGTGATGGAATTGCCACTCCGGCGATCGCCATGCATGGCGCGCCCGCCCTCCCCGACAACTTTACTGCGCTGCCCTATGTCAATCCCGACGCGCCGCAAGGCGGCCGGCTGATCGAGGGCGTGCTCGGCACGTTTGACAGCCTCAATCCGTTTATCGTCCAGGGTCTCGCGGTTCAGCCGGTGCGTGGCTACGTCATCGAAAGCCTGATGGCGCGCAGTTATGACGAGCCATTCACGCTGTACGGTCTGCTGGCGCGCACGGTTGAGACCGACGCGGCGCGAAGCTTCGTCACCTTCACCCTCGATCCGGCGGCACATTTTTCCGACGGCACGCCGGTGACTGCCGAGGATGTAGTGTTCTCCTGGCAGCTGTTGCGCGATCACGGCCGGCCCAATCACCGCACTTATTACTCGCGAGTGGCTAAAGCGGAAATTATCAGTCCCCGCGTCGCGCGGTTCGATTTTGCCGATACCAGCGACCGCGAATTGCCGCTGATTCTCGGCCTGATGCCGGTGTTGCCGAAACACGCCATCGATGTCGCGGCGTTCGAAAAATCGACGCTGGCCAAGCCGGTCGGCAGCGGCCCTTATGTCGTCGCCGCCGTCGATCCGGGAAAAAGCGTCACCTTCAAACGCGATCCCAATTATTGGGGCCGCAATCTTCCTATCAATCGCGGCCTGTGGAATTTCGACGAGCTTCGATTCGATTTTTATCGCGACGACAACGCCTATTTCGAAGCGTTCAAGGCCGGGCTTTATGACGTACGTGCGGAAACCGATCCGACCCGCTGGGAGACCGGCTACGGCTTTCCCGCAGCCCGCGATGGCCGCGTCGTCAAGGAGACGTTCCGCAGCGGCTTGCCGAAATTTGCGTCCGATTACGTCTTCAACACACGCCGGCCGATCTTTGCCGACATTCGCGTCCGCCAAGCGCTGGCTTTGCTGTTCGATTTCCAATGGGTCAATCGCGACTTCTTCTACAATCTGTATCAGCGCAGCGCGAGCTTCTTCGACGACAGCGAGCTGTCCGCATACCATCGTCCGGCGGATCAACAGGAGCGTGCGCTGCTGGCGCCCTATCCGGATGCGGTGCGACCCGACATGCTCGACGGCACCTGGTCGTCTCCCGTCAGCGATGGGTCCGGGCGCGACCGCGCCACGCTCCGCCAGGCGCTCGGTCTTCTCGAAGCCGCCGGCTATGAGTTCAAAGGCACGACGCTGCGCAATCGCGCCACCGGCCGGCCGCTCGCTTTCGAGATCATGGTGACCAACCGCGACGACGAACGCTTGGCGCTCGCTTACTCCACAATGCTGGCGCGCGCGGGCATCGCCGCGCAGGTTCGTCTTGTCGACGCCGTGCAATACGAAGAGCGCCTGGCGTCGTTCGATTTCGACATGATCGAATACCGCTGGGACGAGTCGCTGTCGCCGGGCAACGAGCAGAGCATTTATTGGAGCGCGGCGGCGGCCGACGAACCGGGCTCGCGCAATTACATGGGCGTCAAAAGCGCCGCCGTCGACGCCATGATCGCCGCCGTGCTGCGCGCACGCACCCGTCCCGATCTGGTCGACGCCGTGCGCGCGCTCGACCGCGTGCTGGTTTCCGGCTCATATGTGATCCCGCTGTTTTATCTTCCCGATCAATGGGTGGCGCGGTGGAATACCATCCGGCATCCGGCGCGGACGTCGCTGTTCGGCTATTTGCCGGAAACCTGGTGGCGGCAACGGGCGACTTTGCAATGACGCGCAGAGCTAAGATACGCCCATGATTCTGGGGGCTCCCACCAGCGCAGCAAGCGTTGCGCCGCACGGCCAGGGCGGTATCACGCTCGACGAATTGTTTCGCCGCGCGGCGGCGCGACGGCCAGGGGCGATCGCGCTTGCCGACGAGCCGAACCGGCAGAAATTTACCGATGGCGCGCCGCTGCGGCTGTCCTATGCCGAGGCCGACCGCATGATCTCGGCGATCGCCGGCCGGTTGCGCCGCATGGGACTGCCGACCGACGCGATCGTCGGCATCCAGATGCCGAACATCGTCGAGAATGTTTTGGCCATTCTCGGCGTGTTGCGCGCCGGCTTGATCGCGGCGCCCCTGCCATTGCTGTGGCGCCGCGCCGACGCCGTCACCGCGCTGGCCCGCGTCGGCGCCAAAGCGCTGATCACGTGCCGCCGCGTCGGCGGTTTCGAGCATTGTCAGCTGGCCCTGCACGTCGCGGCGGAAGTGTTTTCGATCCGCTATGTCTGCGGCTTCGGCGGCAACCTTCCCGACGGCGCGGTGGCGCTCGACGATTTGTTCACTGCGGCGAAGCTCGATCCCGTGCCGCCGCTCGATCGCAACAGCGATGCGGCAGCCCATCTTGCGGTGACGACTTTCGAAGTCGGCGAGGACGGTCCGGTGCCGGTGGCGCGGCGTCATCTCGAACTTTTGGCCGGCGGATTGTGTGTCTTGCTCGAAGGCCGGCTGGAGCAAGACGCCAGCGTGCTGTCGTCCATCGCGCCGTCATCCTTTGCCGGCATTTGTCTCACGCTGGTGCCCTGGCTTCTGACCGGCGGAACGCTTTCGCTGCATCATCCGTTCGACGGCGAAGTATTCGCCCGCCAGCGCCGCGATGAGCGCGCGGCCACGCTGATCCTGCCTGCCCCGGCGGCGTTTCGTCTGGCCCAAACCGGCTTGTTCGCACGCGAGGGCCCGACGACGGTCCTTGCCGCGTGGCACGCGCCCGAACGGCTTGCTGCGGGCACCGAATGGCCCGAGCGCGACGCCGTCCTGGTTGACGTGCCGATTTTCGGCGAAGCCGGGTTTGTCGCGGGCCGGCGCGGCACCGGTGGCCGGCCTGCGCCCATACCGCTCGGCTCTGTGGCTGCGCCGCGCGACGCCAAGGACGCGGTCACGGTGGTCGAGCTTGCCGCGACCGCAACCAACACCGTGGCGCTGCGCGGCCCTATAGTGCCGCGCCATGTTTTTCCGCCGGGCATCGAGCGCTCCGACCAGCCGCATTTCGCGATCGCTCGGGACGGCTTCGTTGACAGCGGCTTCCCCTGCCGGGTCGATCCGCTGAGCCAAACCTTCGCCATCACCGGGCCGCCGTCCGGCATCGTCAATGTCGGCGGGTATCGCTTCCCGCTCTGCGCGCTTCTGGCAACGATCGGTCGCATCGATGCCGGCGCGGCGCTTGCGGCGCTGCCCGATCCGCTGACCGGCCAGCGCCTAGTCGGCACCGCGGCCGATCTCGACGCCATGGCGGCCGCGCTCCGCGCGCTCGGCGTCAATCCGCTGGTTACGGCGGCCTTCGGCGAGCGCGGCGCGCAGGTTTTGCGCGGGGCGGTTGCCGCAGGATAAGCGCCTCGCGCGCGGACTCCTCCTGCGTTGACGGGACATTAACAGCGGTTCGGCATGCT
>JBAQAB010000300.1:0-5070 GCA_049285535.1 Xanthobacteraceae bacterium
CGCCGCATGCCCTGCTTTTCTCTATTCGCCGCGCAAGGACGCCACCGCGGTCGCGCGACTGCGCGCCGCCGGCGCGCTCGTTATCGGCAAAACCAATCTCGATCAGTTCGCGACGGGGCTTGTCGGCGTGCGCACGCCGTATGGCATCGGCCGTAATCTGTTCGACGACAAGCTGATCCCCGGCGGATCGAGCACCGGCTCGGCGCTGGCCGTCGGCGCCGGCATTGTGCCGCTTTCGCTCGGCACCGATACCGCTGGCTCGGGTCGCGTGCCAGCTGCTTACAGTAATATTGTCGGCTTAAAGCCGAGCCTGGGTTTGGTTTCGACTGCGGGCGTCGTTCCGGCCTGCCGCACGCTCGACTGCGTCTCCGTCTTTGCGCTGACGGTCGACGATGCGATGACGGCGCTCAAGGCGGTGGCCGGTGCCGACGACGCCGATCCTTATTCGCGGCCGCGGGCGGTGAGTGCAGCCGGCGCGATGCCGGACGGCGCGAGGCTTGGCGTGCCGTCGGCTGGCCAGCGCGTGTTTTTCGGCGATAGGAATTCGGCCACCGCTTACGATGCGGCCTTGGCCAAGCTTTCCGAACTCGGCGCCAACCTGGTCGAGATCGATATGGAGCCGTTCTACGAAACCGCGCGGCTCCTTTACGAAGGCCCATGGGTCGCCGAACGCTACCTCGCTGCCAAAAATTTGATCGACACCGCGCCGGAATCGCTTCATCCGGTAACGCGGCAGATCATCGCCGCCGGCGCGCGGGCGACAGCGGCCGATGCATTCACCGCGTTCTATCGGCTCGAGGCGCTGCGCCGCGCGCGCGACCGCACATTTGGCGCGATCGATGTGCTGGCGCTCCCGGCCGTGCCGACCATCTACACGATCGAACAGGTGCTCGCCGAGCCGATCGCGCTTAATAGCCGGCTCGGCACCTACACGAATTTCGTCAATCTGCTCGATCTGTGCGGGCTTGCGGTGCCGGCCTCGATGCGGCCCGACGGCACGCCGTTCGGGATTACGCTCTTGGCGCCCGCCGGCGCCGACGCCTTGCTGGCGTCGATTGGGCGCGGATTTCATCGCGCGAGCGGTCTGCCGCTCGGCGCGCTCAATGTCCCACAGCGGCATCGTCGACAAATATGACGTCGCAATGCTGCGCGTGCTGCTGGCAGAATTTCAGCGCCTCGGCGCGCGCCTTCTCGGTGGTCCGCGCGCCGGACTTCCAGCCGAACCCGCCGTCGGGCGCTACCGCAAAGGCTTTGTGCGGCGCATCGATTGCGTAAGTTGCGAGGGCGTTCTGCCCGCTGACTCCGAGCCGCAGCGGAGCAGCGAGGTCCGGGACCGGCAAGGGCAGGGGTGTCTCGCGCAGTTTCAGATTTTGCTTCTGCAAAAACGCGTCGACATAGGGTGTCCATAGCGGAATGCCGCTCGGCGAAAATAGGCCGTGACCGTCATTGCCGAACGCGGGCGCGGCGACGAAGGTAGCGTTGCCGCCGGCGCCGGTGAAAGCGGCATCGAACTCCTTCGCCAGATCGGGTCCGAAGAAATGATCGTTGGCGGCATAGACCCACAGCATCGGAATGCGCGAGCGCGCGCCGAAGGCGCGGAACGCGGCGACGAGTTTGTCGGAACGACAGTCTTGGCCGTCCTGCATCGAGCCGCGGCCACCGGCGAAACTGATGGCGGCGACGAGATCTGGCGGCGGATCGGCGGTAAGCGCGACGGTGGCGAAGCCCCCCGCCGATACGCCGACTGCGATCATGCGCGCCGGGTCGATGTCCGAACGGTGCGAGACGAATTCAAGCGCTAATTTCAGGTCGGCGGCGCCGGCGGCGATGTAATTCGGATTGCCGCAAGGACCGAACGTTTCCGCCCAGCCGCCGTCGGAGCTACCGTAGCCGCGGCGCATTACTATTAGCGCCGCCCAGCCGCGCCGGGCGAATTCGAGCGCCTGCGGCAGCATGGCAAGCGGCGTCAGGTCCGGCCGTTCGGCGGCGGAGCGTGGCGAGCCGTGGACGATCAGCGCCAGCGGATAGCGGCCTGGCGCGTTCGGCCGCACCAGCAGGGCTTCGAGGGTGCCGAGATCGCTCGGCAGAAGGATGCGCACCGGCCCCTGGATGAATGCATTGTCCGCGCGCGTCCCGGCTATGCCGGCGACCAACAGGCAGACAACAAAAACAACGCGCCGCCATCGCATGCGTAATTCCCCGGAGCCCGCTCCATGCAGCTTCAGATGAATACTGTCGTCAGGCGAGCCGTTAAACGAATGATTGATACTCATTACGCCTCATAATGGAAACACTTTCTCACGCCGCGCCACTATAAGAGCGAGATTGGAATACACCAAAAACCGCACGCAGATGTTGGCACCTCAGGAACGAGAACGATTAGGCGAGGAGGCCTCGGCGCTCCAGGACGCGGAGTTGCTCGCTGATCGCCTAGCCGAATCGACACCTTATCAGATCATCGAGGCGGCGGCGAAAGCCATGCCCGACCGGCTGGTCGCGGTTTCGTCTTTCGGTACCGAGTCCGCGGTGCTTCTGAAATTCGTCGCCGATATTGATCGCTCGCTGCCAGTGCTGTTTCTCGATACGCTGTGGCTGTTCAAGGAAACGCTCGCCTACAGAGACGCGCTTGCCGGCCATTTGGGATTGACCGATCTTCGCGTCATCACGCCGTCGCCAAGCGAATTGGCGCTGCGTGATCCCAAGCGCGATCTCTGTTTCCACGATCGCAATGCCTGTTGTGCCCTGCGCAAGGTTGCGCCGCTGGCGCGCGAGCTTGCCGCATTCGACGGCTGGATCAGCGGACGCAAGCGCTTTCATGGCGGGGAGCGATCGTCGCTGGCCGTTGTCGAGGCCGAGGGTCGTCGCCTTAAGTTCAATCCGCTGGCGCGGCTGTCCAGCGCCGAGCTGGATGCAGTTTTCACGAAGGCGCGCCTGCCGCGCCATCCGCTTGAGGCGTTGGGCTTCACCTCCGTCGGCTGCATTCCCTGCACAGCGCGGCCCGCCGCGGGAGCATCGGCCCGCGACGGTCGATGGAGCGGCCTGCCGAAGACCGAATGCGGCATTCATAACAGAGAGCTAACGGCCTCGAATGGCGCCCGTTAAACGCGGTCTGCCGGGCGACCAGGTTATGCAAAATTAGATGTCTCCCGATTCTCTCCATGCGATATCTGGTTTTTGCGTCGGCTTGCTGGTGGGCATGACCGGAGTCGGCGGCGGCTCGTTGATGACGCCTCTGCTCATTCTCCTGTTCGGCATTCATCCAACCACCGCAGTCGGCACCGATCTGCTCTTTGCCGCTTCAACCAAAACGGTCGGCACGGTCGTTCACGCTGCTGCCCGGACGATCGACTGGCCTATCGTCGGATTGCTTGCGATCGGTAGCGTTCCGGCGACGATTGCGAGCCTGGTCGCGCTCTCCTTCGTCGATCTGGGAGGCGCCGCGGCGCAGCATATCGTCAGTCTCACGCTCGGTGGCGTTCTCCTTGTTACCGCGCTTTTTCTAATTGCGGGCAAGAGCGTTCGTGAGCGCTACGCCGACCGCCTGGGTGACCTCGGCAGTCGCACCGCAGCGACTGCCACCGTCGTGCTGGGGCTGGTGATGGGCGTTTTGGTCACCACGACGTCCGTCGGCGCTGGCGCCATCGGCGTCACCGTGCTGCTGTTCCTGTATCCCAAAATGCCGCCTGGCCGCATTGTCGGTTCGGACATCGCCCATGCGGTGCCGCTGACGCTGCTTGCAGGGGCGGGTCACTGGTATTTGGGCACGATTGACTGGAGATTGCTGCTGACGCTTTTGATTGGATCGCTGCCGGGCATCATTATCGGCAGCTATCTCGCGAGTCGCGCGCGGGACGTCGTTGTGCGTCTTGCGCTGGCTGCCGTCCTCGTCATCGTTGGCGTCAGGCTGCTCGGCTGATCGAGATCGCGACGGCCCAGGCTTCGTGGCCTTCGTTCTCCCGGACAAATTTCTAGCAGCCGCACGGGAACCGGCATAAGGCTCGAATTATCCATGGACCCGATAGGGCATGACAGCAAATCATCTCACATCACCGAACGCGCCTTTCGTCCGGATAGCTCGGCGGCGGCGGCACGGTGAGATCGAGCACGCTCCGCGACGGGTGAGGGTTGGCTTTCAGTCCGACCGTGATTGTGCCCAATCGCCGCAGTTGAGCGTCGTGTACTTGATCCATTGGCGCAGAAGGCGATTGTGCCGCAGCTCGCGGCAGATGCGCAGACCGAAATAGCCGGTGTGGGTGTTGTAAATCCGGGCGACTTGCCGCGCGCGGCCGTGCCCGTGAACGAAGCGCAGCCGCGCCGCGCCCATTTCCCGGGTCTGCTGGACAATGGCGATCATCGGCAGCCCGATGAAGTCGGCCGGTATCCCCCGCAAGTTCGCCGCGCCATTTTTCATTCAAACGTTGGAAAATCGCCGAGCGGGCTAGGAGTTTTTCTATCCCCAGCTACGCGCAGTCTTCACTTCGGCAAACACGGCACCCGCTCAAGAGACAGCGCCATCTGCAGCGCGCCTATGGCGCTGGCAATGACGCCGGGTGCATCGGGGCACGGGTTGGCCCCGGACGGGGTCAGAGGGGCACACGGACGTGTCCGGGGCCAAGGCTGCGCCGGGCTGGGATCCCCGACGAACCGACTCTGAAACTCCGCTACTCTGACAGTGTTCCTGGACGATTTTGCCGCAGCAATTCCGCCGAGGTTCCTCCTCGTAAAGACATACGCCAGCGCCTGGTGGCCGTCGCGGTCCCGCACGATGTAGCAGACCGGCGTTTCCTCGATACGCCATGACGGCGGGAAGCGGCGTGTAGCGACCAATGCTTTACTTTCCCAAGACCCCAAGCGCCTGCGCGCCAAAATAAAGCGCCGTAAGCATGCCAATAAACACAAGAGACCGCATCAGCCACCGAGCGCTAGCTCGAATGAACGGCCCAATTAAAACACCCGCGATTGCCGCAAGGGCAAGCTTTCCGATCAGCTCGGTGCGCAACTCCATCGCGCCCCCGCGCGTTGCCATTGTGGGACTAATCTCCGAATTAATGATGCGATTATAGACTGCTG
>JBAQAB010000301.1:0-31293 GCA_049285535.1 Xanthobacteraceae bacterium
TGCTGTCGCTCTATCTTCTGTTGCGCGCTCCTGGCGTGATGACGGCCATATTCAAGGTCTGGCGGCGTTCGCTGTTTGCCGGCTTCATGGGCGCGTTCGCCTCGCAATTCTGGTTTCTTGCGTTCGCCATCGCCACTGCTGCGAGCGTGCGGACGCTGGCCTTGGTGGAAGTCCTGTTTGCGCAACTCGTCGCGCGCTTTGCCTTCGGCCAGCGCACCACGGCGCGCGAAGCCGCCGGCATGGTGCTGGTGGTCGTCGGCGTCGTGCTGCTGATATTGGCTTATTAGTTCTTGTCGTCCGGCAGAACCGGCAACGGATGAAATTCGATGCCTTCTTCGTGCAATTCCTTGGCCTCTTCCGGAGACGCTTCGCCGTAGATCGAGCGGTGCTCGGTCTCGCCGTAATGGATCTTGCGCGCTTCTTCCGGGAACCGCGGTCCCACGTAACTCGCGTTCTTGGTGATGTGGTCGCGCAGCTCTTTGAGTTTCTGCCGCAGCTCGCGCTCCGGCGCCATCATCGCCACTGAAGTCTTTGGCGGGATCGCCGGCATCGGTGCCGGCTGCAGCGGTGACGGTGACGGATTGGGCGGCGGAGGCGACGGACCGGCCGGCTGCGGGCCGGCGGCCTCCGCGCGCTCCGAACTTGACGCCAGACTCGGTGCCATGATCGCTTTTTCGACCTTTGCCGAGCCGCAAACCGGACAGGTCACGAGCGACCGCTTGAGCTGTTTGTCGTAGGCGGCGGAACTCTGAAACCAGCTGTCGAAGGTGTGGCCGCATTTGCAGACCAGCGCGTAGCGGATCATAGCGACTCCCGCACAGCGTGAAGATAGGTCGGCTCCGCCATCGGCTCGACTAGTTCGAAACGCCGGCCATGAAGCAGCGACGGTATCCGCGCCCGCGCCGCCGCGACCTCGGCCGGATCGATCTCGGCGATCAACACGGCCGGCTCGATGCCGCCTTCGGCAAGAATACGGCCCCAGGGATCGACGACGAGCGAATGGCCGAAGGTTTCGCGCCCGTTCTGGTGCTCGCCGCCTTGCGCCGCGGCGAACACGAAGCAGCCGTTTTCGATGGCGCGCGCGCGCATCAGCACGTGCCAATGCGCCTCGCCGGTTTGCCGGGTGAAAGCCGAGGGGATTGCCAGGAATGAGGCGCCGGCCTCGGCCAGCGCGCGATAAAGCGCCGGAAAACGCAGATCGTAACAGACCGTCAGACCGAGCCGGCCCCACGGCAGATCGCCAATCACGGCAAGCTCGCCGGCGCGGTAATTGTTGGATTCGCGATAGCTCTCGCCGCCGGCAAGGTCGACGTCGAACATGTGAATCTTGTCGTAGCGGGCGGCAATGTCGCCCTTGCGGTCGATCAGGAAAGAGCGGTTCGCGGCTTTCTCCGGCGACACCTTGATGGCAAGCGAGCCGACATGGATGTAGATGCCGAGCTTGCGGGCGAGCTCCCGCATCGTCGCCAGTGTCGGGTCCTGCTCTTCTTCGACGATCTTGGCGAACAGCTGGTCGCGCTTGAGCGCCAGGATATTGGTCATCTCCGGCGTCAGCACATAATCGGCGCCACCGCGCTTGGCTTCGTCGATGCCCGCCAACAGTGCGACGAGATTGTCCTGCGGCTCGAGACCCGAGCGCATCTGAACGAGGCCGACCTTGAAGGTCGATGCCGCTGTCCCGCTCATGCTGGCGATCCTTCGCCCGGCTGCTCCTTGAATTGCGCCAGCAGCGGATCGAGCTTGCCGGCTTCGTCAAGGGCATAGAGATCGTCGCAGCCGCCGACATGAGTCGCGCCGATGAAAATCTGCGGAAAAGTGCTGCGGCCGTTGGCGCGCTCGATCATCTCTTTATGTTTGTCCCGGTCGGCACTGACGTCGATCTCGTGAAAGCTTACGCCCTTACGGGAGAGCAGTTCCTTGGCGTCGAAGCAATAGGGGCAGTAGCGAATGGTATAGATATCGATTGCGGCCATGTTTGTACGTATGGTTCTGCGTAAAGCTGCCTATTTCCCGCCAAGCTGCTTATATGGACGTTCGCACTGGCTCGGCAACCCTGGCAAAAATCAGCACGTCGACATTGGCGGCCCCGGCGCGCAGCAGGGCGCGGGCGCAACCCTCGACCTTGGCCCCGGAGGTCAGCACGTCATCGACCAGCACCAAGCGGCGCCCGGCGACCGCGCCGCGGGCTTCCGGCGGTACCCGGAAGGCCCCTTGAACGTTGGCCGCCCGTTTGGTTCGCGATAATCCGACTTGCTGGGCGGTCGGCTTGACGCGCTTGAGCACGCCGGTTGCGATCGGCACGCCGCTTTGGGCCGAGATTGCCGCGGCGAGCATAGCCGATTGGTTGAAGCGCCGCGTCCACAAGCGGCGCCAGTGCAGCGGCACCGGCACGAGCGCGTCCGCCTCGGCCAGGAGCTCGCGCCCAGCATGGCTGATCCACCGACCCATCATCGGCGCGAGGTCGAGCCGGTCGCTATATTTAAGAGCATGCACCAGCGCGCGTAATATCTCGTCGAAACGAACGGCGGCGCGGGCGCGCTGATAGGCCGGCGGATCCGCGATCGCTTCCATGGACAAAATGCCCGGCCCGGGGTCATAGACGAACGGAATGCCGAGCCGCTCGCAATAGGGGCGGGTGATGAAGGACAGTTTCGACCAGCATGCCGGACAAAGCGCTTGGCCTTCGACGGGTTCGCGACAGGCGGGGCATAGCGGCGGCAGAGCGAGATCGAGCGCCGTGCGCAACACCGCGCGCACGGTATCGGCGGCGCGTTTGATCTGCACGGGCAAAGTCATGCCGGACGAGGGCAGCATGGCGCCACGCTATCGCGCCATGCTAAAAATGTCATCGTCCAAAAGAAAGTCATGACCGAAGGCCCCGTGATTTTCGACCGTGCCCTGCTCCGCGACCGCCGTCGCCGCGCGGCAGCGTTGGGTCCGGTTACGTTTTTGCTCGATCGCGCGGCCGCCGATCTCGCCGACCGGCTGGCTGCGGTGCTGCGCCGCTTCGATCTGGGTATCGATCTTGGCACGCCGGGCGAAGCGGTGCGCGCGGCGTTGTCCGGTCTCGGCTCGGTCGGCACGGTCGTAAAAACCGATGCAATCCCGCCGGCAGCCCTGCGCTCTGATACATTCATCGTTGCCGATGAGGAGGCACTGCCGTTCGGCGACGGTACGCTCGATCTCATCGTGTCGGCGCTGGTTTTGCAATTCGTCAACGATCTGCCCGGCACGCTCGTGCAAATCCGCCGTGCGCTGAGACCTGACGGTCTGTTTCTGGCCGCGCTCATCGGTGGCGGAACGCTGACCGAGCTGCGCCAGTCGTTTGCCGCTGCGGAGAGCGAGGTTGAGGGCGGCGCCTCACCCCACGTTGCTCCCTTCGCTGATCTGCGCGAGCTGGGCGCCTTGCTGCAGCGCGCCGGATTTACCTTGCCGGTCACCGACGTCGACCGGCTGACCGTGCGCTATGATTCCGTCTTCGGCCTGATGCGCGATTTGCGGCGCATGGGTGCGACCAACATGCTTCATGCTCGCCGTCGCACGCCGCTCCGGCGAGCAACGCTCATGCGCATGGCCGAAATCTATGCGGAGCGTTTTTCAGATAACGACGGACGTGTGCGGGCGACGTTCGAGATTATTTGGCTGTCGGGTTGGGCGCCGCATCCAAGTCAGCAGCAACCGCTCAAGCCTGGTACGGCGCGGACGCGGCTCGCCGATGCGCTCGGCACGCGCGAAATTTCAACGGGTGAGAAGCCTGTTCGCTAGCTCCGTTTCGGTTCCGGTGGAATCAGATTCGGGCTACTGCCGCGCTCGATACCGAACGCAACCGCAGTCTGAGTAATGCTACGTATGCTGCTTCATCACATCCTAACTACGCTGACAGCAACAACGCTGGCGACCGGTCGAATCCGGCGATCTTGCGTTGTCAGATAACATCGCGAATTAAGGTCTCCGGACTACGCATGAGCGGGCGGGGAGCCGAGGCTGGCTACTAGGCTTAACGCCGCATCTAGAAATTTGTCACAACTGGCTAAAAGCACTGCAATGGCTGCCAGACGCGACCGCGGTCCCGCCGATACGGGAGTAGAAGTGTGTCGCAACAAAAACTGAGCCGAATTCGTCTTGGCGCCATTTCCGGTCTGGCAGCCTGGCACAATCGTCCTATCCGCTATCTCATCCTCTGCGGCATGACCCTCATTGCAGCGATCGGGATTGGTACAGCAATAATGGCTGACAATCTTCGCGATCGTGCATTGCGTGAGAGCGAGCGCGAACTCAAGAACACGGCATTGATACTTGCCGAGCAACTCGATCGATCGTTGCAGGCAATTGACATGGTTCAAAGCAGCGTGATCGAGAAGATACAGTCGCTTAGCATTGCCTCAAGCGACGACTATACGCGCCGGATGTCGGGTCGAGACGTGCATCTGATGCTCAAGGCCAGCACCAGTGGCTTGGTCCAAGCCTACGCTATTTCGCTCATAAATGCCGATGGGCGGCTCATCAATTTCTCGCGTTCTTGGCCGGTTCCAGACATCAGCGTCGCCGATCGGGAATTCTTTAGGGCACTTAAGTCGGATCCGCGGCTGGCGTCGTTTATCAGTCTCCCTGGACACAATCGCACCAACGGCACCTGAACGCTGTTTCTCGCCCGAACGGTCACGGCGGCGAATGGCGATTTTCTAGGTCTTGTTTTGGGAGCCATCGAACTGTCCTACTTCGACAAGATTATCGGTTCCGTTTCATTTGGCGAAGGCAGCTCGATAGCTTTGTATCGCAGTGATGGCTTCCTGCTGACGCGGTATCCGCAAGCCGAGTCATTTATCGGAAAGATTTTCACATCGCCCCTCGACGCTTTAGGCGGCGCCAATAGCGCCACAACCCGCATCATGGGACAAATCGGGGGCGAGGATCGCCTCGTGGCAGTTCGCCGGCTTGCGGATTTCCCGTTGTTCATATCTGTCGGCGTGAATACCAGCGCTGCTCTCGCAATATGGCAAAAGCAAACCGACATACTTCTCGGAGCGGGAGTACTGGCGGCTTTGACGGTCGCATTGATGATTTTGTTGATCGTCCGGCAGCAGACGCAGGCGCATAACGCATCCATGCAAAGCCTTGCGCTGGAAAAAGAGCGGCTTGACACGGCGCTCAACAATATGTCGCAAGGTCTGATAATGTTCGATGCGGAGGAGCGGGTCGTCGTTTGCAATGATCTCTACATCGAGATGTACGGGTTGTCGCGCGAGATCGTGAAACCGGGTTGCTCATTTGCTGACCTGCTTCGATATCGGACCGAAGCTGGCGAACTCGTGCATCACGACCTTGAGCGCTATCGCGCGGATCTCGCGGCGGCGATGGCGCAGGGTAAGGTCATGAGTTCAATCCTCGAAACGGCGGACGGGCGTGAGATTTTGGTGACTAATTCGCCCATGAGCGCCGGTGGCAGGGTCGCCACGCATAAGGACATTACTGAGCAGCGAAGAGCGGAGGCGAGAATCGAATATATGGCGCACCACGATGCGCTGACCGATTTGCCCAATCGATCGAGGCTTTACCTCCAATTGCGCCAGACGCTGACGCGACTCAAACGAGGAGAGCAAGTAGCCGTATTCGGCCTCGATCTTGATCGCTTCAAAGACGTGAACGATGCCTATGGACATGCCGTGGGCGATCTTCTTCTTAAGGCGGTTGCAGGCAGGCTGCGCCAATGCGTTCGAGATACCGACATGGTCGCGCGCCTTGGTGGGGACGAGTTCGCCATTATGCAAGCCGGCACATCCCAACCGATAGACGCAACCTCGCTGGCGTCACGTCTCATCGAGGTGGTCGGCGCCCCTTACGAGCTTGCCGGCGATCAGGTTACGGTCGAATTGAGCATTGGAATCGCGCTCGCGCCAGGCGACGGCCTCGATCCAGACCAGCTTCTGAAAAACGCCGACATGGCGTTGTATCGTGCCAAGTCGGACGGTCACGGCCTCTACCGTTTCTTTGAGCCGGAAATGGACGCTCGGATGCAGGCTCGGCGGAAACTTGAGATCGATTTGCGCAAAGCGATCGCGAATAACGAATTTGAGCTGTTCTACCAGCCGCTGGTCGATATGCAGACAGAGCAGATCACAGGTTTTGAAGGCCTCATCCGCTGGCACCATCCCGAGCGCGGCATGATCGCGCCCCTTGATTTCATCTCTGTCGCCGAAGAAACCGGTCTCATCGTGCCAATCGGAGACTGGGTGTTGCGTCAAGCCTGTGCCGAAGCCGCCACTTGGCCGAGCGATGTGAAGATCGCCGTAAATCTGTCGCCGATCCAATTCAAGAACAAAGGTCTATTGCTGTCCGTCCTGTCGGCACTTGCGGCGTCTGGACTATCGGCAAAACGCTTGGAGTTGGAAATTACCGAATCCGCGCTGTTGTATGATGGGGATGCGACTCTCGCCATCCTCGACGAATTACGAGCGCTCGGAGTAAGAATATCGGTGGACGATTTCGGAACCGGGTACTCCTCGCTCAGTTACCTGCGCAAGTTTCCCTTCGACAAGATCAAAATCGATCAATCGTTTATATTCGACATGTCGGAGCATAACGACAGCCTTGCGATCGTGCGAGCTGTGATCGCCATGGGCAGTGGTCTCGGCATCGCCACGACTGCCGAGGGGGTAGAGACAGCCGCGCAGTTCAAGCAGTTGAAATTGGAAGGATGCACGGAAGTTCAGGGCTACCTGTTCGGTCCGCCAAGGCCGGCTGCAGAAGTCAAAGGGCTGCTTGCCTCGATAAATCCTACGCTCAGGGCGACAGCCTGATCCATCGCGATGGCGCCCTCGGCGGGCGGCTTATTTCATCGCCGTCAGCACGGTCGAATACAGGCCGCTGACGCTCGATCCAAGCGTCACGATGGTGGCGGCGATGGCGACTGCGATGCCCGATGCGATGATGGCATATTCGATTGCGGTGGCACCGCCGTCATCGCGTAGAAAACGCAAGGCAAGCGCGGCGACCGGCAGTTTTTCCAGCTTCGACATCGTCCTTCGCCCTTCTGGCTTTCAGATCATAACAGCGTCGTCAGATGCGAGATCAGCGGCTCGTCGGCAGGCGGCATCGGATAGTTCCGCAGTTCGGGCGGCCGCACCCATTTGAGCTGCTGTCCTTCCTGTGGCTCGACGAACCCTTCCCAGCGCCGGCAAACATAAAGCGGCATGAGCAGGTGGAAGTCGGGATAGAGATGGCTCGCAAAGGTCAGCGGCGCGAGGCACTCTTCCTTCACGGCGATTCCCAGTTCCTCCCTCAGCTCGCGAATCAAGCTCTGTTCCGGCCGCTCGCCGGGCTCGACCTTGCCGCCTGGAAACTCCCACAGTCCCGCCATCGACTTGCCCGGCGGACGTTGTGCGATGAGCACGCGGCCATCGGGATCGATCAGCGCGCAGGCGGCGACGAGAACCAGTCTGACGCTCACGGCCGCTCCCAATCTAAGGAGTGGAGGGTAAAGGCATATTCAATCCAAGCTTCACCATAGCCGCATTCGCCGCGCTGGTTAACGAAAGGTATGCAAGCCTGATCAGGTTTCCGCCTGCTGGACCAATTTCAACACCGCATCGGCAAAAGCTTGCGGCGCTTCCTGTGGCGGGTTGTGACCGACCCCGGGCAGCACGCGACGTGTGAAGGGCCCAGTGAAATAAGCGGCATGTTTGGCCGAGGCTTCCGGCGGCTGCACGCCATCAGCCTCGCCCTGCAGCGCGATCGTCGGCACTGCGATCTTGGGCTGCGCGGCCAGCTGCGCTTCGATCTCGTCGAGCGCCGGATCGCCGGCGGCATAGCCGAAGCGATGGCGGTAGGATTGGATGGTCACCGCGACGAAATCCGGATTGTCGAAGGACGCCGCGCTGCTGGCGAAGGTCGAATCGTCGAATGTCCATGGCGGCGACCACAATTCCCAGAGCAGGCGGGCGAAGGCCCGGCGGTTGGCTTCGAGGCCGGCGCGGCCGCGCTCGGTGTGAAAATAATATTGGTACCAGAGCCGGTGCTCCGACGCCGGATCGAGCGGCTTCACGGAGCCTGGAATATTTTGCAGATTATAACCGTTGCCGGTAACGAGGCCGCGCACGCGCTCCGGCCACAGCGCCGCAACGATGCAGGCAGCGCGGCCGCCCCAATCATAGCCGGCAAGCACGGCGCGCTCGATCGCAAGCGCATCCATCACTTCGCGCAAATCGTTGCCGAGCGCCGCCTGCTGACCCGAGCGCGGCGTTTGCGCGGAGAGAAACCGGGTCGGACCGAAGCCGCGCAGATAAGGCACGATCATGCGGCAGCCGGCGGCGACGAGCGGCGGAACGACCTCGTCGTAGCAGCGCGGATCGTACGGCCAGCCATGCAGCAAGAGCACCGGATTGCCGTTCGCCGCGCCGCTCTCCTCGTAGGCGACGTCGAGCGTCGAGGTGCGGATGTGTTTGATCGCGACGGGCATTTGGTTGGCTTTGGGCGTTAGCTGCGATAATCGCCGTTGATCGCGACATATTCCTTCGTCAGGTCGCAGGTCAGCACGCGGTCGCGGCCTTTGCCGAGGCCAAGCGCGACCTTGAGCGCGATCTCCGGGTTTTTCATCGCCGCGGAAACCATCGTCTCGTCATAGGCCGGGTCGCGCGCGCCCTTGTGCGCAACGCGGATGCCGTTGAACCAGATCGATAGCCGGTCGCGGTCGGCGGGCTCGCCGGCTTTACCGACGGCCATGACCACGCGGCCCCAATTTGCGTCCTCGCCGGCGATCGCGGTTTTCACCAGTGGCGAATTGGCGATCGACAGCGCGACGCGGCGCGCCGAAAGTTTCGATACCGCGCCTTCGACCGTGATCTCGACCAGCTTGCGCGCACCCTCGCCGTCGCGCGCCACTTGTTCGGCGAGATTGGCGAGCACGGCATTGAACGCCTTGCGGAACGGCAGGAGGCGCGGATCGTGCGCACGGACGATGCGGGGCGCCCCGGGGGCGGCGCCGGTGGCGAAGGCCAAGAGCGTGTCCGAGGTCGAGGTATCGCCGTCGATGGTGACGGCGTTGAACGTGTCGACCACACCCTCGCGCAACAACGTCTGCAACGCCGGCGCCGCGACCGGCGCGTCGGTGAAGACGAAGGCAAGCATAGTCCCCATGTCGGGCGCGATCATGCCGGCGCCTTTGGCGAAGCCGTTGATGGTCACGTTTGCGCCGCCGAGCCGCGCTTGTGCGGTGGCGAGCTTCGGAAACGTATCGGTCGTCATGATCGCGCCGGCAGCGTCGGTATAGCCGTTGGCGGTGGCCTCGATGGCAAGCTTCGACAAAACGCCGTCGAAAGCCTGCGCCGGCAGCGGCTCGCCGATGACCCCGGTCGAGGCCAGAAAGACTTCGGTGGTCTTGCAGCCGACCGCGGCGGCGGCGAGCTTGGCGGTAAAGGCGCAAGCCTCCCGTCCGCTTTTACCGGTGAAGGCATTGGCATTGCCGGAATTGACGACGAGCGCCCGGGCGCGTGGGCCCTTGAGCCTAGCGCGGCACCATTCGACCGGCGCCGACGGGCATTTCGAGCGCGTAAACACGCCGGCGACACTGGCGCCTTGGTCGAACACCGCCAGCATGACGTCGGTTCGATCGCGGTAGCGGATGCCGGCGGCGCCTGTGGCCAGCCGTACGCCGGCGATCGGCGGCATGTCGGGGATGGTTTTCGGAGCGAGGGGGGAGATCGGAGAAGACACCGGCAAAATCCTTTGTCATGGCCGGACGTAGTCGTTCCAAGAACGGCGTACTCGCTTTTGCCCGGCCATCCACGTCTTGCAGCTTCCATGTTTTAAAGACGTAGATGCCCGGGACAAGCCCGGGCATGACCAATCAAAGATTGGTCACTTCTTCGCTGGCGCTGCCGGATTGAGCGTCGATGGGTCTGCTGCCGCCGGCGGCGGCTGGTCGAGGCGCTCGATCGTCGCGGACTTGCGCAGATTCTCGACCATTTCGGCTTGCGCCTTGTGCGCGACGAAATTTTCGAGCTGGCTGCGGACCTGGTCGAAGGTCGGCGTCGGCTTGGTGCGTTTGTCCTCGACCTGAATGATGTGCCAGCCGAACTGCGTATGGACCGGATCGGAGATCTGGCCTTTCTCGAGCTTGAACGCCGCGTCGGAGAATTCCGGCACCATCTGCTCCTTGGTGAAGTAGCCGAGATCGCCGCCGTCGGCGGCGCCGGGGTCCTTGGATTTCTCCTTGGCGAGCGTGGCGAAGTCCGCGCCCTTCTTCAACTGGTCTTCGATGTCCTTGGCCTCCGCCTCGGTCGGCACCAGGATATGCCGCGCATGGACCTCTTCCTCGGGCGGCATCTGCTTGACCGCCTCGTCATAGACCTTGTGCATGGCGTCGTCGGTCAAGGCTGCCTTGCCGGTATCCTGCAGCAGCGTTTCCATCAGCACCTTGTTGCGCTCGAAGGCGAGGTGGCGCTTGACGTCGTCGCGATCACCGATTTTCTGCTTGTCGGCGGCCTGCGCCAATATGACGACATCCGTCAGATACGTGATGAGGTATTCGCGTTTCTGATCGGGCGCCATTTGCGGTATGCTGGCGCCGACTTCATCCTCGGCCAGTGCGAGGTCGCTCTGATGGATCTCGACGCCATTGACGCGGGCGATGAGCGCGTCGGAATCCTGCGCCTTTGCGACGGCCGGCGCGATCAGGAAAGCCGCGAGCGCAAATGCGCCGAGCGCGCGGGCGAGCGGGCGGGTGGAAGCCATGAACACGATCCTTTGGCGGGGCGGTGCTGCGCCGGGTTGTTGTAGGTTTGTCGGACGCATCGGGTGCGGTCCGGGTCGGGCGGACACTCGCCGAAACCTAAAGCCTTGGCAATGGCAGAATCTTGGGCCGAGCCGGGGGCGCGTCGAATGAGCCTGATTGCATTGACAAAAAATCGACCCCCTCCTATCTCTCGACCAGGCAATGGGACGTTCAGTCGCCTTGCAGAAGCCCGAATAGCCCCGCATTTTCCGTCGGTTGGGCGTCGCCGCCGGCAAAAAAGACGAAAGCATGATCGCACCATTGGAACCGTTTTCCGACCCGATTATGCGCAATCAAGCCGATCGCCGGGCGAGTCCGAAATCTAGAAGGATGATGCGATGATCGGCACTGTTGCCCGTAAGCTGTTCGGTTCCTCCAACGACCGGCGCATCCGCGCGTATCGTCCGCGCGTGGAGGCGATCAACGCCTTGGAAAAGGAGCTGGAAGCGCTCTCCGACGAGGCGCTGCGCGCGCGCACCGACGAATTCAAGAAGCAACTCGCCGAGGGAGCGTCGCTCGACGATATCCTGGAGCCAGCCTTTGCCACCGTCCGCGAAGCCGGCAAGCGCACGCTCGGCCAGCGCCACTTCGACGTCCAGCTGATCGGCGGCATGGTGCTGCATGAAGGCAAGATCGCCGAGATGAAGACCGGCGAGGGCAAGACCCTGGTTGCCACGGCGCCGGTCTATCTCAATGCCCTTGCCGGGCGCGGCGTTCATGTCGTCACCGTGAATGACTATCTGGCCAAGCGCGACGCCGAATGGATGGGCCAGATCTACAAATTCCTGGGCCTCACCGTCGGCGTCATCGTGCATGGGCTCGACGACAGCGAGCGCAAGAGCCAATACGACTGCGACGTCACCTACGGCACCAATAACGAGCTCGGCTTCGATTATCTGCGCGACAATATGAAATACCGGCTCGAAGACATGGTGCAGCGCGGCCACGTCTACGCCATCGTCGACGAGGTGGACTCGATCCTGATCGACGAAGCGCGCACGCCGCTGATCATTTCTGGTCCGCTCGACGATCGCTCTGAGTTCTATAACACCATTGACGCCTATATCCCGGCCCTCGCCAAGGAAGACTACGAGCTCGACGAAAAGCAGCGCTCCGTCAATCTCACCGAAACCGGCATGGAGAAGATGGAGACCAGGCTGCGCGACGCCGGTCAGCTCAAGTCGGATTCGCTCTACGACGTCGAGAACGTTTCGGTCGTGCACCACGTGAATCAGGCGCTGCGTGCGCACAAGCTGTTTCAGCGAGACAAGGACTACATCGTGCGCAACGGCGAGGTGGTTATCATCGACGAGTTCACCGGCCGTATGATGCCGGGCCGCCGTTATTCGGAAGGTTTGCACCAGGCGCTCGAGGCCAAGGAGCATCAGCCGATCCAGCCGGAGAACCAGACGCTCGCCTCGATCACGTTCCAGAATTACTTCCGCATGTACGAGAAGCTCGGTGGCATGACCGGCACCGCATCGACCGAGGCCGACGAATTCCAGGACATCTATAATCTTGAAGTGCTTGAAATCCCCACCAACATGCCGATGGTCCGCCTCGACGACGACGACGAGGTCTACCGCACCGCGACCGAGAAATTCCGGGCGATCCTGACGCTGATCGAGGACTGCAAGGCGCGCGGCCAGCCGGTGCTGGTCGGCACCACCTCGATCGAGAAGTCCGAGCAGCTCGCGGAAATGCTGCGCCAGCACGGCTGGGAGCAGCACGATTTCTCCGATCCGAACGCTTTCGCCGCGCTCTATTCCGGCGACGAGGGCGCCTCCAAGGCCAAGGTCTTCGCCATCCTCAATGCCCGCTATCACGAGCAGGAGGCCTATATCGTCTCGCAGGCCGGCGTGCCGGGCGCCATTACCATCGCCACCAACATGGCCGGCCGCGGCACCGACATTCAGCTCGGCGGCAACGCCGATATGCGGATCCGTCAGGAACTAACCGACATCGAGGATCCGCAGGAGCGGGAGAAAGGCCCGCGCGCTGTGGAGATTCGCGGGCAGGTCGCGCGCTTGAAGGAAAAGGCGCTTGCCGCCGGCGGGCTGTGCGTGCTCGGCACGGAACGGCACGAGAGCCGCCGCATCGACAATCAGTTGCGCGGCCGTTCCGGCCGCCAGGGCGACCCCGGCCATTCGAAATTCTTCTTGTCGCTCGAAGACGACCTGATGCGCATCTTCGGCACCGACAAGCTCGACGGCATGCTGCAGAAGCTCGGACTGCGCGAGAACGAGGCGATCATCCATCCCTGGATCAACAAGGCGCTGGAAAAAGCGCAGCAGAAGGTCGAGGCGCGCAATTTCGATATCCGCAAGAACATTCTCAAGTACGACAACGTGATGAACGATCAGCGCAAGGTCATCTTCGATCAGCGCGTCGAATGGATGCAAGATGAGACCGTCGGCGAAGTGGTCGCCGACATGCGGCATACCGTGATCGACGATCTGGTCGCCAAGCACGTGCCGGAACACGCTTATCCGGAGCAATGGGACGTCGCCGGCTTGCGCGAGGAGCTCAAGCGCGTGCTCGGCCTCGATCTTCCGGTCGACGAATGGGCCAAGGAAGAGGGCATCGCCGACGAGGAAATCTTCAGCCGCGTCGAGCGGCGCGCCGACGAGCACATGGCGGGGAAGGTCGCGCAATGGGGCACCGACGTCATTCGCTACATCGAGAAGTCGATCCTGTTACAGTCGCTCGACCATCTTTGGCGCGAGCATCTGGTCATGCTCGACCATTTGCGCAACGTGATCGGGCTGCGCGGTTACGGCCAGCGCGATCCGCTCAACGAATACAAGGCGGAATCCTTCAGCCTGTTCGAGGCGATGAGCCAGAGCCTGCGCGAGGCAGTGACGGCGCAGCTGATGCGGGTCGAGATCCAGGCGGCGCCGCCGCCGGAGCAGCCGGCCGCGCAGCTGCCGGTCATGGCGGCGCACAAGATTGACCCGACCACCGGCGAGGACGAGATGGCGCTCGCTTTGGCCGGCGCCGAGACGCTGGCGCGCCATGGCATCGGGCAAGCCGTGGGTCAGACCATCGGTCAAGCCATCGGCGCGGCGCCCGCAGCGGCGGCCGGTGCGCCTCTTGCGGGGGCAATGCCGGCGCGCAATCCGCAAGATCCGCAGAGTTGGGGTAAAGTCGGCCGCAACGAGCCGTGCCCTTGCGGCTCAGGCAAGAAATTCAAGCACTGCCACGGACGCTACGTGTAAGGGCGTCATCAGGCGTCGGCCACCCGGCGCCCGCCCCGCTGCCTGACTTCGTTTTTGATTACTGCAATCCGGCCCAGCGGCCGTCGAAGGAGCCGGCCCGAACCACAGGCTGTGCGCCCGGCATCAACCCTGTGCTGCCGACAGTCGCCGGGGCGGCGCTGGCGTCCTGTTGCGAGGCAGCCGGCGATCTGGCCTTCGGCTTCGGCGCTTGCGCTATCTGCGGCTCAGCCCTTTGCGGCTCGGTCCGTGCCGCTTCGCTTCTCGGCGGCTCGGCGCCGCGCGGGTTGGGATTCAAGCCGGCCAGGACGGCGCCCTGAGGTTCGGCAGGTTGCGTCTGCGGCTTCTTCGGCTCGAACAGGCTGGCGAAGAAGTTCGAATGGCTCGGCGAACCCTCGGGGGTCGCGGCGATGTTATCGGCAGCAGCAGGCACGGGAGACGCGGCTGGAGCCGAGCTTTGTTGGCCGTTACCCGCGCTGTTGAACAGGCCGCCAAAGATACCGGACGATGAACTGGCCACCTGCGTTTGCGGAAATCCATCCTGCGGATTCTCGCGCGGGCCGCTCAGCGTCGGCGCCGGCATGCCGGGATGGATCGGCGGCGCATGCAGCCGGCCTTCGTTGTCCATCATCGGCTGGGTCTCCGCGAGCTTCGCGGCAAAGACGCGGTTCATGCCGCCGTCGGTGCCCCAGACCACCGGCTCGGTCGCCGCGTTTTCTTTGACCAGCTCGGCGAACTGATATTCGTCGTTGCGTTGTTTCTCCAGCGCCGGCCCGGCGATATCCTGCGGCACCTGATAGGCCGGGCAGCGCCCGGTGGGATTGAAGACGAGCGGCTTGTTCGAGCCGTCCGGCGGCTGTGCGTCGAACACGTAATGGCGTTCGCAGACATCGACCTTGGGTTCGAGATGCGTCACCTCGAAATGGTCGTTGCCTTCCTTGAGCATCGTCCAGAACGGCATGTTTGGATTGTTGCGATGCTTGGCGAGATTCGCTGCCGTCAGCCGGAACGGATAGGCCTGGATCTGAAATTCCTTTTGCCCGCCGAGGAACGAGTCCCGCGCCAGCGAGTAGATTTCGCCGATCTGCTCGTCGGTCATGGCGTAGCAGCCGCGCGACGAGCAGTCGCCGTGGATCATCAGGAACGCGCCGCTATAGCCGTTCGCTTTGTCGTAAGCGTTGGGGAAGCCGATGTTGATGGCGAGATAGTAGTTGGAATTGGGATTCATCAAGCCGGGCGTGATGGCGTAGAAGCCCTCGGGTGCCTGGCGGTCGCCTTCGGTTTTCTTCGGCCCAAGCTCGCCCGACCAGCGACAGATCGGATACACCTTGAGCAACTGGAACTGGCCGGTGGTGTCCTGTTTCCAGACTTCGAGTTCCGATTCCTCCTTGAAGACGCGAACGAGGATCGGCGAATCCTTCGGCATGTTCTTCTGCTGCAGCAGCGCCAGCATTTCCGGCGATAGTTCCTTCATCGCGCGGGTCGGCAGCTGATAGCCTTCGTCGCCGTAACAGCCGGCGAGCGCCAGCGCGGCCGTGCCGAGCACGGTCGCGGTCGCAAGCAGGCGCAGGCTCACGGCGCACGATGAGAGCGCGCGGGCAACGCAGGCGCGGATCAAGGTAAAGTTCCCCGACAGATCAGCCATCCCCTTGCCACTACTTGCTAATCGTTATCCATAAGCCGTGGCTTTCGCAAGGCAACTGGGCGCAGACGCTGGCCTCGACCATGCCCCACATAAATGAATGGTAAATTATCGTCGAAATTGACTGCCAAATCCACGGGATTAGCAGTCATCATGCGGCCGGGGGACTAATCCAGGCGGGATTGTGGCAGGGCGGCTATTGGAACAATCGGTGCGGTAAGGCCGACCGTCTCGGTCAGGCAAGCGTCCGTCCGATCGACGAAAACTTTTCCCGGCGCAGCCGGACGATGGTGGCGCGGTCGAGCCCGCGTAATTCGCCGAGCGCTTCAGCGATCGCTTCGCCGGCCGCGGCGATCGCGGCGCCGGGGTCGCGATGCGCGCCGCCGGTCGGCTCGCCGATGATGACGTCGACGACGCCGAAGCGCACCAGATCCTGCGCGGTGATTTTCATGCTCGACGCTGCTTCCTGAGCCTTGGCAGTGTCGCGCCATAGGATGGACGCCGCGCCTTCGGGCGAGATCACGCTGTAGATGGCGTGCTCCTGCATCAGCACGCGATTGGCCGTCGCGATGGCGATGGCGCCGCCGGAGCCGCCTTCACCGATGATCGCCGCAACATTGGGAACGCCGATTTCGAGACAGGCTTCGGTGGATCGCGCGATGGCCTCGGCCTGGCCGCGTTCCTCGGCGCCGATGCCGGGATAGGCGCCGGCGGTATCGATCAGCGCGATCACCGGGATATCGAAATGGTCGGCCATGCCCATCAGACGCGCCGCCTTGCGGTAGCCTTCGGGCCGCGCCATGCCGAAATTGTGCTTGAGCCGGCTTTCGGTGTCGGAACCTTTTTCATGGCCGATCAGGCAGACCGCTTCGCCGCGGAAGCGGCCGAAGCCGCCAATGATCGCTGGGTCCTCGCCGTGCTTGCGGTCGCCGGCGAGCGGCACGAAATCGGAAATCAGTGCCGCGACGTAGTCGAGGCAATGCGGCCGCTGCGGGTGGCGCGCCACCTGCGTCTTCTGCCAGGGCGTCAATCCGGCATAGAGTTCCTTGAGCGCCTGTGACGCCTTGCCTTCGATACGGGTGATTTCGTCGGCGATTGCATCGCCGTCGCTGTTAAGCGCGCGCAACTCGTCGATCTTGGCCTCAAGCTCGGCCACCGGTTTTTCGAAATCGAGATAGCTACGCATGCCACAGGGAACTTACAAAAAGAGGTTGAATGGTTCGTGCCAAAACGCCGCTAACTCGCCTGCACAACGCACCTGAGTCAAGATAAACGGCCCCATCCAATGTTATTCCTGCGCCAAGGGGTGCAGATCGCGCACCAGGCTTTTCAACCGCTCTTCCAACACATGCGTG
Organism: Xanthobacteraceae bacterium; assembly: GCA_049285535.1. Taxonomy (GTDB): domain Bacteria; phylum Pseudomonadota; class Alphaproteobacteria; order Rhizobiales; family Xanthobacteraceae; genus BOG-931. Next base: position 16,981 of record JBAQAB010000301.1, read on the forward strand.
TAGATCTGCGTGGTCGAAATGTCGGCATGGCCGAGGAGCGTCTGCACCACGCGGAGGTCTGCACCGTTGTGTAAGAGGTGACTGGCAAAGGCATGGCGCAACACGTGAGGACTAAGCTGCGCGGGGCGCAAGTCGGCAGGACCGGCCAGCGCTTTCAGCTCGCGGGCAAAATGCTGGCGGGTGAGATGGCCGCTTTCGCCGAATGACGGGAACAGCCATTTCGATGAAGCGGCGCCGCCGGCTTCCGCAAGCAGATCAAGATAGGCAACCATCGCGCGCTTGGCCGCCTCGTTGAGAGGTACCAGCCGTTCCTTGTTGCCTTTGCCGCGCACCACGATGACACGCGCATCTTTGCGGGCCGCCGACAGCGGCAGCGCCACGAGTTCTGAAACGCGCAGCCCCGTCGCATAAAGAACTTCGAGCAGGCAGGCGAGCCGCAGCGCGCGCAGCCGCACCGGCAATGATGCGGACGAATCGGTGTTGCCGGCGACGGAAAGCAGACGATCGACTTCCGCGAGCGTCAGCGTCTTGGGCAAAGCGCGCTCGCGCTTGGGGCCTTCGAGCACAGCGGCGGGATCGTCGCCACGTCGGCCTTCGGCATAAAGAAAGCGGTAGAGCTGGCGCATCGCGGAGAGACGCCGCGCCACGGTCGCGGCGCGCAAACCGCGCTCGGAAAGCTCGCCGAGATAGCCGCGCAGATCGGCTGTGCTGGCCTTGGCGATGGAGCGGCCGGCGTCTTTGAGATAGGCCGAGAAATCTTCAAGGTCGTGGCTATAGGCCGCGAGCGTATTCTTTCCCGCACCGCGTTCCGCCGCCAGCATATCAAGATAGAGCGCCACGAGCCGTTCGTCGGAATGCCGCGCGACACGGGCAGCGGTACGGGCCGTTGCGCGAGCGATTTGGCGAACCATCGGCCAGCCTCAGCGATCCTTGAAGAATCTGTCGGGCGGTATCGATATCGACATGTCGCGCGGGTGCGGCTGTACGAAATGCGCCAGCGCATAAAGACCGCCATAGACGGCCGCGCAAACTAAAGCGATGACCGAAAGTAAACGCAGCAGGCTCGGCATAGGTGCCCGCGCTCGTCCTATTGGTGCCGGCGAACGGGACCGAGTACGATCATGTTCGGCCCGGACTGGCAAGTGATCTTGAGAAGCGTTCAGGCGCGCCAAGTTAAATCTGCGGAGGAGGCCGCCGGGACGGCCGCCGGGCGTCGGGATATACGTAAATGTCAGATATTGTTGTACAAAATGATACGAACGGGGCGATTTCAGCGGACCTGATTCTGGCGGGTCTGGGGCGTCGCTCGATCGTGCTGGTCGGCATGATGGGGGTCGGGAAATCCTCGATCGGCCGCCGGCTCGGCGCCCGGCTTGCCGTGCCGTTTGTCGATGCCGATGCCGAGATCGAGAAAGCCGCCGGCATGAGCATCGCGGACATCTTTGCGCGGCACGGCGAGGCCGATTTCCGCAGCGGCGAAGCGCGTGTGATCGCGCGGCTCCTCGAGGGCGGCCCGCAGGTGCTGGCGACCGGCGGCGGTGCTGTCATGAATCCCGACACGCGCGCTGCCATCAAAGCGAGGGGCGTGTCGATCTGGCTATCCGCCGAGTTCGACGTGCTGATGCGGCGGATCAACAAACGCAAGGAGGACCGGCCGATGTTGATGACCGCCGTCCCGGCCGCGACCTTGCGCCAATTGCTGGCCGAGCGCGAGCCGGTCTATGCGCAGGCCGATATCACCGTGCAGTCGCGCGAGGTGCCGCACGATGCGATCGTCGTCGAAATCATGCGCGCGCTCGCCGGCTTCCTCAATGGCCACGATCTTCCGGCGGAAGGGAACGGCGCATGACGGCAACGGTTCGCAGCGATCCCACTCTCGTCGAAGTCTCGCTCGGCGCGCGCAGCTATGAGATCGTCATTGGCCGCGGCATTATTGCCGCGCTCGGCACGCGGATTGCGGCGCTGCGGCCCGGCGCCAAGGTCTTTATCGTCACCGACGACAACGTGGCGCGGTACGTGCTGGAAGGCGCAGAGGCGGCGCTGACTGCTGCGGGAGTGGCGGCGCATCGCGTGATCGTGCCAGCCGGCGAAGCCTCAAAAAGCTTTGCCGTGTTCGAGCAAGTCTGCGAAGCGATCATCGCGGCGCGGATGGAGCGCGGCGATCTCGTTGTTGCGCTGGGCGGCGGCGTCATCGGCGATCTTGCCGGCTTCGCCGCGGCGGTGGTGCGGCGCGGGCTCGATTATGTGCAGGTCCCGACGACACTGTTGGCGCAAGTCGATTCCTCGGTCGGCGGCAAGACCGCGATCGATTCCGCGCGCGGCAAGAATCTGGTCGGCGCCTTCCATCAGCCGATCCTGGTGCTGGCCGATACCGCGCTGCTCGATACCTTGCCGGATCGGGAATTCCGCGCCGGTTACGCAGAAGTCGCCAAATACGGCCTCCTTGGCGATGCCGGGTTTTTCGCCTGGCTGGAGGCCAATTGGCGCGACATTTTTTCTGGCGGCAGCGCTTCCGGAAGTTCCGCGCGTGAGCATGCGGTCGCGCTGTGCTGTCGCGCCAAAGCCGCGATTGTCGCCCGCGATGAGCGCGAGACCGGCGATCGCGCGCTGCTCAATCTCGGCCATACTTTCGGTCACGCACTGGAAGCAGCCTGCGGCTTTTCCGACCGGCTGCTGCATGGCGAGGCGATCGCGATCGGCATGGCCTTGGCCTTCGAATTTTCGGCACGCCGGCAAGGGCTGGTGTCGAAGGCCGAGGCGGTGCGCGCCACCCGGCATTTGGCCGAAGTCGGCCTTCCGGCCAGGATTCAGGACATTCCGGGCGAGCTACCGTCCATTGACCAATTGATGGATTTGATCGCGCAGGACAAGAAAGTGAAGCGCGGAATGCTTACATTTGTCCTGGTGCGCGGTATCGGCGCGGCCTTTGTCGAAGCCGGCGTCGATGCGCGCGAGGTCCGTACCTTTCTCAGCGAGAAGCTCGCCGAACGATGACTTTCATGGATTGGCTCACGGTCGTGGCAGTCGCAATCTGCCTGGTTGTGTCGGCCTTCTATTCGGCCAGCGAGACGGCGCTGACCGCTTCGTCGCGTGCCGCCATGAATCGGCTGGAAAAGCAAGGCAATCACGACGCCAGCATCGTCAATCGGCTGATGGCGACGCGCGAGCGGCTGCTTGGCGCAATTTTGTTCGCCAACAACTTCACCAATATTGCCGCCTCGACCTTGGCGACCGGCTTGATGCTCGCCTTCTTCGGCAAGACCGGCGAGATTTACGCCGCTTTCGCCATGACCATTCTCATCTTCGTCGTGGCCGAGGTGTTGCCGAAGACCGCTGCCTTCAATGCACCGGATCGCATGGCGTTGCTGGTGGCGCAGCCGGTCGAAAGCACGGTGCGCCTGTTTTCCCCGGTATTGCGGGCGGTCGAATGGCTGGTGCGAATCATCCTGCGCGGGGTCGGCATGCCGGTCGGCAGCATCCAGTCGATCCTGTCGCCGCGCGAGGAGCTGCGTGGCACCGTCGATCTGATGCACCGCGCCGGCGTCGTGGAAAAGCTGGACCGCGACATGATGGGCGGGCTTCTCGATCTGCGCGAGTTGACGGTGTCCGACGTGATGGTCCATCGCACCAAAATGGTGATGCTCGACGCCGACGAACCGCCGCGCGAGATCGTCGAGGCCGTGCTGTCGACCGGCGTGACTCGCCTGCCGCTATGGCGCGGCTCGCCAGACAACGTGATCGGCGTGCTGCACGCCAAGGAGTTCTTGCGCGCGCTCCATGCGGCCGAAGGCGATCCCGAAAAGATCGACATCCCGGCCCTGCTCAAGCCCGCCTGGTTCGTGCCCGATACCACGCCGCTTTACGAGCAGCTCAAGGCGTTCCGCAATCGCAAGACGCCGTTCGCGCTCGTCGTCGATGAGTACGGCGAGCTCGAAGGCTTGGTCACGCTGGAGGACATCGTCGAGGAAATCGTCGGCGATATCAGCGACGAGCACGACATCGCGGTACCCGGCGTGCGGGCGCTGCCGGACGGCTCAGTCAATGTCGACGGCGCGGTGCCCATTCGCGATCTCAACCGGGCAATGGATTGGAATATTCCCGACCACGAGGCGACCACCATCGCCGGCGTGGTCATCCACGAAGCACGCTCGATTCCGGAGCCGGGCCAGAGCTTCACCTTCCACGGCTTCCGCTTCCAGGTTTTGCGCAAGAACCGCAACCGCATTACCGCGCTGCGCGTCGCGCCGCTGGCGCGCAAGATAACGGCCAAAGCGAGCTGACAGGACGAGACGATGAAAAACGTTCCGATCAATCCTGGCGTTCGCATCGGCCATGTCCATCTCAAGGTCGCCGATCTCGATCGCGCGCTTAATTTTTATTGCGGCGTGCTCGGCTTCGAATTGATGCAGCGCATCGGCGGGCAGGCGGCGTTTATTTCCGCCGGCGGCTATCATCATCACATCGGCCTCAACACCTGGGAGAGCGCCGGCGGTTCGCCGCCGCCGCTCGGCAGCACCGGCCTCTACCACGTCGCCATTATTTATCCGGCCCGGGCACAACTCGCCGACGCGCTGCGCCGCCTGATCGAGGCAAAAATTCCGCTCGAAGGCGCCTCCGACCACGGCGTCAGCGAGGCGCTCTATTTGCGCGATCCCGACGACAACGGTGTCGAGCTTTATTGGGACCGGCCCAAGGAACAATGGCCGCACGACGGCGACGGCAAGCTCGCGATGTTCACCCACCGGCTCGATCTGACGGCGCTGTTACGCGAGGCCGAGACTATGCCGCGGCCGCAAATGGCCGACGCGGCGTTGGATCGCGATTCGTAGTCAGCTGCTTTCGCCCGGCGCCTGGGCGTGGATGGCAAGCGCATGGACGCGGCTCTTGAGTTCGCTTGCCAGCGCCATATTGATCATGCGATGGCGTTCGAGCCGGCTCTTCCCACGGAAGGCTTCCGATACGATATGGAGTCGGTAATGGCTCTCGCCGCCCGGCCGGTGTCCGGCGTGTCCTTCGTGCAAATGGGACTCGTCTTCGACATGCAGGCTCTCAGGCGCGAAAGCCGCCAGCAGTTTCGTCGTAATGATATCCTGCATTCCCATGCGGCTGGCTTAGCGACAACGAGGCGTTAAGGTCAACGTCCACAAGGCCCGATTTTGATTCTGTCAAGTCTTGAAGCTGTCAGCGACGCACCCGCATAATCGCAGTAATGAGCACCAACTCTCCGCTATTCGATCGGATTCGGGTCAAGCCCGATCAGGACCGCCGCCCGCGGGCGGATCTGCCCGGCTGCCAATGGCCGCGCTGCACCGAACCGGCAACCCATCGCGCGCCGAAAGGCCGGCTGCGCGCGTCCGAGTATTGGCAATTCTGCCTTGAGCATGTGCGCGAATATAATAATTCGTACAATTTCTTCGCCGGCATGAGCGACGACGCGGTTGCGCAATATCAAAAGGAAGCGATCACCGGGCACCGGCCGACGTGGAAAATGGGCTCGCTCGGCGGCAAGCGTGCGGCAAAGCGCAGCCGCGGTGCATTTCGCGGCTTCGAAGGGCCTGCCGACGATCCGTTCTCGTTGTTCGGCGAAGCCGGCGCCCAGGGCGCCGGCCATGCGCGGGCCGCGTCCGAGGGCCGCAAGATATTCAATGCGCAGCGCCGCGCTCTTGACGTTCTCGGCCTTGAAGCGGACGCCAAACGCGCCGATATCAAGAGCAGGTTCAAGACGTTAGTGAAGCGGCACCATCCCGACGCCAATGGTGGCGATCGTGGGTCTGAAGAGCGCCTGCGGGAGATCATCCAAGCCTATAACTACCTGAAGACAGCGGGCTTTTGCTGATCCTGTGGGTAGTTGCCACGCCCTGTCACCGGGCTTTTATCGGCTTGGGCCTTTCTGCTAGATGTAGCGCAGTATCCGATCGTTCCCCCTCCCTACCCTCCCCCGCTAGCGGGGGAGGGTAGGGAGGGGGCCGCGCCTCGGATTTACCGAGGGCACGGAGGAGCAATGAGCCTCGCAACTGACAGTGAATCCGGCTTGCCGGACATGAAGGTTTCGATCCGACAATTGTTCGGCATCGACAGCGATTTGGAAGTGCCGGCCTATTCCGAGCCGGGAGAGCACGTGCCCGAAATCGATTCCGATTATCGTTTCGACAAGCCGACTACGCTCGCCATTCTCGCCGGCTTCGCCAGGAATCGCCGCGTCATCGTCACCGGCTATCACGGCACCGGCAAATCGACGCATATCGAGCAGGTGGCGGCGCGGCTCAATTGGCCCTGCGTGCGCGTCAATCTCGACAGCCACATCAGCCGCGTCGATCTGATCGGCAAGGACGCCATCGTGATCCGCGAAGGCATGCAGGTCACCGAATTCCGCGACGGCATTCTGCCATGGGCGCTGCAGAACAACATCGCGCTCTGCTTCGACGAATACGACGCCGGCCGCCCCGACGTCATGTTCGTGATCCAGCGGGTCTTGGAATCGTCCGGCCGGCTGACGCTGCTCGACCAGAACAAGGTCATCAAGCCACACCCGGCGTTCCGCCTGTTCGCGACCGCCAACACGGTGGGCTTGGGCGATACTTCGGGCCTCTATCACGGCACGCAGCAGATCAACCAGGGCCAGATGGACCGCTGGTCGATCGTCACTACGCTCAATTACCTGCCGCACGACAACGAGGTCGAAATCGTGCTGGCAAAGGCGAAGCATTATCGCACGGCGGAAGGCCGCGATATCGTCTCCAAGATGGTGCGCGTCGCCGACCTCACCCGCAACGCCTTCATGAACGGCGATATCTCGACGGTGATGAGCCCGCGCACGGTGATTACCTGGGCCGAAAACTCGGAAATCTTCAGCGACATCGGCTTCGCGTTCCGGCTGACCTTCGTCAACAAATGCGACGAGCTGGAGCGCCCGCTGGTGGCCGAGTTTTATCAACGGTGCTTCGGCCAAGAACTGCCGGAGTCCGCGGTCAATGTGGCGCTGAGCTGACGCCGTCCGCGTCGAAGGCGCCGCAATGAACTCGAACATCAAGCCGAAGAGCACCGCCAAAGAGGCGCCGACCGAACCGTTCAAGCGCGCGGTCGGCGTCTGCTTGCGCGCCATTGCCGGCAAGAACGAGCTTGAGGTCAGTTTCGCGTCCGAGCGTCCCGGCTTGACCGGCGGCAAGGTGCGGCTCCCGGAACCGCCGCGCCGGCTCAATGAGCGCGAGGCGGCGATCGTGCGCGGTCACGCCGATTCCATCGCGTTGCGGCTCGCCTGCCACGATCCGAGCGTGCATCGCAAACTGGCGCCGGGCGGCCAGCAGGCGCGCGCCGTGTTCGAAGCCGTCGAACAGGCCAGAGTCGAGGCGATCGGTTCGCGCCGTATGGGCGGCGTCGCCAAAAATCTCGCCGCCATGCTCGACGACAAGTTTCACCGCGGCAAATTCGACGACATCACCGACCGTGCCGATGCGCCGATCGAAGATGCGCTCGCGATGATCGTGCGCGAGCGGCTGACCGGCGAGATGCCGCCGGCGGCCGCGCGCAAGCTCGTCGATCTGTGGCGCCCGCTGATCGAGGAGCGCGCCGGCCGCGATCTCGATCGCCTCGAACGCGTGGTCAACGATCAGCGCCGTTTCGGCGACGTCGTCCACGATCTGCTCGACTGCCTGGACATGGGCGAGGACCGTTCCAGCGAATCCGACGAGGAGGATGGCGAGGAGGGCGAGGAGCAAAACGAGAAGGACGAGACTGGCCAGGACGGCGAGGCGTCCGATACCGCCGAAAGCGATCAGATGAGCGCCGAAGCCGAGGCATCGGCCGACGAATTGCCGGACAGCGCCTCGGAAGCGGTTGATGCGCCAGCCGCCGAGATGGCCGACGACGCCGAGATGGGCGATTCCGAAACTGCCTCCGAGCCGTGGCGGCCGCGCAATCAGCGCAACGAGCCGCGCGGGCCGGATTATCATCCCTTCACCGCCAAGTTCGACGAAACCGTCGGCGCCGAGGAATTGTGCGAGCCGGAAGAGCTCGATCGGTTGCGCGGCTATCTCGACAAGCAGCTTTCGCATTTGCAGGGCGTCGTCGCGCGCCTGGCCAATCGTCTGCAGCGGCTTCTTCTGGCCCAGCAAAATCGCGCTTGGGAATTCGATCTTGAGGAAGGCCTGCTCGATCCGGCGCGGCTGTCGCGCGTTGTCGTCGATCCGATGCATCCGCTGTCGTTCAAGCGCGAGAAGGACACCGATTTCCGCGACACCGTGGTGACGCTGCTTCTCGACAATTCCGGTTCGATGCGCGGCCGCCCGATCACGGTGGCCGCCACCTGCGCCGACATTCTGGCGCGCACGCTGGAGCGCTGCGGCGTCAAGGTGGAGATTTTGGGTTTCACCACCCGGGCCTGGAAGGGCGGTCAATCGCGCGAGACTTGGCTCGCCGCCGGCAAGCCGCCGAATCCGGGACGGCTCAACGATCTGCGCCACATCATCTACAAGGCCGCCGACGCGCCCTGGCGCCGCGCGCGCAAGAATCTCGGGCTAATGATGCGCGAAGGCTTGCTCAAGGAAAACATCGACGGCGAGGCGCTCGATTGGGCGCACAAGCGCCTGTTGGCGCGGCCGGAGTCGCGCAAGATCCTCATGATGATTTCCGACGGCGCGCCGGTCGACGACTCGACGCTGTCGGTCAATCCCGGCAATTATCTCGAGCGGCATTTGCGCTGGGTGATCGAAGACATCGAGACCCGGTCGCCGGTCGAGCTGATCGCCATCGGCATCGGTCACGACGTGACGCGTTATTACCGGCGCGCGGTGACTATTGTCGATGCCGAGGAGCTCGGCGGCGTCATGACCGAAAAACTCGCCGAGCTGTTTGAAGAAAGCCCGATCGAGCAACCGGTGCGGCCGGCCCGTCCGCCGCGCCGGCTGCACGCATAAGGCGCGGGGTCGGAGACGCTCCTACAATCTTGTTTTCGCTTAGACCGACGCGCGTCGTATCCATAGAAGCGCGCACTGACTGATGGGGAGGACGATATGACTGGAGGCCGAAATTGGTTGCAGCTTGCCGCAATCGGCTGGCTGACATTGGCTGGCGCGTCGCTGGCGAATGCCCAAGCCTCGAACTATCCCGATAAGGCGGTCACGATCATCTCCGACGCAGGGGCCGGCGCCAGCCCGGATGTCGCCATGCGTATCGTTGCCGCAGGGCTTAGCACCATCTGGGGGCAGCAGGCTGTCGTGGTCAATCATCCCGGCGCAAACGGCAGCATCGCCGCTCGCGCGGCGAGCGAAGCCACTGCCGATGGTTATACGCTCTATTCGCCCGCGCTATCGACCTTCTTGGCGTTGCCGACGGTGGCCCCCAATCTACCGGTCATGCTGCCGCGCGATTTTCTGCCGATCGGCTTCATTGCCGACCAGCCGATGTTCATTTCCGTCGATCCAAAAAGCGGCATCACCTCACTGCCGCAGTTCATCGAACGCGCCAAGAAGGCGCCGGGAACGCTTTCGATCGCGGTCTCGGGTATCGGCCGCATGACGCATCTGACGGGTCTGCTGTTGCAAGAGAAGGCGGGCATCAAGCTCATCCCGGTGCCGTATAACGGCGGCCCGTCGGCTGCACTGAGCGACGTCGCATCGGGGCGCGTGAACATGATCATCGAGGGCTATCCGGGCATCATCGGCGCCGTCAATGCGGGGCAGGTGAAGCTCATCGCGGTCGCCTCGCCGCAGCGGTTGCCGGAATTTCCCGATCTGCCGACCGTTGCCGAAACGATTCCGGGGTTTGCCGCGGCGGGCTGGCTGATCGTGGCGGCGCCGGTCGGCACGCCCGCACCGATCGTCAACAAAGTGAGCGCCGACCTCGCCAAGGTGCTTGGCGAGCCGGACGTCAAGAAAAAGCTCCTTGCGACCGGCAGCTATGCGAAGGCGATGACGCCCGAGCAAACGCTCGCGTATGTCGACCAGCAGCAGAGCACCTGGCTGCCCGTGCTGAAAAACATTCCGGCCCGCTAAACCGGTTGGATTTTGTGCTCGGGAGGCTGCGCGAGCGCGAAGCTTGCTGCGCGGCTCATTGGTTTGCTGATCTGCGAATTATGCAACTGGCGCCGTCGCGGTGAGACATGGTCATACCGCGGTCGTTGTGCGTAGTCTCAGGTGGATGTTTTCCAAGCGCCCGTCAGGGACCAACGCGCGAGGATATAGCAGTGCTCGACACTCTGGGGTTTCGCAAACGCATCGGAATCGTAGTGCCTTCGACCAACACTACCGTGCAGCCTGAATGCGAAGCGTTGCGGCCGCTCGGCGTCACCAATCATACCGCGCGGTCGACCATCAAGGAGCGGCCGCTCAACGCCGAGCAGGCTTTGTTCGAGCACATGGCGGATATGCGCGACGGCATTACCGTCGCGATCGATCAGATCATGACCGCGGGTTTGGACCATCTCATCATGGGCATTGCGCTGGAGACCTTTTGGGGTGGCGTTGCCGCCGCGGCCAAACTGCAGGACGAGCTTGGGCAGCGCGCCGGCGTCGGCATATCGATGGGCTCGACCGCTGCAGTCGCCGCCTTGAAAGCTTTCGGCGCCAAAAGGATCGCAGTGCTGACGCCGCATCAGCCGCGCGGCGACGACATGGTGCGGCTTTATCTGAGCGAGGCAGGCTTCGACGTCGTCCGCCTCTTGGGGCTCAAATGCGTCTCTCCGCGCGCCATCGCGCAGGTGCCGGTAGCGGATATCCGTGACGCGCTCAAAGGTCTCGACGGTCCCGATGTCGACGCGTTGCTGCAGGTCGGCACCGCTCTGCCGACGGTCGCGATCGCAGCCGAGGCAGAGCGGTGGTTCAACAAGCCGGTATTGGCGATCAACGCGGTGACATATTGGGATGCGTTGCGCCGCTGCGGTGTCGAAGACCGCGTTGTGGGCTACGGGCGAATTCTTGAGGAATTTTAGCCGGTAACGCTATGCCGCCGCCGCGGTACGCTTCTTGACGATCTGGCGCTTGAGCTCAAGCACTCGCGGCGACAGTTCGACGTCCTTGGCCTTGAGCAAGAAGGCATCGAACCCGCCGCGATGGTCGACGGTTTTCAGCGCATTGGCCGAAATCCGCAAGCGGAACGAGCGGCCGAGCGCGTCCGACAAGAGCGTGACATTAAGGAGATTGGGCAAAAACCGGCGCTTGGTCTTGCGATTGGAATGGCTGACGCGGTGCCCGATCTGGCGCGTCTTGCCGGTGAGTTCGCAACGCCATGCCATGATGCAATATCCTTGAAACCCGAATACCTCGTTCCCGCGGCCGCCTAAGACGATTTTGGGAGATGGCGCGGACCTATAAGCGGGGCTTCCTTGAGCGTCAAGCGCGCGCGAAAGGTTAGGTCTAACGCGGATAGAATCGGGATTGGTTCGTAGCGGCGCGAAACCACAGAAACGACGCATTCTCAGACAAAACAAGGGTTTCCAGCCGGGGAATTGAGGGAAGCCCTTGCCCGCCTTTATCATAAAGCCATCAATTGCCCACCGTAAATCCCGCGCCGCATCCGCGGCGTTTTTCATGTTGGCGCTGCTCGCCGCCGTGGCGGCCGACGCCGGCCATCGCGCCGCCGCCCAGGGCCGGCTCGAGGCCCAATATACCGCCAGCATTTCCGGGATACCGATCGGCCGCGGCAACTGGATCATCGAGATTGCCAACGATCAGTACACCGCTGCGGCCAGTGGCACGACGACGGGCCTCATCAAGTTCTTCACCGGCGCCCATGGCACCGGCGCCGCGCACGGCAGCATGGCGGCCGGTCAACCGACGCCGACGAGCTATGGCGCGACCATCACCTACGATCACAAGGTCGACGACGTGCGCATGGCGCTTACGGGCGGCAATGTGACGGACTACGCGGCCGAGCCGACGCTGCCGCCGGCGCCGGACCGTATTCCGGTGACCGACGCGGACCGCCATGGCGTATTCGATCCCATGACGTCGATGCTCAACCGCGTCCCCGGCACCGGCGATCCGGTGACGCCGCAAGCCTGCAATCGCAAGGTCCCGGTGTTCGACGGCCGGGTACGGTATGATTTGCGCAGCGAATTTAGGCGCATGGAAACCGTCAAAGCGGATCGCGGCTATGCCGGACCCGCCGTGGTCTGCGCGGTGTTCTTCTCGCCGATTTCCGGGTATGTCCCGGACCGGCCGGCGATCAAATTTTTGGTGACCTTGCACGACGCCGAAGTGTGGCTGGCGCCGATCGCCGGCACTCGCGTGCTGGTCCCGTTCCGCTTCTCGATGCCGACGCCGCTCGGCACAGGGCTGTTGCAGGCGACCGAATTCGTCTCGGTCGCACAGCCGTCGCCCCGTACGGCGGCGAAGACAAATTGATCGCTGCCGGCGCGATCGGGCCTGCTCGCCCGTCGCCGCCGCATCCCCGTTATCCACAGGATGATGCCCCTTGACTCGGCATGGAATCATGATCGTCGCAACCGTTAATGGTTTTGGCGTCGGCACGAACCGCTAAAAACGTAGATTCCACCCGATCTGGTGTTCTAAGCCGACCGCTGTGCCATATATCGCAGTGAACGAACCTGAACTCGCTTCGAGTCGCCGATTCGGCCGTGATTTGTTCCAGACTCGTTCCACACGTTAAGCACAGGACTTTCCCCGCGTTACATTGTGGTACAGAAGACAATCCCCACCTGCTTCCCGCGCCAGCGGAGGCGTCCAGGGAGGGGCGTAAATGCCGGGCTTTTGATGCCGATTTCGTTCTCACCTCCAGCCGACCGTGATTTACGTGCCCGTGGTGCCGGCGTCACAGCCGTGCTGGGCCCGACCAATACCGGAAAGACGCATCTCGCGATCGAACGGATGCTGGCGCATTCGTCCGGCCTCATCGGCCTGCCGCTGCGGCTGTTGGCGCGCGAAGTTTATAACCGCGCGGTGGAGCGGGTCGGTGCCGAAGCGGTGGCGCTGATCACCGGCGAAGAAAAGATCAAGCCGCCGAACCCGCGCTTCTGGGTCGCCACCGTCGAGGCGATGCCGCGCGATCTCGATGTTGCGTTCCTCGCCATCGACGAGATCCAGCTCGCCGCCGACTTCGAACGTGGCCACGTCTTTACCGACCGCATGCTCAACCGGCGCGGCCGCGAAGAAACGCTGGTGCTCGGCGCCGCCACCATGAAGCCGATCGTGGAGCGGCTTCTGCCCGGCGCCAGCATCGTCAGCCGGCCGCGGCTGTCGCAACTCACTTTCTCCGGCGAAAAGAAGCTGACGCGGCTGCCGCGGCGGTCCGCCATCGTCGCATTTTCGGCCGAGGAAGTTTACGCCATCGCCGAATTGATCCGCCGCCAGCGCGGCGGCGCCGCGGTGGTGCTCGGCGCGCTGTCGCCGCGCACGCGCAATGCCCAGGTCGAGCTCTATCAGTCTGGACAGGTCGATTATCTGGTGGCGACCGACGCCATCGGCATGGGGCTCAATCTCGACGTCGATCACATCGCCTTTGCCTCCGACCGCAAATTCGACGGCTACCAGTTCCGCAAGCTCAGTCCCTCCGAGCTCGCCCAGATCGCCGGCCGTGCCGGCCGTGCCACCCGCGACGGCACCTTCGGCACCAGCGGCCGCTGTCCGCCGTTTGAGACCGAACTGGTCCAGGCGCTTGAATCGCACACATTCGAGCCGGTGAAATTGGTGCAATGGCGCAATTCCGATCTCGACTTCTCGTCGGTCGGCGCTTTGCAAGCGACGCTCGCCGCGCCGCCGACGGAAACCGCGTTGGGGCGCGCGCCGGTGGCCGAAGACATTCTGGTGCTCGATCACGCCGCGCGCGATGACAATGTGCGCGCGCTGACCAGAACGGCTGCCGACGTCGAGCGGCTGTGGGACGTCTGCCAGCTTCCCGATTACCGCAAGATGGCTCCCGCCAATCACGCCGAGCTTGTGGTGACGGTTTACGGTTTTCTGCAGCGCGACGGCGCGATCGAGACCGGCTGGTTCGCCCACCAGGTCGCGTTCGCGGATCGCACCGACGGCGATATCGATACCCTGTCCAACCGCATCGCCCATATCCGCACTTGGACCTTTGCCGCCAACCGGCCGAATTGGCTTGCAGATCCCGAGCACTGGCAGGGTGTCACGCGCGCGGTCGAAGACCGGCTCTCGGACGCTTTGCATGAACGGCTCACCGAGCGTTTTGTCGATCGCCGCACCAGCGTCTTGATGCGGCGGCTGCGTGAGAACGCGACCTTCGAGCCCGAGTTCAACAAGACCGGCGAGGTCGCGGTCGAAGGCCACGTCATAGGCCGGCTCGACGGGTTTGTCTTTGTGCCGGACGCCTCGTCGGGCGGCTCGGAGGCGAAAGCTC
>JBAQAB010000302.1:0-4561 GCA_049285535.1 Xanthobacteraceae bacterium
CCCATCATTCAGGCGCACCCATGCCAGCACATCGCCGCGGAAGCTCTCGGCGAGCCCTAGACCTTCGCCGCCGCCCACTCCGTCGAGCGTGTGGACGATCGGGCCGTCCGGCAGCCGTTCGAGTATCTGTTCGATGAGCGCGATGCTTTGCTCGACTTCGTGGATGCGGATCCAGACGCGCGCATTGACGTCGCCCGCAGTGAGCACCGGCACCGTAAAGGCAAGCCGGTCGTAGGGCGCATAACCGGGCGTTTTGCGCGCGTCGACATTGCGTCCGCTCGCCCGCCCGACATAACCGGAGGCACCGAATCGTCGGGCAAGCTCGGCAGGCAGAATACCCGACGTGACGGTGCGGTCCTGCAGCGACGCGGTATTGTCGTAAAGCTCAATCAGGCGCGGAAACCGCTGCTGGATCTGCCACAATAAGCCGCGGATGCGGGGCACCCCGCCGCGATTGAGATCCACGGCAACGCCACCAGGCAGCACGCGATCCATCATCAGGCGGTGACCGAATACGTCGTTTGCCGCCCGCAACACCAGCTCGCGCAGGATGCCGCAATGCGCGTGCATGAGCGCGAATGACGCGTCGTTGCAGATGGCGCCGATGTCGCCGAAATGGTTCGCCAGCCGCTCCAGTTCCGCCATCAGCGCACGTAAGAATTGCGCCCGCGGCGGCGCTTCGACGGCAAGCGCCGCTTCGACCGCATGCGCAAAGGCGATGCCATAAGCGACGGTGCTATCGCCCGAGGTGCGGCCGGCCAATCGCGCCGCTTGCGCGATGGGAACGCCCATCATGAGCGACTCGATCCCCTTGTGCGCGTAACCGAGCCGTTCTTCGAGCCGCACCACGGTCTCGCCACTGGCGGTGAAGCGGAAATGGCCCGGCTCGATGACGCCGGCGTGCACCGGACCAACGGGAATCTGATGTAGGCTTTCGCCCTCCACCGGCAAAAACGTGTAGGTCTGGCGCGCATCCGGCGCCGACATGCGTGAGCCGAGCGGATATTTCACGTCCCAAAAGCCGAGATCGAGCCACGGGCGCGTGTCGGGTGCGCCAACCGGTTGGAGTCCATAGAGGCTGTGAATGGCGCGCTCCAGCCGGCTCGCTGGCGGGTGCAGCGTGCTCACTGATGGAAACGTTTCGCCCGGACATTCGAGACTCACAACCGCAATGTTGTTGCTGTCCTGCTCGATGAACGCCATGTGCACCGTGCAGGATGCGCTCGCGTCACCCCAAAGGCCGAGCAGCGTTGCACGGCCGGCAGCGATTTCGTTCGCAACATGGCGCCAGACATCCTGCGTCACGATCAGGCGCGGCCAAGGGCGATGACCGTCGACCCGCTTACCTTGAATGATGTCGATGAGGGCGGCCATGGTCTAGCCAAGCAATCCGGCGACGTTCTGGAACCATACGACGAGCGCCGGCGGCATATAGATGCCGGCGGCGAACACAAGCGCGAGGTGACTGAACATCGGCACATAGGAGGCGCGCGCCTTGGCGTTCGGCCCGCGCGGCTCGCCGAAGGCGATGCTGTTGACGCGCAGAAAGAGACCGCCCAGAGCGACGAGAAGCCCGAACACGAGAATGATTGCGAGCGCGGGGGCGCGGGCGAAGGTCGAACTCACCACCAGAAATTCGCTCATGAAAATGCCGAGCGGCGGCAGGCCGGCGATCGCCACGACGCCGAGGATGAGGCCCCAGCCCAGCACCGGATGCGTCTCGGTGAGGCCGCCAATATCGGCGATCCGTTGCGTGCCTTTGACCTGCGTGACATGGCCGACGGCAAAGAAGATTGCCGATTTGGTCAGCGAATGCATGGTCATGTGCAGCAAGCCGGCGAAGTTGGCGATCGGGCCGCCCATGCCGAAGGCGAAAGTAATGATGCCCATGTGCTCGATCGACGAGTAGGCGAACATGCGCTTGATGTCGCGGCGGTGGTAGAGCATGAACGCGGCGAACACCAGCGAGATCAGGCCGAGCGTGACCATCAGCGGGCCGGGCGCCAGCGCGCCGGCATTTACCGCCAGCAGCATCTTGAAACGCAACAGCGCGTAGAGCGCGACATTGAGCAGCAATCCCGACAGCACCGCCGAGATCGGAGTCGGTCCCTCGGCATGAGCGTCCGGCAGCCAGGCATGCAGCGGCGCCAGCCCCACTTTGGTACCGTAGCCGAGCAACAGAAAAACAAAGGCGAGGTTGAGCAGCGCCGGATCGAAGCCGCCGGCGCGCTTGACCAGGACGGTCCACACCATGGCATCAAGGCCCTCGCCGACCACCGGCCGTGCCGCCATATAGACGAGGATGGTGCCGAACAAAGCGAGCGCGATGCCGACGCTGCCGAGAATGAAATATTTCCATGCCGCTTCGAGCGCTTCATGGGTGCGATAAATGCCGACCATCAGTACCGTGGTCAGCGTCGCCATCTCAATCGCCACCCACATCAGGCCGATATTGTTGGCGATAAGCGCCAGATTCATTGCAAACATCAGCACCTGGTACATGGCGTGATAGAACCGCACGGATGACGGTGTGAGCCGCCCGGTTTCGAGCTCGTGGGCGATATAGCTCGCGCTGAACACGCTGGTGGTGAAGCCGACGAACGTCGTGAGCACGATGAAGGTGACATTGAGATCGTCGACCAACAGATAAGCGCCGGTCGGCGGCCGCCGGAAGAACAGCGAGACCGCGCAGATGAGCGTGGCCGTCGTCGCTACGACGTTGAGCCGCGCCGTCATGCGGTAGCCGGGCAGCACCGCCAGCAAGGCGGCGGCAATCGCCGGGATCAAAAGAACGCCGGTCAGCGCCTCGATCCTCATCGGCGCTCTCCGCGACACTGATCGAGCGCCTGCACGTCCACGGTGTCGAAGCGCTCGCGGATGCGGAACAGGAAAATTCCGATCACGATGAAGGCGATCAGGATCGAGAACGCGACACTGATCTCGACCACGAGCGGCATGCCCTTGGCGCCGGTCGCCGCCAGGACGAGGCCGTTCTCGAGCGACATGAAGCCGATCACCTGGCTGACCGCGTTTTGCCGTGTCACCATCATCAAAAGGCCGAGCAGCACCACCGCAAGCGCAAACGCGAGATCCTCCTGCGCCAGCGGATCGGCGTTGTGCGTCACCCGCAGCATGACCACCATGGAGAGCGCGACCAGCCCCATGCCGGCGAGCATGGTGAAACCGACGCCTACCACTTTCTCGATCTCGCGATGAATGCCGAGTTTGATGATCATGCGGTGTAACGTCACCGGGATGACGATCGCCTTGAACACCAACGCGATGCCGGCCGTGACATAAAGGTGAGGCGCATCCTGGATCAAAGCCTGCCAGGCGACCGAGGCCGCCAGCACCAAGGCATGCAGCGCATAGACGTTGAGCAGCGAATACAGGCGGTCCTGATAGAGTTCGAGAAAGCTGATCAGCACCAGCGTGCCGGCGAGCAGATGTGCGACGTCGAAATCGATCCGGCTCATCAGAAGCTCTCCGACACGAAGCGCAGCAGCGTCGCCAAGAGCCCAAGCATCAGCGCGGCGCCCAAATATTCCGGTACGCGGAACACGCGCATCTTGGCGACCGAGGTCTCAAACAGCGCCAAGAGAAAACCGCCGACGGCGAGCTTGCCGATATAGGCGGCGGCGCCGAGCGCCAGCGTCGGCACCGCGGCGGCGGCCGATTCGATTCCCCAGGGCGCGAACAAGCAGGCGATCAGCGAAACGTAGAGAATGAGCTTGAGCGCGCCGGAGAGTTCGATCAGCGCCAGGTGGCGGCCGGAATACTCCAACACCATGGCCTCATGCACCATAGTCAATTCGAGATGGGTCGCCGGATTGTCGATCGGGATGCGGCCGTTCTCGGCGATCGCCACCATGATCAGCGCGACGAGTCCCATCCCGAGCGAGACCCGCAATCCAACCGCTGGCGACGCCATGAACGCGGCCATGGTGGAGAGCTGCGTCGAGCCGGCGATCAGCGCCAACGTGAAGACGATCATGAGCATCGCCGGTTCGGCGAGCGAGGCGATCATCACTTCGCGGCTCGAGCCGATGCCGCCGAAGCTGGTGCCGACGTCGAGGCCCGCGAGCGCCAGGAAGAAGCGGGCGCTGCCGAGCAGCGCGATGATGGCGATGAAATCGGCCGACCACGAGAACGTGAGATCGGTGCGGAAGGTCGGCACCAGCGACGCGGCAACCCAGGTGGCGGCGAACACGAGATAGGGGATGACGCGGAATAGCCATGACGCTTGCTCCGCCAGCACCACGTCCTTGCGCATCAGGCGTACGAGATCGAGATAGGGCTGGATAACAGGTGGACCTTGCCGCCGCAGCAGCCGCGCTTTTACCTTGCGCACGAAGCCAACGAACAGCGGCGCTACCAGCAGCACCAGCAGCATCTGCGCGCCTTGGATGGTCAGATCGCGGATCAGGACCATATCGCGAGCACCAAGAGCAGGAAGACGAGCGCGCCGAACACCAGACTGAGAAATTGGCGGATGGTCAGGAATTGCAGGCGGTTGAGGCGATCGGCGGCAAAGCCGATGCCGGTAGCGATCGGCGCATAG
>JBAQAB010000303.1:0-5501 GCA_049285535.1 Xanthobacteraceae bacterium
TAGGCGTCACGGGAGTCTCCGCGTCAAGGTGGTGGCCACCATCTAAGGCCAAAACTCAATTCAACAGAGGACGCATCGAGCGGCACGACGATAGAATTAGAGCCTTTTTCGACAGCATCGACCCAAAGACGACATGCTTCTGGCCGTGTTGCCAAGCCGCTCCAGGCTAGGTCGGCATTGTGTTTGCGCTCACCTATTGGAGCTGGCCGCCGAGAGCGGCAAGGTAGTGTAGCGCCTTGATACCCGGTAGGAAGAAATAGGCGCCCCCCTTTACGGTCGTGAAAGCGGGCAGGCCCTTTATCTTTCGCCGGACTGGCCGCTTCGGAATCGTCATATCGTAGGTGCCGTCTTGAGCGCCGATCATCGGATCGCGTTCATTGCCTAGCTCATGGAAATTTGGGTCGTTTACCCAAACGTTCTGCGCGAATTCGAATTGGCGAACGAGACTGGCGCAGACCACGAACGCCGCAATACCGCGCTCGATCCCATCTTCGGGAGCGCCTTCAGGCAAAGGCGGCCCGTATGTCGCGCCACGACGAAGCACTTTGCGCCGATTCATATTCACGGCCGTGTCACGCGGGTTCATCCGGCGAATATGCGCGCCCAGCGGCACAGCGTAACCTTGGGGATCCATTTTCGCGTAGTTGAAATTATTGTTGCGCCGAGGGTCGTCGGCGAGCGACGGATCGTCTTTGTCGGGCGCAAGCACAAGGGGAGCCCCGCTTCGCCAGCGGCCCATCAATTTTGCCGCGAGCAATTCCTGGTCGTCAGCGGTCGGGCCGCCTTGTTCGCGCAAAAAATCACGGAAGGCGCCGACATGCTGCTGCAGCCGCCGATACGCCATATAGCTGCCGTTGCGAGACAGGACCTCCGGCTGCGGTAGCTTCGGGGGCGGACCATCTTCATCGGGATAGCCGAGGATGAACTCGCCCGCTTTGATAGGCGGTCCGGAACCAGGTGTTGGCTCAATTCCGGTTCCCTCAATTTCCGGGGTAGTCAGCCGATCGCGGTAGCCAAAATGTTCACGTACATATCGGAACGGTATCGCCTCTAAGTCCAGCGACGACAGCACCTCTACGCCGGGTGTGCGCGCCAATAATGCCTTATGCTCGCCAACGCTCCGCTCTTTTTCGGCGGCATCGCGAGCAAAGAGAATGGCGATCGCGTGAAGCTTCGGCCCAGCAAGGCCTCCGGCCCAATTGTCGGGATGGTTAGTGCTGGTGTCGCCGAGGACCTGCCACCGGGCGGCCATGCCTTGCCGAAATTCCTCTGGAAACGTCGCGAGTGACGCCTCGTCCACTCCGAGTGCGCGCAATCCGTTCCAGGTGAACGCCACGGATACCCATCGTTTTTCCAGATCGATCCTGCCGGCGACCGCCTTGGCCGACGGCACCTTCTCTTGCATGGCCTTAAGCCAAGCGCGTCCTTGAGCGGGTTGCTGAAACGAAAGAAATTCATATCGGCCGGTCAGCGCCGGCACGCGCGTGAGCAAGATGTATTGAATGTCATCGAACTCAAGCATTCAGAATTTCTGATTATCGATCAGACGAAATGTGGTGCGTTCTGTCGCCCGGTAGCTCTGCATATTTTATGCTCTGCCGCGGGGCTATGCCTCACCTCACTGCATTTGATCCAGCATTCCGGCCAAAGCCGCCTTCACTTTGAGAGCCTTCTTTATCTCGTCGGCAGTGACGAACGGATATTCACCATATTCGAGGAAGCTTGGGTTTTGATGTTCGCGGACGAATTTAATGAATGCCGAAGCGTTGGTCTTCCAATCCATCGGGAACCCTTCCAGATTCTCGAACGTGGTGCTGACGCCGAGGCTGCTGAACAGGGCAACGGCATCTTCGGTATATTTGTCAAAGTCAGTGTCGAAAATCCCCTGATACATGAAATACGTTTCGCCAGCGATGTTAAAGAGAACCCATCTCAAGTAGTGAAGTCTGAGCGGGGCGAGAGCGGACGGATTGGCAGCTATGGCGTTCTCTATTGTTTTTCCGTACGCTCGGATCGTTTCTTCGCGACCCGGTTTGATCTTGGCAATAAGTGTGAAGCCATAGTTGGCTGGTGTCTTCGGGAAAATTGGCCCGTATCGTCCCTGCTCAAGCTCGAAATATCCTTCCTTCGGGATTGCCATGGCCGCCGGCTTGGTCCAATCGCCGGCCTTCGCGCGTGCCATCAGCTGTGCGGGAATATCCGCATCGCCCTGCGCCAGTTTAGTCGCACCGACGGAATTGTCCGCACCGGCGCCTTGAGCCTCGCCTGCGACCGGTGCGGCCAGCGATGCCGCCGTCGCGACGGTTGCCGTGCCGAGGAATGTCCGGCGGGTAGTTTTACTAATTTGACCCTGTGACATGATCGCCCTCCTTCGTCAGCAACGTGTGGCTGACGCTCTGTGTTATTCGAAGTCGGCGGATGCAAAGCTGACTCAGCACCTGTTATGTGCGTGTAGCGAGATTGGTCCAGAAGCGGTCCAAACTCTCGGCGCCGCCAAACAGCGTCGTAAACATCGTTAGATCAACCAGCACGATATCGCCTGCTCGCGTCCCGCTTGGCGGCATCCAAAGGAATGTATTGAACTCACGATTTCCGGCTTCCGTGAACGGGTGAGGATGCGTCATATCGATCGGCTGCCGCGCCAAAACGCGAATTAGCTTCGCATCGTCTGTCGTCAGAGCGTAATGCGGCAGGTGCGGGTGAAAATTGAACGTTGTAACGCCGGTAAGCCACCCGCGGGTATCCAAGTCCCTCAGGGCAGTCAGCGGAGCGATCTGATTTGTCTCTGGCACTTGGGCCGGCCGCAGGCCCCATCGGTTCTCCACTGGTACGCCAAGTCCCTTCATCAAGGAGCGCGTGTACAGGCCGAACCGTTGCTGCCTGGGAACCAAGGGATCGCCATGGTGCAAATATTCCATCTGACGCTCCGCCGGATCGGGGGACACGCCGACATCATGATGTGGACCTATCATTAGACAAGTCCCCTCCCGCGTCAGAAATTTTCGAACCGCTTCAATTTCTCCGTCGCTTGCCTCCTGTTCCGTAACCATATGATCCAAACCGAAAATCATCATCGTATCGGTATCGCCGAGAACCTCCTCGTCGACTGGCAAGCGTTGACCGGCTTGGTCAACCCGCTGGTAAACTACGACGGGATGTCCCGTGGCCTCACCGACAATGTTCTGAAATCGAATGGTCGAAAGGTGAAATAATTCCAGAGTTCCCGCGATGCCTTGCAGAAATTGCCGCTCCGACCATTCTGGTTCCTCGTAGCGCGGCCAACCGACCCGGCGCACCTCAGTCATGGTCGAGAAGCGATTGTCCAGCTCGGCTACATCGCGATTGGCTTCCCAGGGATAGCTCCAAGTCCAGTAAATGGTGAAGCGTCGTCGACCAGCCGTATATTTGCGCGGAACATTGACCTGATTATAGGTTCTTGGAGAATTCTTGATGACGATGCTTGGTGCGGCAGGCTTCGGAGGCGTACTCTGCAATTCCTCGGGCGACATTTGCGCGAGCGACGATTTCGCAAAGATGGGGCTAATCCCAGCGCCAAGCACAATCCGATTGAAATCCCGGCGTTTCATCGCGCTCTCCCTTCGATTCGATCAACAAATCAAGATCCATGGCGGCTAACGCGAGGGGTATGTGCTGACGGTGAGACCGATCTGTTGAGTTGTTACTCTTTAAGTGCGGCGCATTTTAACTATGGCGTGGATAAATTAAGTGCGGCGCATTTTAATTATGGCGTGGATAAAATCGCCGTTCCAGTCTCAACAGTTTTCCCGGGCGATCACTTTTAGGGGATGGCGCGGCAGGACTTTGGTTGCGACTCCAACTAATCAATTTTCTAAGATACGAATGCGTCTCCTTTATTCTGAAGCGGCCTGTTCAAACCGGCGCGCTACATCTGCTGCACCACTGGTTCCTTTTGGAAAGTGGTCAATTTTGAACAGACCCACGCATTGAGGATTGTCGAGGATGGACACCGCCTCTGTGGTAGAAGTGACGTAAGGCTACTGCAATCCGGAAGGAGAACACCATGTCAACAATGTACAAGAAAGTCGGGCTGATCTGTGCGGCTGCCGCGACTGCCGCAGTGCTTAGCGCTATGCCAATATCGGTGGAACGTTCGGCAACATCAGGCATCGTGGTGTCTGTTGGTCAGGCACAAGCCTACTATGGTCACTATCGACGCGTCGGTCGACGCACTGTACGGCGGGCCGTGCGGCGCTGCGCGTATGGCGTTACTTGCTACTAGGGCGAAGTCCCTACCCGACGTGGACGCGGACCGAAGTCGGCTTGTGGCCCTGAGCCGAAGTCAGACCGTGTCCGCCATTCGGCCGCTAACAGGTGAAAAGCGGACGCAACTCGGACATCGCCGATCGGTAGTGATTGAGCCACAACGGACATCGTGCCCCTTTACTCGATCACCTCGTCGGCGGTGGTGAGCAGCGTCGCCGGCACGTCGAGGCCAAGGGCCTTGGCCGCTTTGAGATTTATGGCCAGCTCGTATTTGGTCGGTGCCTGGACCGGAAGGTCGGCAGGTTTCTCGCCCTTGAGAATGCGATCGACGTAACCGGCGGCATTGCGAAACTCGTCCCTCAGATTGGGTCCATAGGACATCAAGCTGCCAGGCATGACGAAATAATCGAATGGGTATACAGCGGGCAGTTTGTAGCGGGCGGCAAGTGCAGCGAGGATATCCGGATGGTTTGCCCCGAATTTGCTTGCCGTCACAATCAGGCCGCCGCTTGCGCCGCGCGCGAATGACGCAACGGCGTGCTCGATCTCATCAGCATCGCGCAGATCGATGGCACTTAATTCCACGCCGGTTGATGCCGTAGCCTGGATTGCGGCGAACTGGCCAATTCCCGCAGCAATCGCTGGATCGCGTAAAACAGCAGCGCGCGTCACTTCCGGCGCGATTTCTTTTAGAAGTTCGAGCCATTTCGCCGCGAGGGCATACTCGAATATGACAAAGCCGGTGGCATTACCGCCCGGCCGCGATAGGCTCGCGACCATACCGGAGCCCACCGGGTCGATGACGCCGACGAACACTATCGGCACTGTGCGACTAGCTTGTAGCAGTGGCGTCACTGCGGGGGTTGTCGAGGCCAAAACCACGTCTGGTGCGAGCGCGACCAACTCCGTCGCGTATTCGTGAAAGCGGTCGGGTTCGCCCGCCGCCCAGCGCGTATCGATATGTAAGTTGTGACCCTCCATCCACCCCGCTTCACGCAGTCCTTGCACGAACAACGCGAGACGGGCCTGAGTTTCCGAAGAGTCCTCCGCCGTATTCATGAGAACGCCAACTCGACGCATGCCGCCTTGCTGCGCGCGCGCCCCAACAAGGGGCCACGGCATTGCCGCGCCGCAAAGAGCGGCAATGAATTTTCGTCTCGCGATCTTGATTGCCATCGGACCCTCCAATGGGGGTCACGCGCACCGGATCATTACGAACGATAGCATGCTCAAATGCGGGCGTCTGTGATGTACTT
>JBAQAB010000304.1:0-2416 GCA_049285535.1 Xanthobacteraceae bacterium
GTCGTCGAACAAAACCGCGACGCGCAGCTTCGTTCGCTGATCGTCAACGAGATCGGCATCGATCCGGTGCGGCTCGTGCCGATCCTGCATTACGACGGCACGCCGATCACCGCCCGCTTTATCGCCAAGGCGATCGGCGAGCATCAAGATCAGCTCAAAGTCACCCCGCTTCGGAAAGTCGTGTCATGACCCAGGTGATTTCATGACTTACGTCGTCAAGCCAAAATTCCACCACCCGGATCTGCCGAAGAACGCGCTGGGCTACACCCACCGCGATTATGAAGGCAAGATCTCGACGCTGTGCGCCGGCTGCGGCCACGATTCCATCACCGCCTCGATCATCGAAGCGTGTTTCGAGCTTTCGATCGAGCCGCACCGCGTGGCGAAGATTTCTGGCATCGGCTGCTCGTCGAAGACGCCGGATTATTTCCTCGGCAATTCGCACGGTTTTAATTCCGTGCACGGCCGCATGCCGTCGGTGCTGACCGGCGCCAACCTCGCCAATCGCGAGCTGATTTATCTCGGAGTCTCGGGTGACGGCGACTCCGCCTCAATCGGGCTCGGCCAGTTCGCCCACTGCATGCGCCGCGGCGTCAATATGGTCTATATCGTCGAGAATAATGGGGTCTACGGCCTAACCAAGGGCCAGTTTTCAGCCACCGCCGACCGCGGCTCGAAATCCAAGCGCGGCGTTGCTAATAACGACAGCGCTATCGACATGGTCGGGCTCGCGCTGCAGCTTGGCGCCAGCTTCGTCGCGCGCTCGTTCTCCGGCGACAAGAAGCAGCTCGTGCCCCTTATCAAGGCGGCGATCGAGCATGAGGGCGCGGCCTTCATCGACGTCATCTCGCCGTGCGTCGCCTTCAACAATCACGCTGGCTCAACCAAGAGCTTCGATTACGTGCGCGAGCACAACGAGGCGGTCAACTTCCTCGATGTCATTACCGGCCGCGCGCCGATCCACGTCGACTACGCCCCGGGCACCGTCGAAATGGTCGAGCAGCATGACGGCACGACAATCGCGTTACGGAAATTGAACGCCGAATACGACGTGCACGACCGGTTGGCCGCCATGACCTTCACCCAGCATCACGCTTCGCAAGGCCAGATCGTCACCGGGCTCCTCTTTGTCGAGGAGGAAGCTGCCGACCTGCACGGCCATCTCAATACGATCGAGACGCCGCTCAATACGCTTGACGCGAAGGACCTTTGCCCGGGCTCGGCGGCGCTCGACAAAATCAACGCCAGCTTGCGCTAGAGCCCAATCGGTTTTGATGGAATCGAAACCGGCCTCCAGCTTTTTGTTTGAGCATGATCTTTTTCCGAAAACCGGTATCCACTTTTCGGGATCATGCTCATCAGCGCAACGCCCTGATCGCTTCGATCATTGCCTTCGGCGGTTCCATGGCAATTGCCGGGACTTTTCCGGTTTCGAGCAAGCTCTTCAAACCCGACAGCACCGCAGGCCAGCCCGTCTTGCCGCCGGAGAGGATCGCCTCGGGGACCTCCCAGGAATGCGATTCCATCATGGTCAGACGTACCGCCTTGCCGGCTGGCGCGATCTCATAGGTGACGAGGCATTCGGGAAGCTTGCGAAAATCCTCGGGCCATTCGACGTGCCAGGTCACCGAGAGTTTGCGCGGCGGATCGTATTCCATGACTTTGCCTTGCACGTTGACGCGGCCATCGGGCAGGCGCAGCACAAAGGCCCCACCCCGCTTCGGCTCGATCTCGATGGTACGATCCCAGAAATATTTTCGGGTGAACTCCGATGAGGTGAGTGCCTGCCACACCTTTTCCGGCGTGGCCGCGATGTAAGTTACATAAACGGTCTTTGGCTTGAAATCGGTCATCTATTTCATGTTCTCCGGCCAATGCCGCGTCGCTTCGAGCGATTCGCCGGTTTCCAGCAAGCTCTTCAGGCTCGACAAGATCGCGGGCCAACCGTTCGAGACCGCCTCGATCAATTTCGAGTGCGGCCGGTCGCTCTCGTGCGTCAGCATAAGCTTGACCATGTCGCCCTGCTGTTCGATTTCATAGGTGAGCCGCGAATAGCCCTCCTCGCGCAGCTCGGGGCGGAATTCGTTGCGCCAAGTCAGCACCAGGCGACGGTGCGGCTCGCATTCGACGATTTCGCCGGAATCGGCAACCCGGCCATCGGGAATCATGATGCGCCACGCGGCGCCGGCTTTCCAATCCGACTCTTGCCAAGTGCCGGCCCAATACTGCCGGGTGAATTCCGGATCGATCAGCGCTTGCCACAGCGTTTCCGCCGTCGTGCGAATGTAGATGACATAAACGAAGCTGGGCTTATCTGCTGGCGAGTTCATGCGCTGGCTCCCTCAACCTCACGAAGCAGATCCATGCCTTGGCCCGTTTCAACGAAACTTTTCAGGCTCGAGGCAACGCGCGTCCA